>NZ_CP087112.1:605759-908639 GCF_025643255.1 Halomonas sp. 7T | reverse complement strand
AATGAGTATAAATAAAAAGCGCCCGCCCGCCAGAGGAGGCGCGACCGGCAATTGCCGGGACATTCCACCCCGTCGCTGCCGGTTCATGGCCGAATGACCTCGACATCATTTACATCGGGAATACGCATATCCAGCCGTTCCGTGGCAATTTGTTCGATCCTTGCGGGGGTTGACCAGGCTCCCTCCTCAAGCAACAGCTGCCCCCACTCGGTTTGCAGCTGGTTTTTTTCCTGCTCCAGCTGCTGAAGTTGGGCAAACTGCACTCTGGTCATGTGTGTGGTAGTGACGATAGCCAACCCCGTCGCCAAACAGCATAAAAACAGAACGCTGACAACAAGCGGCCAGAAGCGCATACGCAGCTTGAACGGCCACTCAGTGCGCAACGTAGCGACCCAATACTGAATCCGATCCATGTTCATGGCTTCATCCGTGATCACATTCGTTTGCGGGCGGCTCGCATCACAGCGCTTCGTGCTCGGGGGTTAGCATCCACTTCAGCATCACCTGGCCTTACGCCTTTGCCTAGCGCCTCAAGGCGACGATTTAACTGGTCATCGCGGATGGGGACGCCCCGGGGCAAATGGGTGTCTCCGCGTACATGGTGGCGAATAAACCGCTTAACACGCCGATCCTCTAACGAGTGAAAGCTAATCACTACTAAGTGCCCGCCGGGAGCCAGAGCTTCAAGCGCCGCTTCGAGCGCGGCGTCAAGCTGCTCTAACTCGCCGTTTAGGTAAATACGCAGACCTTGGAACGCTTTCGTTGCCGGGTGTCGGCCCTTTTCCCAAGCAGGATGGGCGGTTTTAAGCACCTCGGCCAAATCTACCGTGTGCGTAAACGGTATTTCACGTCGGCGCGTGACGACTGCACGCGCTAGACGCTTGGCATAGCGCTCTTCACCAAATGTTTTGAAGACATGGGCAATATCCCCTTCGCTGGCACGGGCTAAAAACTCTGCGGCACTCTCTCCCTTGGTTGGGTCCATACGCATATCCAGCGGCCCGTTGCGCATAAAGCTGAAACCACGCTCCGGATCGTCCAACTGCGGAGAAGAGACACCCACATCGAGCAGCACGCCCGACAGCTTGCCGTGCAGCCCTTGTTCCTGAGCAAACTCGGCCAAACGCGCGAATTCACGCTGGGTGATTTGAAAGCGGGCGTCATTAATATCAGCGGCAGCGGCAATGGCCTGGGGGTCACGATCCATGGCCATTAAGCGCCCCTGCTCGCTTAGGCGCGAAAGAATAACGCGAGAGTGCCCTCCACGACCAAACGTGCCGTCTATGTAGATACCATCGGGGTCGTGAACTAGCGCATCAACCGCCCCTTCTAACAACACGCTGGTATGGCGAAAGCTAGGAGCGACCTGGTCAGCGTCAGGAGAAGGCATGTTACTCTCACACAAAATTTGGGAGGGCGTGCTGGGCACGCCCTTTAATGGAAATGGGGAGTCGGCCGATAAGCCGGGTTCTGTCGTGGACAGTCATTCCTCTAGGCGCTACGTCACCGTAGCGCTCAAGCAACCTACCCGGACCCAGCGCGGGCCACGCCATTGGATCCCTATTTGGTCTTGCTCCGAGTGGGGTTTACCATGCCACGCACTGTTACCAGGCGCGCGGTGCGCTCTTACCGCACCCTTTCACCCTTACCGGCCCCTGAGGTTTATTTCAGAGGCTTAGGCGGTCTACTCTCTGCTGCACTTTCCGTCGGCTTACACCGCCCAGGCGTTACCTGGCACTCTGCCCTGTGGAGCCCGGACTTTCCTCCCCCAATAGCCCTTACGGGAATATTAGCGGCGACTGTCTGGCCAACTCCGGCGGCAAGCATACCAGCGCCATGCGTTTGCCTCAATGATCACCTTTCATTGCTTGCAATCTGGCATACCACTCCTGCTTACGCCCCCCTAACATTCTGGCTGCCACCGCCGCCCCTTGCTTAACGCCCACACCCTCAGCCAGCAATGATTTCAGCAGCTCATCTGCATGAATTGCCTGATGATCGCCAGGCGCAACCGCAGGCGCTCCGGAGATAATCACTACGAACTCCCCCCTGGCCTGATTGGTGTCATCCGTTAAACAGCGAATCAACTCCTCGGGCGAGCCATGCAGAAACGTTTCAAACGTTTTGGTTAACTCCCTTGCCAACACAACGTTCCGCGACGGCATCTGTTCTCGCAACGCTTCCAAGGTATGCAGGATGCGATGAGGCGACTCATAAAACACCAGCGTCTCCTCCCGCGCCTCCCATTGCTCTAATGCCTGACGACGCGCACCGGGCTTAGCGGGTAAAAAACCACCAAACGTGAACCGATCAGTGGGCAAGCCCGCTCCGGACAGCGCGGTCACCAGCGCACAAGCACCCGGCAGCGGCACTATTTTTCGCCCCCGTGCGCGTAGCTCTCTTACCAGCACAAACCCCGGGTCGCTAATTAACGGCGTACCTGCATCACTGATCAGCGCAATATCCTCACCTGCCTGAAGGAAGGCATCCAGCGTATCTACTCGGCGCGCTTCATTATGATCATGCAGTGACAGCATGGGCTTATTAACCCCAAGATGGGCGAGCAAGCGCCCGCTATGCCGGGTGTCTTCAGCGGCAATCCGCGATACCTGCGCTAATACCCGGGCAGCTCGTGGCGTTAGGTCTTCCAAATTCCCAATTGGGGTAGCAACCACGTACAATGTACCCGGATCTTGGTGTGTCATCATGACTCCCGATTTGTTAATGGCTTGCCCTGCCGGTGCGCTATGCTAATGCAAAAGCTTACCCCCTGCTCGCTGAGCGGCGACAGCGCAAATGGAAACTAAGGAAGGATACATGAAACAGTCATTACGTGGCTTACTCGCCACTGCCTTCATGGCACTTTTCATCACAGGGTGTGCCATGCAGCCGCCCAGCGTGGTCGATCGAGTACCTGACCAGGATGCTAACCGTCTACTTAGCCAAGCTGAACAGCAAGCCCCTGAACAAGCAGCACAAACACGCTTAGAAGCGGCAAGTCTTTTTGCCCGGCAGGGACAACGCGAAAACGCATTTGAAGCGGCGGATTCGATTGATGAAAGCCTACTTTCTGACACCAATCGCGTTCGCTGGGCACTGCTTTACTCTGAACTTGCCCGCGGCTTAAACAATCCTCGTGCAGTACTACGCGCCACCCAGGTGCTTGATGACGAGCTACCCATGCAGGCTAATCAGCAAGAAACGCTTGCTGAGCGTCAGCAATGGGCCAGAGAGGCACTAGACCAGCCAAGCGTTTCGGCTGTCACGCTTCCAGAACTGGAAGGCGCCAACATTCAGCGTATTCTTGTTGCTTTGCCGGAGTCCGGCCCTTTAAGCAGCGTCGCCTCTACCATTGCCACAGCCATGCGTAACCATAATGAAATTCGTGGCAACAGCGTGCAGCTTAGCTTTTTAGATACTTCCCAATACTCACTCGACGAGATTTACAACCGCGCTGCGCAGATGAATGCACAGCTGGTGATTGGCCCGCTCGATAAAGACCAAGTCACTCAATTGGAGCAGCGCGACAGCGTGCCGATGCCCACGCTAGCGCTTAACTACGGCAACAGCGACAGCAACCGCGCCAACCGCCTGCTCCAATACGGCTTATCTGCTGAAGATGAAGCTCGACAGGCAGCTCGCCGCGCCTATTTAGATGGTCACCGTCAAATGTCCGTGATGGTGCCTGACAACGACTGGGGTCGACGTGTTGGAGAAGCCTTTTGGAATGAGTATCATCGCCAAGGAGGCGAAGTAACCAATGCCGTGCGCTACAACCCCGGAAGCTCGGTGTCTAACGCCGTACAAACCGCGCTTAATGTAAGCGGCGAGCGCGCACGTCTTGGCAACATAGACGCACTGTTTTTATTAGCGCTACCTGATTACGCACGACAAGTACCTCCCACCATGGATTACTACTACGCGCCAAATCTACCTATTTATGCAACATCACACCTGCATGAAGGTCGCCAGCAAACGCGCCTGGATCAAGATCTTAACGATGTCATGTTTATGGATATACCTTGGCAAATTCCTGACGCAGCCGTCGGCGGCGAAGAAGTTTTACCCTTCTACAGTACGTATCAGCGCCTTCGCGATGAAACAGATGCCTCTTCATTTCGCCTTATGGCGATGGGGGTTGATGCCCTAGAACTTGCCACGCGCCTGTCGGATCTTTCAACACTTGAAGGACTGAGCGGCAGTACCGGCACTCTGCGCCTTGCCGATGACGGCCGAATTTACCGTGAACTCCCTTGGGCAAAATTCCAAAACGGCACACCTTCACCGATCTTGATCCCTGGTCTTTTGGGAAATGACGAATAACGCCCGCACAGCTCGATTCCGCGGTGCAGCCATTGAGCAACTTGCTGCTCAATGGCTGCAGCAGCAAGGATTAAGCCTGGTCGCCAGCAATCATCACGTTAAAGGCGGCGAGCTGGATCTGGTGATGATGGATGAAGACATTTTGGTCTTTATCGAGGTTAAACACCGCACCACAACGCGCTTCGGCCATCCTTTAGAAGCGGTTAACGCCCGAAAACGACAGCGATTGATCCGTGCCGCCAGTTTATATATAGCCCGATACGCTGTTTCCAGCCCTTGCCGCTTTGATATTCTAGCCATTACTGGCATACCACCCTCTCTTGAGTTTCACTGGGAAAAAGCAGCCTTTGACGCTTATTGACCCTTTTAACAAGGAAGCCCCAATGGACTTTCAATCACGCATACTTGACCACTTCAATGCCAGCATTGATACCAAGACTTACGCCAGCGAAGTACTACCACCGTTTATTGAGGTCGCCAGCCAAATGATGGTGCAGTGCTTAGTCAGCGAAGGAAAAATCCTGGCATGTGGCAATGGTGGAAGCGCAGGCGATAGCCAGCACTTCTCCTCTGAATTACTTAACCGCTTCGAGCGAGAGCGCCCTAGCCTACCCGCCTTAGCCTTAACAACAGACACGTCTACGCTGACATCTATTGCAAACGATTACAGTTACAACGAGGTATTTTCAAAACAAATTAGAGCACTTGGTCAACCGGGCGATGTACTGCTAGCTATATCGACCAGCGGCAACTCGGCCAATATCGTTCAAGCCATTCAAGCGGCTCACGACCGGGACATGACTGTTGTCGCACTCACTGGGCGTGATGGCGGTAATATGGCATCGCTTTTAGGGCAGGATGATTGTGAAATCCGCGTTCCCGCCACCTCCACCGCCCGCATTCAAGAAGTACATCTACTCGTCATCCACTGTTTGTGTGATTTAATTGATGAACAGCTATTTGGTGGCGCCGCCTAAATAGCCATACGCCTACTTATCCCTTGTATAGGAACCACCACCATGGCCCTAAGTTTCTCCTCTCGAAAACTTATCATGGCTGCTCTATGCAGCGCCGTTGTACTCAGCGGTTGCGCCAATAATACGGCAGCAAACCCTGCCAACTACGGCCAGCGCAGCAATGATGTCCAAGCGGTCGACGCAACCGTTGAGCGTGAAGCTGAACGCGCTCTTACCCGCGCCGACGCCCGGCTTGGGGACGCACGTATTCGCGCGCACAGTTATGATGGTACTTTGCTGCTCGTTGGCCAAGTACCGAGCGAAGAGCTTCGCTCCAAGGCAGGCGACGTTGTTAGCTCGCTGAGAGGTGTTAACAAGGTACATAACGAACTCAGCATTGCGGCAAACTTACCCGCTAGCCAACGCCTGAGTGATACTTGGCTAACAACAAATGTCATTAGCCATCTCGCCACTAACGACCGCATCGACTCTTCTAAATTAAAAGTGACTACTGAGAACGCCAGCGTTTACTTAATGGGCATGGTGACACGCGAAGAAGCGGACCGCATTGTAAATGCCGCCTCTTCGGTAGCTGGCATTCAGCGGATCGTCAAAGTGTTCGACTATATTGAATAATTCAGGCTAGCCTTAGCGCCAAAAAGCCCCACATGAAGAAGATCACGTGGGGCTTTTAGTTGGCGATAAACGCTCTTAGTAGACTCTACCTAAGAGAAGGTATTATTTCACCACGCGCAGTGTAGGCTTTTTCTTGGCATCATCTTTCTTCGAGGCGGGCTTACTCCCCGTTTTCTCAGAAGACGTTTCAGTTACGGTGAGTTCGGGCTTAGAGGCTTTAACAGGCTCATCCCCGCCCTCATCACCAAGCTCTGCATCATCAAGATCGATATCATCGAACTCTGCTGAACCTAACTCAGGCTCGTGGCCAAACACCATACCTGCCCCATTTTCACGGGCATAAATCGCGATTAATGCAGGAGTAGGAATCATCACCTGCATCGGCTGTCCGCCAAATCGCGCACTAAAACCAATGGCCTGGTTTTCCATAAACAAATCACGCACCGCTGTAGGCGCTGCATTGAGCACTATTTGCCCATTTTGCACGAACTGTCTGGGCACCTCGACGCCTGGCTGCGTTGCATCAACAACAAAGTAAGGCGTCAATTCATTATCTAGCAGCCACTCATAAAGGGCTCGGGCGAGATAGGGACGGCTCGATTTCATAAGACTCCCTCCTCCAGCAAATACCCCCGCGACTGTCTAAGCTAAGGGGTAATATGAATTCAAGCGCGCATCTCTTTTTCACGCTCATTTAAAGAGGCTTTAAACGCTTCACGCTCAAACACCCGTGACATATAGCTCAAGAGCGGCTTCACCTGCTTTTCAGGTAGCTCGATATTCAGTTCTGGCAAACGCCACAAAATAGGCGCAAGACAGCAATCTACCAACGTAAACTCCTCGCTCATGAAGAAGGGCATATCTTCAAAAATGGGCGATATACCAATCAGGCTTTCGCGCAGCTCTTTACGTGCTTTATCGGCCTCTTTTTTACCGCCACTGCGAATCTGCTCCAGCATTGGGCACCACTCGCGCTCAATACGGTGCATCCAAAGGCGGCTTTGCGCACGCGCGACCGGATAGACAGGTAGCAGAGGAGGATGCGGGAAACGCTCATCCAAGTACTCCATCATCACCTTAGACTCATAAAGCACTAAGTCACGATCGAGCAGCGTGGGCACACTGTTATAAGGGTTGAGGTCTGCCAACTCTTCAGGTGGCTGCCCATCAACAACTTCAACGATATCGACAGCTACCCCCTTTTCAGCCAACACAATGCGTACACGATGACTGAAATGATCATCACTACCTGAGTAAAAGATCATTGACGACCGCTTGGCCACAACACCCATGAAAGCATCCTCACATCAAAACAATCTAGAATAATAACACGCTAGCCCTACCTTAGGGGAAGATAGCCTGCTGCGCATAACAACGGAACAGGCAAACAAAAGGCGCACGGCTTTCGCCGTGCGCCCTGCCTGCCTATCTCAACTTTACTAATCAGTGGACATCTCGCCAATATTCACGCTTGAGCAAGTAAGCAATCACACCAAAAATAAAGATAAAGATGAGTACTTTAGGCGCTAACGCCTGAGCCTGCAGCTTAGACGGCTCACCCACATAGGCAAGGAAGTTGGTCAAATCATATACCGCTTCCTCGAACTCATCAGGCTCCATAGAACCTGGTTGAGTTACCTGAAGTACGTCACAAGACTGGTACTTGCCTGACAAAGGATCCGGGGATTGACCCGCGACAGGCTGATCCGTTTCAGAGCAAACCATCTCCTGAACGCCTTGTAGCGGCTCCAGCACATTTGGCATCGCCGAAGCTTCAAGCACCATATTGTTAACACCCAGCGGCTGATCAGGATCGCGGTAGAACGTCAGCAAGTAGGAGTAAATATAGTCTGAACCCCGTAGACGATTAAACAGGGTAAGATCTGGCGGTGAAACACCAAACCAAGATTCAGCGTCCCCGCTCTCCATCGCATTATGCATCTGGTCGTTGAAGGCTAGGTCAGAGGCAAAAATAAGATTTTCCTCTACTAACTCCTGCGGAATCCCCAAATCATCAGCGGCACGCGCGAAACGCTGATGCTCCAAAGAGTGACAGCCCATGCAGTAGTTAACGTACAGCTGCATACCCCGTTGCAGCGACTCCTGATCACGTAAATCGGGGGTCATCGAGTGCGGCACATCAGCAGCAGGCGCCGCAAAGGCAGCCATAGGCACCAGCGCGAACAGTAGTGCAATCAGTTGTTTTTTCATTAGCCAGTCACCCTTTCTGGAACGGGTTTAGTCTTCTCCAGCTTGGTATAAAACGGCATGAGCAGGAAGAAGGCGAAGTAAATGGCTGTACATACCTGCGCTAAAAGAGTCCGCCCCTCTGTGGATGGCAATACGCCCAACACACCCAGAATGACAAAACTAATCGCAAACAGCAGCAACATTACCTTGGACATCCAACCTTTGTAACGCATTGAACGCACCGGACTACGATCCAGCCATGGCAAGACAAACAGAACCGCAATGGCAGCGCCCATAAAGACGACCCCGAGGAACTTAGCATCTAGCCCAAATATCGAGAAGGTAATGGCACGTAGAATTGCGTAGAAAGGCGTGAAGTACCACACCGGCGCAATATGGTCAGGCGTTTGTAGCGGGTTAGCTGGCTCAAAATTTGGTTTTTCAATGAAGTAACCGCCCCCTTCAGGGAAGTAGAAGATTACGACGCAAAAAACAAACAGGAAGATGGCAATACCCACTAGGTCTTTCACAGTGTAGTAAGGATGAAAGGCAATGCCATCGAGCGGCTTACCGGCCTCATCTTTCTTCTGCTTGATATCGATACCATCGGGGTTATTAGAACCCACTTCATGAAGCGCAATAATGTGCAGCACCACAAGCGCTAAAATGACGATAGGAAGGGCAACCACATGCAGCGCAAAGAAACGGTTGAGCGTAATACCTGAAATCAGGAAATCGCCACGCACCCATTGAGCAAGGTCAGGACCAATACCAGGAATGGCTGAGAACAGCGAAATGATAACCTGCGCGCCCCAATAGGACATCTGCCCCCATGGAAGCAGATAGCCCATAAAGGCTTCAGCCATCAGCAGTAGGTAAATGGTCATACCAAAGATCCACACCAGCTCACGGGGAGCCTTGTAGGAACCGTACATCAGACCACGGAACATGTGCAGATAGATCACCACAAAGAACGCAGAAGCGCCTGTGGTATGCATGTAGCGTATTAGCCACCCCCACTCTACATCACGCATGATGTACTCAACGGAGGCGAATGCACCTTCAGCTGACGGGTTATAGCTCATAGTAAGCCAAACGCCCGTCAAGATTTGGTTAATTAGCATTAACAATGCTAAAACACCAAAAATATAGAAGAAGTTAAAGTTCTTAGGTGCGTAGTATTTCGTCAGATGATCTTGCATCATCTGCGTGGCCGGGAAGCGATCATCTACCCAGCGCATGATGCCGCTTTCAGCCTTGGCCTTATCAGGGTTACCCATTATGCAGCCTCCTCGTCTTCGCCCACTACGATGATATCATCGCTTTCGAAACGGTAGGGCGGCACTTCAAGGTTAGTCGGCGCAGGGACGTTAGTGTACACGCGGCCAGCCAAATCAAAGCGGGAACCGTGGCATGGACAGAAAAAACCACCCGGCCAGTTGCTCACGCCCACCCCTTCAGCATTTGGCTCAGGCCGGTACAGTGGCGAGCACCCCAAATGCGTACAAATGCCGATCAACACCCCTATCTCTGGCCTAATAGAACGCAGACCGCCTTGAATATATGCTGGCTGCTGTGGCACTTCAGACTCAGGATCTGCAAGCGTGCTTGCGTCTAGCGCCTCAGTCCGCTCGATCATTTCGGGTGTACGATTAATAATCCACACCGGACGACCGCGCCACTCTACGGTCATGCGCTGACCAGGCTCAAGCTTCGATATATCCGCTTGGACTGGCGCGCCTGCCGCTCTTGCCTTGGCACTAGGCTGCCAAGAAGCCACAAAGGGGACCGCAACCCCGACAGCACCCACCGCCCCAACAACGGAGGTGGCGCCTACGAGGAAACGGCGCCGACCTTTGTTTACGCCGTTATCTGCCATTTCTGGTTTCTCCCATCAGCTTACCCGTTCCGTCGCAAAGGCGTCTTGCGACGACGAATATCAAATACGCTCTATGTTAAAAAAACAAAGCGCTCGACACAAGAACAACCACCCGTGACCATGGTGGTAGGAGCTTTATAATATTATGTTTTTTCAATAAAAAACGCCCAGGTCGACGACCTGGGCGTTTTTGCCGCATAGCGTGAAAATTAACGCTTAGAGAACTGCGGACGACGACGCGCTTTACGCAGGCCGACTTTCTTACGCTCAACTTGACGCGCATCACGGGTTACGTAGCCAGCAGCACGCAACGTGGGACGCAGGTCTTCGTTGTAATTCATCAATGCACGAGTGATACCGTGACGGATAGCACCTGCTTGTGAGGAGTTACCACCACCGGCCACCGTCACAACGATGTCGAATTGGTTAAGTGTCTCAGTCAACTCAAGCGGCTGGCGGACAACCATGCGACCTGTAACGCGACCGAAATAGAGATCGAGATCCTGGCTGTTGACAGTAATTTTGCCAGAGCCCGGCTTCATAAACACGCGAGCGGTGGAAGTCTTGCGGCGCCCGGTACCGTAATACTGCTGTGTCATGGCGAAGATTTCCTCAGATGTTCAGTTCAAGCGGCTGTTGGGCAGCATGCGGATGCTCGGCACCGGCGTACACTTTTAACTTGGAGTACATGGCGCGACCTAACGGGCCTTTCGGCAACATGCCTTTAACAGCAAACTCAATGATACGCTCAGGCGCATGATCAAGCATTTTGTCAAACGTCATGGAACGCAGACCGCCCGGATAACCAGTATGGCGGTAGTAGGTTTTAGCCTTCGCCTTGTTGCCGGTCACTTGGACTTTCTCGGCATTGATAACAACGATGTAGTCGCCGGTATCAACGTGAGGGGTAAATTCGGGCTTATGCTTGCCACGCAGGCGGCGAGCAATCTCGGTTGCCAGACGACCGAGCGTTTTGTCCGTAGCGTCGACAACATACCAGTCGCGCTGGACGGACTGCGGCTTAGCACTGAACGTCTTCATGGATGAAATCACCAGATTAAGTGTGTGGGGCGACAAACACCGCTACGCGGCGAAGCACCATCCCTATTTTTTTTGGTTGCCAACTAATGCTGACAACATGTAGCGAGGCGGCATTCTACATTAAGCATGCGCCCAAGTTAAGTGCTCTGCTACTTTTTTTAACACACGCCCTCGCCTATGGCTTATGGGCCAGCGCTAAGTACTCGCGAGACTGCATTTCCTGCAGACGAGATAAGGTACGCTGAAATTCAAACGTCAGCTTGCCACCACTGTAAAGCGACTCCACCGGCACTTCTGCGGACATCAACAGCTTCACACCACGATCGTAAAACTCGTCTACCATATTGATAAAGCGCCGCGCTTGATCATCTGACTTGCCATCCATACGGGGCACATTAGCGACAAGCACCGTGTGAAACTCACGAGCCAGTTCGATGTAATCGTTTTGACTGCGTGGCCCATCACACAGCTCAACAAACTCGAACCACACAACATCTTCATGCAGCCGACGCGTTTTAAGCACCCGATGATTCACCTCAAGCGGCGCTTCCTCTTCCCCTGGCTGGCCGGCAATCTCTCTAAAACTGCGCGCCAACTCTTTCTCAGCAGCATCATCCAAGGGCGCATGAAAAATTTCAGCCCGCTCAAGGGCACGCAAGCGATAATCAATTCCTGAATCCACGTTGACTACTTCACAATGCCGATTCACCAGATCAATAGCCGGCATAAACCGCGCCCGCTGCAAACCATCTTTATAGAGGTCATCCGGGACAATATTCGAGGTTGCCACTAACACCACGCCGCGCTCGAAGAGCGCTTCCAATAAATTAGCTAGAATCATGGCATCGGTAATGTCTTTGACAAAAAACTCGTCAAAGCAAATTACACGCGCTTCAGCTGCAAACTTACCGGCAATCAACGTTAGCGGATTTTTTTCGCCGCGATAATGGGTCAATTCATTATGCACACGCTGCATGAAACGATGAAAATGCGTTCGCATTTTTTCGGGGAACGGCAACGCTTCGTAAAACGTATCGACTAAATAGGTTTTTCCACGCCCCACTCCCCCCCAGAAATAGAGGCCACGCACCGCTGGTAATAGCGGCTCACTGGGCGATTTCTTCTTGCCCATCAACCCAGCCACTTTAGCTTTGAGGCCTCTATTTACCACCATCGCTTTAGGCGCTTTGGCAGGTGCCGCCACCAGCTCATCGTAAAGCCGCTGAAGGTGCTTAACAGCTGCCTCCTGTGCCGGATCGTACTGGAAGTCATCGCGGGTTAAGTCAGCGCGATAACGCTCCATCGGCGTTTGTCGCCGAGCTTGACCCGATATCTGCTGTCCAGATGATGATGGCATCTGTTTCGCCTCCTTCAGCGTTTAGCGTTAACCCATACACCCTCGCTCGGGCATATTCTAATGACAAAAAAGGCTAATTATACGCTGCTCGCCTGCTAAGCGCATGAGCCGATTGACCTAACCGCCACGCAGACGCCTATAATGGGCTTTGTTTCGTTGGTGCACCCGCCGCACACCAAGGTGGTGCAACTCAACTTTCAGGGAGAACATCGTGGAAGCAAGCTCGCCATTTACCTTTGCAATTATTGGCATCGTCGTTGGTTTTCTGATCGGCATGATTGTTTATCGTCTGTTCAGCAAAGGCGAACGCCAACGTGCTGCGCTCCGGCAAACGCTACTAGAGCGCGAACACCACATCGCAGAACTTAAGAAGGCCATGGGTGGACTGAGTTTGGATGTTCGTCAGCGCCTGGCAAACATTCGTGCCGAAACCGATTTGCTGGAGCAACAGCTTGAAGAAGACGCAACACGGTGGAAGCTAGACAAAGCACCCAACGACCTACTGGCAGCTGGCGTATCAACACCAAACACTGCAGATATTGATGAAACACTGGCTATGCCCAGAGACTACGCGGACGGCAAGAGCGGCACCCTGTCTGAAGACTTTGGCTTAAAAGAGAGCGTTAGCGAGCAGGCGACCTCAGCCCCACAGCCTCCGCGCTATTAGTCACACCCTTTACGAACAAGTGTTTTAACGTTTAACGGCAGTAACAGCTTGTTGTTACTGCCATTTTTATGCATGACCCATTGAACACCTAACGGCTCACGCAGTGGATTACGCTGGGTTATCAATATCCACAAAGCGATGCTCCACTCCATACTCACTGGCCAGCCATTCGCCAAGCGCCTGCACTCCGTAACGCTCAGTCGCATGATGACCCGCCGCAATATAGTGAATACCCATCTCCCGGGCGAGGTGAGTGGTACGCTCGGATATCTCGCCTGATACAAAAGCTTGCGCCCCTCCCTCAAAGGCTGCGGAAATCATATCTTGGGCACCGCCTGTACACCACGCAATCTTATCTACTTCGCCTACTTTAGGCGCTTCGATGACTAACGGGTCACGGCCTAGCACACCTGCTATTTGCTGCGCCAACCCCTGAAGCGATTGAGGCTCTGACACACGCCCTATCCACAGCAGGCCTTCACCTAGCCTACCATCCAAGCATCCCTCTACTTTCCAACCCAAATGCCTAGCCAACTCTGCGTTATTCCCCAGCTCCGCATGAGCATCAAGCGGCAAGTGGTAAGCCAATAAATTAATGTCGTTATCTAACAGCGTTTTTATGCGCTTCTGCTTCATTCCTGTAATAGCCACTGGCTCGTTTTTCCAGAAGTAACCATGGTGCACCAGCACTAAATCAGCCTGCCAAACCACCGCTTCATCTAAAAGCGATTGGCAAGCCGTTACCCCAGACATAACACGCTTAATGGTTTCTCGACCCTGAACCTGAAGCCCATTAACGGTATAATCTTTAAACTGTACAGACTGTAATTGATGATCACATGCCGCCACTAACTGGTCACGATGAATCACACTGACTCCTTGACTGATTTATTAGCTGCCCTAAGGAACTAAGCAATTAAGTGTTACCATGTGCCTATTGTAAAACTCGCTTCGCCCTTACGCGAACCTCGCGACTATTAAGACTGCCACCCGCTGAGGAATTTACGCATGCACCGTTTTGTGCTGCCCTATTTATGGCCAATCATGACCGGGTTGCTACTGGCCGCTCTGGCACTATTAGCTTTTCCTGAAAAACTTCCCAATCCCTTTCAGCAGGCACCAACCACATCTGTGGAGACGCCGCCTTCACTGGTCTCTACCAGCAGCGAGCAACCCACCCATCGACCGCCACCGGAAATACGTCAGGCCGAGCCATTGGCTCGCAACCAGGGTCCCGCAAGTTACTCAAATGCTGTTAATCAAGCAGCCCCTGCGGTCGTTAACATCTATTCATCTCGCATTGTTGAGCGCGACCAACACCCACTCATGTCAGACCCCTTTTTTCAGCAATTTTTCAGCGGAGATGACGCAACGACTCATCAACGTATGCTTTCCAGCCTGGGATCTGGCGTCATTGTCAGCCAGGATGGCTACGTACTGACGAACCATCACGTCATTAATGGTGCCGACCAAATTCAAGTGGCCCTCCGTGATGGTCGTGAAACCCTGGCTGAGGTTGTCGGTACCGACCCAGAAAGCGATCTGGCGGTTCTGCGCATTAACCTCGACAACCTACCCGTTATTGAGCTAACCAACTCTGAGAATGTTGCCGTCGGCGATGTAGCGCTAGCCATCGGCAATCCGTTTGGCGTCGGACAAACCGTCACCATGGGCATTATTAGCGCCACGGGACGAAGCCATCTCGGACTAAATGCCTACGAAGACTTTATTCAAACCGATGCCGCCATTAATCCCGGCAACTCTGGCGGCGCTCTAGTGAACCCCGATGGCGCGTTAGTCGGCATTAATACGGCGATCTTCTCTCGCTCGGGAGGGTCTCAGGGGATAGGCTTTGCGATTCCAGCCAATCTAGCGCATAGCATTCTTAACGAGCTAGTAACACAGGGGCGCGTTATTCGCGGCTGGTTAGGAATTGAAGCTCAGGCACTTTCTCGTGAACTTGCGGCATCGTTTGGTTTACGGACGCCTCAAGGCGTCATCGTAGCCGGGGTCGTCAACAGAGGGCCCGCAGCAAAAGCAGGCTTACAACCTGGCGACGTACTACTCTCAATTGATGGTCAAGCAATCTTGGATGCACGCGCCACAATGAGCGATATTGCCTCAATTCCACCTGGCACTTCACTGCCACTAACTATCGTTCGTAGCGGTGAAGTCATGGAGATGACGCTGGAAGTAGGCGAACGGCCGGTACCTGATAATGCCACGTTAAGCGAGCGCCAGAGCGGCTCCTGAGCTGGCCCTGGCGCTACATGCGTGCGCTACTAGTCTAGAATACGATACTCCGCTGACCGCGCATGAGCGGTCAGGGACTCTCCCCGTGCCAACACCGACGCTACCTTACCTAGCTCCGATGCTCCCTGGGCAGAACAGTGGATAATTGAAGAGCGCTTTTGAAAATCGTACACACCCAATGGCGATGAAAAGCGTGCAGTGCCCGACGTAGGCAACACGTGATTAGGGCCAGCACAATAGTCACCCAATGCCTCTGCAGTATAGCGACCCATGAAAATCGCGCCCGCATGGCGAATCTCATCTAGCCAAGTTTCCGGCGATGCTACCGATAGTTCAAGGTGCTCTGGCGCGATACGGTTAATCATCTCGACGGCTTCAGCTTGATCTTGGCAGAGTACTAGCGCTCCACGACGGCTTAGCGACGCGCGAACGATATCTTCTCTCTCAAGCGTAGGCAGCAGACGTTCAATAGCGGCTTCCACCGCATACAGGTGCTCAGCGTCCCAGCTCACCAAGATAGACTGCGCGTCCTCGTCGTGCTCCGCCTGGGAAAACAAATCCATCGCCAGCCACTCAGGATCGGTCTTGCCATCAGAAACCACCATAATTTCCGAAGGACCAGCAATCATATCAATACCGACCTGCCCAAAGACCGCACGCTTAGCCGTTGCGACGTAAATATTGCCAGGGCCGACAATTTTATCTACGCGCGGAACGCTTTGCGTGCCATAAGCAAGCGCAGCCACCGCCTGAGCACCACCAATGGTGAAGACGTGATCGACACCTGCGAGGTGGGCGGCGGCCAATACCAGGTTGTTTAACACGCCATCTGGCGTTGGCACGACCATGACAATCTCGCGCACCCCCGCCACATGGGCAGGAATCGCATTCATCAAGACCGAGGAGGGATAAGCCGCTTTACCGCCAGGTACATAAATGCCTGCACGGTCTAGGGGCGTTACTTTTTGACCCAGCACCGTGCCATCAGCTTCTTCATATTGCCAAGAGCTAGGCTTTTGCCGCTCGTGATAACACTTGATTCGTTCAGCAGCGACGGCTAGTGCATCTCGCTGCTGGTCAGGTAACCCATCAAACGCCGCCTTTAGCTGCTTGGCAGAGACACGAAGCTGATCGATATGCTGCACATTCATCCGATCAAAACGATTTGTGGTCTCAATAACCGCCGCGTCACCGCGTTGTTTCACATCGGCTAATATCTCCTCAACCCGCGCTTGCACTGCTTTATCAGACACGCCCTCCCAGTCCAACAGTGCGTCAAGACGTTGGTGAAACGCCGGATCGACCGTTGAGAGGCGGGCTATGGTGGCTTTGGACTTATCGCTCATGAGGAACCTCGCGTCATTCAATCAACTGGGACTGGCGTTGCTTAACCGCACTGTCCAAACGAGCCAACAAGGGCTTAATTCGGTCATGCTTCATGGTCATGGACGCTTTGTTAACCACTAGCCGCGTGCTGATATGGGCAATCAATTCACGAGGCTCCATACCGTTAGCACGCAGCGTATTTCCCGTATCAACAATATCAACGATTTCATCCGCTAAGTTCATCAGCGGTGCCAACTCCATCGCGCCATACAGCTTGATGACTTCTGCCTGTATACCCTGCTCCGCGTAATAGCGGCGCGCCACGTTGACAAATTTGGTGGCTACTCGGCGGCGGGCACGGGCAGGGAATTCTCCCGTCACGCCGGCGGTCATTAACTTACATCGCGCAATATCAAGATCTAGCGGCTCATAAAGCCCTTCCGCGCCGTGCTCTAGCAGCACATCCTTGCCTGCAACGCCTAAATCAGCCGCACCGAGTTGAACGTAGGTAGGAACGTCGGTTGCACGAATGACGACGAGCTTTACATCAGGCAAGTTGGTATCGAACAGCAGCTTGCGACTTTTACCTAAATCTTCTGCAGGAGTAATACCCGCATCCGCTAAAAGCGGCAGCGTCTCGTCCAGAATACGCCCTTTTGAAAGGGCTAAAATTAGTTGCTTACTCATTGTATAGGCCAATGGTTAATAGCATGGCTTAGCCGGGGATACGGCGAATTTTCGCACCCAGCAGCTGCAATTTTTCTTCAATACACTCGTAACCCCGGTCGATATGATAAATACGATCAACGAGGGTTTCGCCTTCCGCCATCATCGCCGCAATCACTAGCGATGCTGAGGCACGAAGATCCGTCGCCATGACCGGGGCACCTGAAAGCTTATCGACCCCTTTAATAAGGGCCGCATTACCTTCCAGCACAATATTAGCGCCCATACGATTCAGCTCTTGGACGTGCATAAAGCGGTTTTCGAAAATAGTCTCGACTACCCGCGAATCCCCTTCAGCGACTGCGTTCATAGCGACAAACTGTGCCTGCATATCGGTAGGGAACGCTGGATAAGGCGCGGTTCGAATATTAACCGGCTTGGGGCGCTTGCCGTGCATGTCCAAGGCAATCCAATCGTCGCCCGTGGTAATGTCAGCGCCCGCCTCTTCAAGCTTGGCGAGCACTGCTTCGAGGATATCCGCCCGGGTACGCTTCACTTTAACCCGGCCACCTGTCATGGCTGCTGCGACTAAAAAGGTGCCGGTCTCAATACGGTCGGGCATCACGTCATGCTCGCAGCCATGCAACGACTCAACCCCCTCAATCACAATCGTGTCGGTACCGTGCCCACGAATATTAGCACCCATCTTGATCAAACATTCAGCAAGATCAACCACTTCAGGTTCGCGTGCTGCGTTTTCAAGAACGGTCTTGCCTTCGGCAAGGGTCGCCGCCATCAGCAGGTTTTCAGTACCGGTTACGGTCACGGTGTCGAAATAGATGGTGGCACCTTTCAGACGGCCATCTACGCTGGCACGAATGTAGCCGCTTTCGACGCGGATCTCCGCACCCATCGCCTCCAAGCCACGAATATGCAAGTCAACTGGGCGTGAACCGATAGCGCAGCCGCCGGGTAAAGAGACATCCGCCTTACCGAAATGCGCAAGCAGCGGCCCCAACACCAAAATAGACGCCCGCATTTTCTTCACAAGCTCATAAGGCGCATGGCATTGGGTCACCTGAGAGCCATCTAGCTGAATGCTGAGCTTCTCGCCCATCACCGGTTCAACCCCCATTCGCCCGAGCAGCTCGAGGGTGGTGGTAATATCTTGAAGGTGTGGCAAGTTACCAATAATGACGGGGCCATCAGCCAGTAAGCTAGCGCACAAGATTGGTAATGCCGCATTTTTTGCGCCACTTGCCCACACTTCACCGTCAACCGAACCGTTTCCGGTAATAATTAATTTATCCATAAGCGCGCCCGTTATTGGGCGTTCTCCGGAGCAGTTTGCCACTGCGCCGGAGTAAACGTTTTGATGCTAATAGCGTGAAGCGCGCCGGAAGCGATTTCGTCGCTTAATGCGGCGTAAACCAGCTGTTGACGTTTAACAGGAGAGAGACCATCAAAGGCTTCACCAACCGCAATCACCTGAAAATTACAGCCTTCACCCTGGATATGAAAATCACATCCTTCGATGCGGGATTCGAGCAGTGCTTTTACTTCATTGGGATGCATGGGACTGGAAACTCCTTGGGGTCATTTAAATAATGAAGACTGGCAAACATGATAAAGAAAAGCAGCACGCTTGGCGATGTTGGTCTATGTGCTTAGCGCGGTATCTGGGTGAGCAATCAGCTCATCAAGCTCCGCGAGTGACGCTAGCCGCATGAGGGGTGCTGAGAGCAAAATAGAGGCGATAGTAATTTGCTGGCGGTGACAGGTTCGCATCCACTCAAAAAGAACGCTAATCGCCACACTGCTGGCCACGGAAACATCTGTAAAGTCAAAGGCCGCCTCGAACAAACCACTGGCTTTTAGCCACTTAACGCCGGCAGCGGCCAATTCGGCCGCTGCGTTTACATCCACATCGCCACTTACCTTGAGCGTGTGTCCGCGCGCTTCCAGGGAAACGCTCGACTGTGACAGTAGCAGCGTCACGCATCGCCCCCCTGCTCTAGCTCGTCAACCCCAATCTCAGGCGACCAGCCACGAATCACCGCATCATAGTCGCGATTGTTCTCACGCATGGCTTGATCAAACTGGTTGCGAAACGTTAAACCTAGATTAATCCCATTCACAATCACGTTTACCACGCGCCACTCGCCATCCGAAAGCCGAAGACTATAGCTCACCGGATAAACTTGACCGTTGTTCGCTACGATTTCCATATCGACGCTGGCTTGGTCGTCGTAACGCTGTCCGCGCTGATTATCCAGCACGCGAAGCTCATCATAATCAAACGTCACGAGCCCACGGGTGTAGGTATCAATCAATGTTTGACGAAAGACGTTAGCGAAGCGGCTACGCTGCTCTGGCGTTGCATTGCGAAAGTAGCTTCCCATCACGCTGGCACCGATGTAACGAAAGTCGGCAACGTCATCCAGACTATCGTTTACTAACGCCTTTAACTCATCAAGATTATCTGCAAAGTACGCCTCATTACCGTTTAGCTCAGCCATGAACGCGCTAACATTTTCACGAACAAGCGCCTCGGGCGTTTGAGACTGAGCCAGGGCGCTCATCGGTAACCACATCACCACCGCCATCACTAAAACAAACAGCCAGTGCGCAGGTACTTTATTCATGTGCTGCATTATATACACCTCGTCATTCTAAGCGTCGCATGTTCAGACGGTTTAACGGGACGTCTCGAACCGTTAGTTACTGACCATATTGGATACAAATTGCTGAATTAGTTCTTCCAAGACCAAAGCGGACTGGGTATCGCGGATGGTGTCGCCGTCTTGCAACACATCGGGATCCCCCCCAACACTGAGCCCAATATACTGCTCTCCCAACAGGCCTGCGGTTAGAATCGCGGCGGTTGTATCCCGAGACAGCTGCCCCTCCAATTCGCTATTCAGGCTCAATACAACGCGAGCATCGTACCACTCGGTATCTAGCTCGATCGCTTCAACTCTGCCAACGGTTACGCCCGCCATGGTGACGCGGGCACGCGGCCTCAAGCCACCTATATTGGAGAAGTTGGCATCAAGCTGAAACGTCTCGGAAGGGGCTGATAGCGTAAGGCCGCTGACTCGCAAGCCCAGAAACACGAGCCCCAAAATACCCGCTAGCATAAAGAGGCCAACGCCAAATTCCATGGTTTTAGTGCGCTTCATGACACTGCTCCACCCATTAAAGGCCGCCGAACATGACGGCGGTTAATACAAAATCAAGCCCCAAGACGGCTAGCGATGAATACACAACGGTGCGCGTGGTAGCACGGGAAATCCCTTCAGAAGTCGGTATGAGATCGTACCCCTGAAAAACCGCAATCCAGGTCACCACCACCGCAAAAACGACACTTTTAATCATGCCGTTACCAATGTCGTTAATAAATGACACGCTGGCCTGCATATTGCCCCAGTACGAGCCCTCAAAAACGCCCAGCCACTCCACCCCGACTAAATAGCCCCCCCATATTCCCACTACGCTGAAACCCACGGTGAGAATAGGCAGCGCCACAAAGCCAGCCCAGAGCCGCGGAGCCACTACCCGGCGCAACGGGTCGACGCCGATCATTTCCATACTGGTCAGCTGCTCAGTCGCCTTCATGAGGCCTATTTCAGCGGTCAATGCCGACCCTGCACGCCCGGCAAACAGCAGTGCCGCCACCACAGGCGCCAATTCGCGTAATAACGAGAGCGCGACCATCTGGCCCAGTGCCTGCTCAGCGCCAAAATCAACCAAAATGGTATAGCCCTGCAGCGCCAGAACCATACCGATAAACAGGCCCGACACCAGCACAATGGCCAGCGATAGCACACCGACAAAGTGCACTTGTTTTAACCAAAGGCTCCACCCCTCACGAGACGGAATGCCCACAGCAGACTGCGCTAGAAAAATGCCCGCACGACCCAGCGCCTCCATCGCATCACACCCTTTGCGACCTAAGCGAGTAATATAAGCGGTGCTTTGCTTGAGTTTTGACTGCATTTACCCTGCCCTTGTAACCGAAGCTTGTCCGAGAATATCGCGATAGAAACTCTCAGCGGGATAATGGAATGGCACAGGCCCATCTGGCTCGCCATGGATAAACTGGCTAACGCGCGGATCCTGGTTGGTATCCAGTGTCTGTGGCGTACCATGTGCCACCACCTGCCCATCGGCAATCAAATAGAGATAATCAGCAATACTTAGCGTCTCTTTTATATCGTGAGAGACCACCACTGATGTGAGCGACAATGCCTGATTCAGTCGTTTGATCAGCTGCACCAATACGCCCATGGAGATCGGATCTTGCCCTACAAACGGCTCATCATAGAGGATCAACTCAGGGTCGAGCGCCACCGCGCGGGCTAGAGCCACACGCCGCGCCATCCCCCCCGAAAGCTCTGCAGGCGAAAGCTGACGCGCCCCGCGAAGCCCCACGGCCTGCAGCTTGAGCAGCACCAAGTCACGAATCATCGCATCGGGTAAGTCAGTATGAACCCGCAGGGGAAATGCCACATTTTCAAACACATCAAGGTCAGAAAAGAGCGCGCCACTCTGAAACAGCATCCCCATACGCTTACGCAGCGCAAACAGGGCTTTCCGCGACAGACGATGAACGTCTTGACCATCAATCAACACTCGCCCACGGTCAGGGGTCAGCTGGCCGCCAATCAGCTTAAGCAGCGTCGTTTTACCCGTGCCGCTGGGCCCCATAATGGCCGTCACCTTTCCCCGCAGAATCGTCATATTGACCCCCCGGAAAATATCGTGCTCTCCTCGGGAGAAGTACAAATCTTCAATTTCTATGAAGGGAACATCTGTCATAGGCTGATTAACCTTCAAAGCCGCCGCATCATAGCGGATTAGTATAAGAGCACCGCGCACTGCATAGTGAAAACTTAATGTTAAAGAAACAGTGTTTTCTAAATGTTATCGAACATCGTATCCTAACACTATCTTTAGTGACAGCGTGCAGTAACCGCCGCACAGGTTGTCGGCAACCCAATGTTGTGCACTTGGCTATCTCACTATTTTAAGCAACTTAGCGATGAAGCGCTTTACCTCTAAAGCGCAACGAGATGTTATTCTTGCTTACTCATGTCTAAACGTTAAAGAGACGATCAGCACCATGCGCAAGCCCCCCTCGACCCCCAGCCAGCTGCGTGAAAGTGCACTGCGCACCCTGCAAATTGAGCAAGCCGCCATTGGGGGCCTTCAGGCAAAGCTTGACGAGGGCTTCGACCATGCCTGTCAATTAATACTTGCCTGCCAAGGCCGAGTCGTGGTCACCGGTATGGGAAAATCTGGTCATATTGCTGGCAAGCTAGCGGCCACCCTTGCTAGCACTGGCACGCCTGCTTTTTTTGTTCACCCTGGCGAAGCTAGCCATGGCGACCTTGGTATGATCACTCGTACCGATGTGGTACTAGCCCTCTCCAACTCTGGCGAAACGGCTGAAGTCACTGCGCTTCTTCCACTGCTTAAAAGGCTCGGCATTCCCCTGGTGAGTATGACCGGCCGCCCCGGTTCGACGCTTGCCAAACATGCCGATGCTCACCTCGACAGTGGCGTTGAACGGGAAGCCTGCCCGCTTGACCTGGCGCCTACCAGCTCAACCACTGCAGCACTCGCCCTCGGGGATGCGCTGGCCGTCGCGCTTTTAGAAGCTCGCGGTTTCACCGCTGAAGACTTCGCGCTCTCTCATCCGGGCGGTAGCTTAGGCAAACGCTTGCTACTGCGCGTAAGAGACGTTATGCATGATGGCGCTCGCCTGCCTCAAGTGGCGCTGGGCAGTCCGTTACGAGATGCCCTGCTGGAAATCACTCGGCAAGGCTTAGGCTTCACCTGCGTTGTCGATAGCGAAGGGCGTTTAGTCGGCGTATTTACAGACGGCGACCTACGCCGCACGCTCGATCAGTTTCATGACCTGCGAAAGATCTGTGTCGATGAGGTCATGACACGGCCCGGCAAGCGCATTGGGCCAGACATACTGGCGGCAGAAGCAGTCCGAATTATGGAGGAAAGCCGCATCACCGCACTCGCCGTGGTCGATGATCAGCAGCGGCCGATTGGCGCCCTACATATGCATGACCTTTTATCCAGCGGCGTAATTTAATCGCCATTCAACACTTGAAGGAGGCTCTATGGCCCTACCTGATGCTCTACTTGACCGCATTCGTCGTGTTCGTCTACTGGCCCTAGATGTCGATGGCATATTGACGGATGGACGCCTTTACTTCCAAGCGGACGGCATTGAAATTAAAGCGTTTCACACCCAGGACGGCCACGGCCTAAAGCTATTAAAACGCGTAGGCATTCATGTAGCGCTGATTACCGGCCGAGACTCTTCCATGGTCAGCCAGCGCGCGGCGTCGCTAGGTATCACGCATGTCTACCAAGGGTGCGAAGACAAACTTGTCACGCTGAAAGCACTCTGCCAGCGCCTGGATATCACGTTAGAGCAAGTTGCCTACTGCGGCGACGATCTGCCAGATTTAGCACCTATTAAGCGCTCTGGGGTGGGCATTACCGTTCCCAATGCGCCTGACTACATGCACACCCACGCGGATTGGATTACCGACCGCTTAGGTGGACACGGCGCAGTGCGTGAGATCTGCGATACGCTGCTGATGTCCCAAGGCCACTGGGATGCCGTGATGGACACCTATTTGCACAGGCATTCGTAATGGCGCTACGGGTTAAAAAGCGCGTCTGGCTGACCGGGATGGTGGTAGCTCTGGGTACCCTGCTGGTGTGGATAGACCCCCGCGGCCCACAAGACATCACACCAGACCCTGAGGCTCAAGCCGAAGAGCCGGGGCATGTGCTAGAAAACGCTGAAATCACCCTATTTGGCGAAACCGGGGCGATTCAACAATCGCTGATAACGCCCTATCTAGTTCACACGCCCCAGCAAGCCATAACGCAAGCCACCTCGCCCAGAGCGACAATATTTGATAGTGAACAGAGGGAATGGCTAGCCACCGCCAACGCTGGCACGCTCAATACGGACACACACGCACTCACGTTAACGGGTTCGGCAAGGCTGCTGGCACCCGATGAAGGCTGGCAGCTGGATACAGAGTCATTACACTATAACGGCATGACTCGCCATGCATGGAGCGAGGCACCGGTACTGCTTCAGCAGCCACCGCAGCAAATCAGTGCCTTACGTATGGATATGTGGCTTGACACGAGCCAGGTTCGATTAACTGATAATGTGCGGGGCACCCATCCGCCCGCCACTCAAGCGCCTTAGGAGTCGCTATGAACGCTTTAATCCGCATCGCGCTTTTAGCCTTAGCGGTGCCGCTCTCGGCGGCTGCCCAAACAACACAAGCCCCTGTTGAAGTTGAAGCTGACCGTTTAGATCTTGACCAGCGCGCAGGTACGGCGGTCTATAGCGGCAATGTCAACATCCGCCAGGGCGAAATGCAGCTTCGCGGAGAACGCGTCGAGATTCAGCGTAATGATGCTGGCGAGCTCGCTCGAGCTACCGCGACAGGCGAGCGCGCTTACCTGCGTAATCAGCTTGAAGATGAAGAGACACCCATGGAAGGCTGGGCACGCCGCATTATCTATCATGTCGCTGAACGCCGGGTTGAGCTCATCGATCAAGCAGAGCTCACTCAGCGAGGCGACCGTTTCCAAGGGGGACGCCTAGAGTACTTCATCGACCGAGAAGTCGTTCAGGCGCGCTCTGATGTTGATGGAAGCGAGTCTCAGCGCATACGCATGACCCTACAGCCCTCGCAATAGGGAGTTCATTTGTGACAACCCCCAGCTCCATGGCAACCAGCGACGCTGCTCCGGTAAAAACGCTCTACGCGCATCATTTGGCGAAAAGCTACAAGCGCCGCCGCGTAGTTAAGGATATTAACTTAGAAATTACCCAAGGCAGCGTTGTAGGACTGCTAGGCCCAAACGGTGCGGGTAAAACCACGTCGTTTTACATGATCGTCGGTCTGGTAAAGTCCGATGCTGGCAACGTGGGTATCGATGATTTAGACCTCACTCGTGCGCCCATGCATGAAAGGGCCATTGCAGGCATTGGCTATTTACCCCAGGAAGCCTCTATTTTTCGTAAGCTTTCCGTTGCCGATAACATCATGGCGATCCTTGAAACTCGAAAGGAGCTCGATCGCGATACGCGAGAACAGCGCCTAGAGTCGTTGCTTGAGGATTTTCATATTACTCATATCCGCGACAATTTAGGCATGAGCCTATCCGGTGGCGAACGTCGGCGCGTTGAAATTGCCCGATCACTGGCCACAGAGCCTGCATTTATTCTGCTAGATGAGCCGTTCGCAGGGGTAGACCCTATTTCCGTTGGTGATATCAAAACGATTATACGTGCGCTCAAACAGCGCCATATCGGTGTACTCATCACCGACCATAACGTTCGGGATACGCTTGATATCTGCGATATTGCCTATATCGTCGGCGATGGCCAAATCATTGCCAGCGGCGACCCGCAATCCATTCTCGACAATCAGAAGGTACGCGATGTTTACCTTGGGGCTGATTTCCGCCTATAAACAAGCGTCTACCGACTAATTACTTTTCATGGCATGCTTATTGCACTTGCGCCAGAGGATAACTCGCACTAGGGTGGAGCTTTCTGATTAACGAGTGGTTCTCAGATGGTCATGAAAGCTTCTCTTCAACTGCGTATCGGCACACAGCTCACCATGACACCTCAGCTGCAGCAGGCAATTGCGCTGCTTCAGCTCTCCACACTCGATCTGCGGCAAGAAATTCAGCAAGCGCTCGATGCTAATCCCATGTTGGAACAAGAGGATGAATTTGGCGAGCAGGCAGTCACCGAAACACCAGAAACAGAATGGGCCGAAAGCATCCCCAACGAACTGTCTGTTGATAGTGACTGGTCAGATACCTACCAAGATATGGGCAGCGTAGGCGGTGCCAGCGAAGGGCCTGACTTTGAGCGTCAAGCAGCGGGCCAAAGCCTTCATGGCCACCTCCTTTGGCAGTTGGCTATGACCGACTTCTCGCCTCGAGAGCACGCCATTGCCGAAAGCTTAATCGACGCTCTAGATGCCAACGGCTACCTCACCCAGCCGCTTAACGATATCCGTGAGGGCTTGAAAGCGCAGGGCCTCGATAGCCTAAGCCAGCGTGAAGTCGAAAATACCCTGTTGCGCTTGCAGCAATTCGAACCCACGGGAGTTTTTGCACGGGATTTACGCGAGTGCCTCATGCTTCAACTCGCCACACTCCCAGAGGAAACCCCGTTTCTAGTGCCCGCTAAACGGTTGGTGCGCCAGTTTCTTGAAGCGTTAGGCAAAGACGATCTACGACTGCTTAAGCGGCGGTTGAGTCTAGACAATGAACAGCTTGATGACGTTATTCGCCTTATTCGTAGCCTTGACCCGCGTCCCGGCAGTGCCTATGGCGATAGCGACGATAGCTACATAACCCCAGACTTAGTCGTACGGCATGACAACGAAGGGTGGCACTTAGAACTTAATCCGGAAGCATTGCCAAAGCTGCGCATTCAGCCAGACTACGCCAGCCTCATCAAGCGTGCAGATAAAAGCCAAGACAACCAGTTTCTTAAAGAGCACCTGCAGGAAGCCCGCTGGCTGATTAAAAGCCTTTCCAGCCGTAATGACACGCTGCTGCGGGTGGGCCGTGAAATTATCACGCGCCAGATTGGCTTTTTAGAGCATGGCGAAGAGGCAATGAAGCCGTTAATCCTAGCGGATATCGCCGAGGCCGTGGAAATGCATGAATCCACGATTTCCAGGGTGACCACCCAAAAGTATATTCATACGCCTCGCGGCGTATTTGAACTTAAATATTTCTTCTCCAGCCAGGTGAGCGGCCAGGAAGGTGGCGATAGCCACTCCAGCACCGCCATCCGCGCACGGATTAAGAAGTTGGTTCAAGAGGAGCCGCCCGGCAAGCCGCTCTCCGACAGCCGTTTGGTAGCGCTTTTGGAAACAGGTGGTATCAGTGTTGCGCGGCGCACAGTCGCTAAATATCGAGAGTCAATGGGCATTCCCTCCTCCAGTGAACGGCGCCGTTTACGTTAGCGAACAAGGAAACACCGCTATAGGGCTTTGCAATAGCGCAAAAAGGGTTACAATCGAAGTACAGTCCCATGGATAAGGAGCACGTCAATGCAAGTAAACATCACTGGTCATCATGTAGAACTGACTGACGCCTTGCGTGACTACGTCAACGAAAAACTAGCGCGCGTTGAGCGACATTACGACAACATTACGACAGTACAAGTGACCTTATCTGTTGAAAAAGAGCGCCAACAAGCTGCCTGCACGCTGCATGCAGCAGGGGCTGACCTGCATGCCGAGGCGCTAGACAATGATATGTATGCTGCTATTGACGCTTTAGCAGACAAAATCGACCGTCAACTCGTTAAACACAAGGAAAAAGCACAAGCTCGCGCCCAAGGCGCTGGCGTGCGTTAATTCAATGACGTTGGAAACCATACTTCCCCCGGAGCGCATTCTTTACGACGTGCCCGGGGGCAGCAAAAAAAGGGTGCTGGAATTTTTCAGCACCTTTATTGCTCAAAATACCCCTAGCCTTGATAGCCAGGAAGTTTTTAGCCGTTTAATCGGTCGCGAGCGCCTGGGAAGCACGGGGATAGGCAACGGTGTTGCCATCCCCCATGCGCGAAGCCCGCACTGCACCGCGCCTATCGCTGGCTTTTTAAAACTTGCTGAACCGGTCGATTTTGATGCTATCGACGGAGATCCAGTCGATTTGGTCTTCGTTTTATTAGTACCAGAAGAGGCCGACGACACTCACCTAGCGTTGCTTGGGCAAGTTGCCACCATCATGAATGAGGCCGATACGCGCCAGCAATTGCGCAAAAGCGAAAGCCAGCGTGAGCTTCTTGAGCTTATCACCTCTAAAATTCGTGAAAAAACCGCGCATTAAGCATCTACTTCGACGCTAGCTGCTGACTTTTTTGTTGAAGCCCCACTTATTTTTGGCAGCCCAAGAGAAAATCTATGCAACTGGTGATCATTAGCGGCCGTTCCGGATCCGGTAAATCTATCGCCTTACAAGCGCTAGAAGATCTAGGCTATTACGCCATCGACAACTTACCCGCCATGCTGCTTGGCTCTCTCGTTGACGAGCTGCGCGCTCAGGGTGGGCGTACACATTTAGCGGTGAGTATCGATGCCCGTAACTTGCCCACTGCCCTTGAGCAACTGCCATCTTTGCTTGAAGAGCTCAAGCAGCGGGATATTCGCTTCCAGGTCATTTACCTGACGACTGATGCCAGAGTTTTACTAGAACGCTACTCCGCCACTCGGCGCCGCCATCCGTTAACTCGTGATAGCGATATGACGCTAGAGGAAGCGATCAATAAAGAAGAAGAAACGCTGTTAGAGATCCGTGACCTTGCTGATCTGATGATCGACACTTCTCGCTTGTCAGTGCACGATTTACGCCGCCGCATTACTGACCAAGTTGCCCATCAGCATAGTGATAGCCTCACCCTTACGTTTGAGTCCTTTGGCTATAAGCGTGGTGTCCCCCTAGATGCCGATATTGTTTTTGATGTTCGCTGTTTACCTAACCCTTATTGGGACCCGACATTACGACAATATACCGGCCGAGATGCAAAGATTGTGGCATTTCTCAACAGCTATCCTATCGTCGATGCAATGAGTAGCGATATTTATAGCTGGCTAGAGAAGTGGCTACCTGCCTACCAAAATAGTCAGAGAAGCTATATGACCGTCGCCATTGGCTGCACCGGCGGCCAACACCGCTCTGTTTATATGGTGGAAGAACTTGCACAAAGGCTCGTAAAAAACATAGGGGAAGTGCAGCTAAGGCACAGAGAACTGGGACTTCAATACACGCTTAGCGAGCAACCAGCGAAGCAACTCTCTTCAGAATTGATCAAACATGATCAACCATAACGTCTAAAGCGTACGTCACCAACAAAGACGACACCACTCGGCAAAAAGGAACCAGGGTGCCAGAACGAACGTTAACCCTTACCAATCAGCGCGGCTTACACGCGCGAGCGGCGACTAAGCTAGTCCAGTGTGGGCAGCAGTATTCCGCCAGCATTTACGTTTATAAGCAGCAACAGATGGCAGATGCGGCCAATATCATGTCGCTGCTAATGCTAGCAGCCCCTTGTGGTACCGAGTTAAAGATCATTGCCGAGGGCGAGGACGCTGAACAGGCGTTGGAGGCTATCCAACGCCTGTTCGATGCGCGCTTTGATGAGGATCAGTAGCGGCTAACTGCTGACGCTAGCTGCCAGCGATGGTCATGGCGTCAATTAGCCAGCTGCCGGTGTGAATGCTGCCTCGGGTATCTGTATCATCAGCAACGCCAACCAAGCCCGCAAACATGCTGTTAAGATTTCCGGCAATAGTGAACTCTTCGATGGGGTACTGCACCTCCCCATTTTCAATCCAAAAACCTGCGGCCCCTCTTGAATAGTCACCGGTAACGCCATTAACACCCTGGCCCATCAACTCGGTCACCCAAATCCCACGCCCCATCTCCTTTAGCAGTGCCTCCCGGCTAGTGGCTGGGGTCTTCAGCCGAATATTACGTGCACCGCCAGCATTAGCGGTAGTCTGCATGCCTAAACGGCGGGCACTGTAAGACGAGAGCATATAGCTTGCGATATTTCCCTGGTCAATAAAGCGATTATCTCTAGTCTGAACGCCCTCTCCATCAAAGGGTGAACTTGCGGTAGCGCCCACCTCCATTGGCTTCTCTTCTAAATTAAACCAGCTTGGGAACAACGGTGTCCCTAACCGATCGCATAGAAATGACGCCTGACGATAGAGCGACCCACCCGCTAATGCGCCCATCAAGTGGCCAATCAATCCACTAGCAAGCGTTGGGTCAAATAGCACAGGGAACGTGCCTGTTGGCGGACGTTTCGCGCCTAAGCGCCGAAGTGTGCGAGCAGCTGCTTCGCGGCCGACACTCTCAGGGTCACGAAGCTCGTTCGGGTTGCGTGCCGAAGTATAGTCATAGTCTCGCTGCATGCCATTTTCATCTTGGGCGATTAACATGCAGGAGAGCGAGTGGCTGCTGCCTTTTTGGGTTCCCAAAAAACCATGGCTATTGGCGTATACGCGCACGCCTTCGCCGCTAGAGAACGACGCACCTTCAGATTGATGAATACCCGCCACATTCCGGCCAGCGTGTTCGCACGCCAGGGCTATTTCAATTGCCTCATCGGTGGTTAGCGCCCAGGGATAATGCACTTTTAAATCGGGTAGATGGGTCGCCATTAGGCCAGCATCTGCCAAACCAGCAGCGGGGTCTTCCCCTGTATATCGGGCAATCGCCAGGGCCTTTTCCACCGTCGCTTTGATAGAGGCACTGCTTGCATCAGACGAAGAGGCGCTGCCTTTGCGCTGGCCCACATACAGGGTAACGGCAATCCCCTGATCTCGTGAAAGTTCAACGGTTTCCACTTCACCTAGGCGCACGCTGATGCCCACGCCTTGATCGACACTGGCGCCGACTTCGGCTGCATCGGCACCGAGTTGCTTGGCCAACGCCAGCGCTTCTTCTGCGCGGGTGGTTAACAGCGCCTGCTGTGAGGTTGCATCAAATGCCTGTGCCATATTGTGGCCTCCTTTTCGCCAGAATCACATTGGCGAATCAATGTTGTTGTCGCAGCTGATATAATGCTGCAAACGAATCTGATCAGTGAGTTCTAGTATGCCTAAGCAACGCCCCGAACCCTTCGATAGTGACGAACAGGAAGAGCGCCCAAGTAAATCTCAGCTAAAGCGAGAAATGCATGCACTTCAGGCACTTGGTGAAACACTCATTGCCATGAAGCCCGCAGAACTGGCGCGCTTTCCGCTCTCGGATGACATGCTACGGGCTATCGAGGAAACCTCGCGCATTCGCTCCCATGAAGGGCGCCGACGCCACATGCAGTACGTGGGCAAACTTATTCGCAAAGAGGACCTCGTCGCTATTCAAGGGGTATTTGACGGCATTGAACAAGAGAAAGAGCAGCGCGACCATGCCTTTCATCGCCTTGAGAAATGGCGCGACCGCTTAATCGACGAAGGCGATGACGGCGTTGACCTGTTTCTTGCCGAGCACCCTACTGGCGACCGCCAGACATTGCGCCAGCTAGTGCGTAATGCACGAAAAGAGCGCGAGCAAGGCAAGCCGCCAACCAGTTCGCGCAAGCTATTCAAGCACCTACGCGAAACCTTGGCTCTCTAAGTTCGGGTTAAGACGACTGGGTTCCGCCAACGGTCAGCTCATCTAATTTCAAAGTGGGCTGACCGACGCCAACCGGCACACCCTGCCCCTCTTTGCCACATACCCCAATACCGGGGTCCATCTCCGCATCGTGGCCAATCATGGAGACCCGCCCCATGGCCTCTGGCCCATTACCGATGAGCGTCGCCCCTTTAACGGGTGCGGTGATTTTACCGTCTTCAATGAGATAGGCTTCACTCGCTGAGAACACAAATTTACCCGACGTAATATCGACCTGCCCGCCACCGAAACTTACCGCGTAGATGCCACGCTTAACGCTTTTAATAATGTCATCGGGTTCATCCTGCCCTGCTAACATCACGGTATTGGTCATCCTTGGCATAGGCAGATGCGCAAACGACTCGCGTCGTGCGTTACCCGTGGGCGCCATCTTCATTAAACGCGCGTTGAGTTTATCTTGCATATAGCCGGTTAAAATCCCATCTTCGATGAGCGGTGTATTTTGTCCTGGCGTTCCTTCATCATCGACGCTAAGCGACCCACGGCCATCTGATAGCGTAGCGTCATCGACAATTGTCACGCCTTTGGCAGCGACTCGCTGTCCCATGCGCCCAGCAAATGCAGAGCTACCTTTGCGGTTAAAATCGCCTTCTAAACCGTGGCCCACCGCCTCATGCAGTAGAATACCTGGCCAACCTGCGCCCAGCACGACAGGCATGTGTCCTGCCGGTGCATCGATTGCCTCTAAGTTGACTAGCGCTTGGCGCACCGCCTCTTTAGCATAGCGCTCAGCAACGCCTTCATCGCGTAGCCGTGACATGGAGTAGCGTCCTCCGCCCCCCGCACTTCCGCGTTCACGACGGCCATTTTTAAACGCAATAACGCTGACATTAAAGCGCACCAGCGGACGGATATCTGCCGCCAAGGTGCCATCGCTTGCGCGCACCAGCACGACCTCGTAGGTACCGGAAAGTGAAGCGCTCACTTGGCTGATACAGGGATCAGCCGCACGCGCCACGCGGTCAGCCTCCTTCAGTAGCGCGACTTTATCTTCTGCCGTGAGGCCAGCCAACGGATCAAGCCTGGCGTAAAAAGGCGCGACAGACACCGCCTTGACCGCCTGCCCAGACAGCTGTTTACCACTCCGTACAATACCTGCCGCCGTGCGGCCAGTATCCACCAGTGCATCAGCGGTGATCTGGTTTGAGTAAGCAAAGCCCGTTTTTTCACCGGCTAGCGAGCGAACCCCCACTCCGCCATCAATGTTGTAGCTGGCTTCTTTAACTTCGCCATCTTCCAGTACCCAACCTTCTTGCCAGGTGCGCTGAAAATAGAGATCGGCGTAGTCAATGCCGGCTCCCATGGCATAGCCAAGTCCTGTGTCTAGCGCCTCCAAGTCAAGACCACTCGGCGTTAGCAGAATGGAAACAGCGGTATCTAAATCGCTTTTTAGTGCGGTCATTGAGGGCCTTCTAAGGTAACCTGCGGCGATGTCCAGGGACCTCGCACGCGATAGTGAATAGTGGTTGCTCGATCCAGCGCGTCGCCAAACAGTTGGTCTGCAAGAAATAAGGCTCCGCCCACTATGGGGGCGCCAACCGCAATGGCCGCGATGGGCAAACTTTGGCTAACTGGCAGTGTGACGCCTAAACGCTGATCGAGTTCACGCTGCGCCAAGTTGATATTGCCAGTAAGAGTAATGGATGTTGCTGGTGCTTCGATACGTAATGGCCCGCGCAGCATTAGTTGCCCACCGGCCACATCGGCTGTGCCGTGCACTCGATCAAAGGCGGTACCTTGACCGGTGACATCAGAAAAATCCAAGCGCAGTCGACGCAGGATATTGTCAAAGTTAAGCAACCCGACCAGCCTAGCAGGTGCCGAGTCTAGCGTCAGAAAACGACCATCGCGGATATCGATAGTCATCTCTCCGCCCGCCCGATTTAGGTTAAACTGCCAAGGTGCGCCAGGCCAAGCTAACTCAGCGTTTATCTCCGTCGAGCGACTCCGCATCGCCACCGGTTGACCAAGCTGCTCTAGGGCACTACCAACATCGCCCCCTAAAATTGAAATATCGGCCCTGGTTTGGCTGTTAATGGCATTACCTTCCCAGAACAATTCGCCCCGAGCCGAAAGCTGGCCCAAGGTCAATCCAACAGGTGAAAGAGAAAAGCGTCGATCATCACTTTGCCAGTAGGCCGTTAGCGGGCCAAATCGCCCTCCACCCAAACTGATCTCTGCAAGCCGTAACCGCCCATTGGGCAGATCGGACAGCCATGAAGGTATGGGCCGCGACGTGGCGTACTGGGTTTCCACTGCCTCAACCCATGAACCTGGAGACGGCGCGCTGCTGCTATGCTCCTTAGAAGGCATATCAAGCAGACGCTCTGCTTCTAATGAGCTAATGATGATATCCAGAGGCCGCTCGGCATCAGGCGAATACTCAACCCGACCAGACATAAAGTCACCGCTGAGCAGAATCCCTACGTTCTGACCTTGAAGATCGCCCGATGCACTTAGCGCTCCAAAGCATTCACTGCGGTAACGTAAACAAGGGGTATTTATCCTTAGCGAGATAGGTGCCTCGCTATCCTGATTGTTAATACCAACAGACTGATCTTGCATTAATGGTGTAAGCGCTGCGTACCATGCGACGGGGTCTATTTCGGGCAGCTCGGCGGCCACGTGAAAACCCGACTGATTTGGCGAGGCTTGCGGCTGAGTCGCCCCACCCAACGCCAGCTCGCCAGCTAACTCATCATTTGCTAACCGCTGTACCCTCGCCCGAACGAGTTCGGACAGATGTGTGTCCAGTCGCCCACTCTTTATATCAACCGTCAACTGCCACGGCCAAGCCTGCTCGGCGGTTTTAGCAAAGGGTTCGGGTAAGTGGCTTACCACGCCCAGCCAACGACTTTCTAGCGACAGCTTAGGCGTTGGTTCAAGCTGAACCTGACCACGCCACTCGGCACTCCCTTCAATTACCTGTCGCGCTTGTTCAACCGGTATACCAATCAAGCGAAATAGCGCGGCGGTATTAACATCGCCACGTAAATCGATCCGGTCTTGCTGACGATTAACGTCCGCTGCGATACGGCCACCTAACAGTCTGCCGTTGGCATTACCAAGCAGCGCGTAATCGTCTCCGTACTGCTGCCAAGTGAGCGCGCCTTCGACATTGGTGACAGGCAACTCCAGCGGCTGGTAGGTGATGCTTGAAAATTGTGGTCGTGCATTGACTTCCATCTGCAATGTGTCCGGTGCATTAAGCGGTAGCGACAGTGCAATATCCCCCTCAACGTCACCTTCAGCACGCACATCATCAAGCAACGACATATCTACGCTAGGAATAGCCTGGAGAAATTTAATAAGGGATCGCCCATTACTATTTAATTGCCCAGAGAGCGCTAGCTGCTCATCGGCCATTCTCAAGGCACCTTCAGATGCCTCAACACCATGGCTCTCAGCATGCTCAATATGAGCTTCCAGCACCTGATCTTTCCAGGTTAACCGCCCTTCCAGTTGCTCTAAACGTGGCCAATCTGGCGCTATCGGCATATGACCTTGCGTCACCGACAGCGCAAGCGTTGCTGAGAGTTCATCAGCGGTTTGGTTCGCAGCAAGCGGCAGGCTAAGTTGGAGAGATCCTTTGGGCACGTAGCCGCCGATATCGTTGAGCAGCCATTCGCGAAGCCCAGGTTCAAATGCATAGACAGGTAACCAGTGTGACAGGGGGTATTCCAGTGCATCGACATTTGCAAAATCGATATCTAAACCAAATTGCCCCTTCTGTTTATCCCTAATTAACCCAAAGCCGCCGCTGATCTCTGCACCATCCCACTCGACGGTTAACTCTCGGCCACTAATCATCGTACTGGGGCCATCATAGACCCACTCCACCACGCCCTGGGCATGGCTCAGCTGCATAGGCGCAATAAATAACCCGGGGAAATGCAGCGTGCTATCGCCGGCACTATTGAAGGTCACCCGCCCACGAAAATCCCGAGCCTGCACCCAGGCATCCAAAGGCCCACCACCGGGCGCCTGCTGCCACGGCAAAACAGCAACATCCGTTAGCGCTGCATCAATGCTCCAATGTCCTTCACGCTGCCCTACCCGCAACCCTTGAACCTGACCGCTGGGAGAGAGCGTTTGAAGTACTCGGGTGACCGACTCAGGCAGCAATACATAGTCACGCCAAGCGGTGAGCGACGAGAGTTCAAAAGCGCTTGTGCGGAGCTCCCAGGCATCAGACTGATGAGACAGATACCAGTGCATCGGTAGCGCCGGGCCTTCACTAATACCGTCAGGCCGCGCCCACTCAACGCTTTCTGCGTCGCCACTTAACCACGCTTCACCGCCATCACCATCACGCTGCCAAAGGCCACTCGCCTGAATATCTTGGAGTACCACATACTGAATTTGATGGCGTAACGTAAGTTCAGGGATATCCACCGCAAGGCGCGCTTCATCGAGCCGCCCACGATGCCACCGTCCCCAAAGCTTAACTTCGCCCCCCGCCTGCTCAAGATGGGGCATATAGTCTGGCCGGAACACGGCCGCTAACGCCAGCAGGTGATCAAGCTGCATATCTAGCTGAAGCGCCGCTGAAAAATCGCTGAACCCTTGCGGCCCTGGCTGCATTTCCACCTGCATATGCAGTGCGGGTAGCGCCTCGTCATCGCGCAGATCGGGGGTTTCAAGAATATTGACGGCGCCCTCAAGCTGCGTGCGCCGTTCGTCGCCGTTGAGCAGCAGCATCGGCGCATGCATCGTGACTTCGTCCTGCTCACCGTGCAGCACCACCCGCGTATTATCCACCCATAAGCGTTGGCGTAGAATAATACCGGCCCACTTGTCTATTTTTGCTAAATCCAGCGTAGGCTCTGAGGCTATCAGATCGGGTAGCTCGGCAGGGTTTGGCCAGCCCCAAGCAGCATCTTGCTGCTGGTAAAGATGGAACTCAGCACCAGTAATACGGGCATCGTTAAAAATCGGAGCGGCACTAAGCAATGAGGCCCAGCTATCAAGACGCAGGTGAGCCTCGCCAAGAGAGAATAGTTTTTGCCCTTGCAGCGTCGCGGCTTCCATGCCTTCCAGGCGCAAAAATAAATCGTTGCGCTCAAGGGTTAGTGAGAGGTGATCAATCGTCACCGGCACACCAATTCGCGCCTCAAACAGCGCTTCTATTTTTGGTGTTAGCCCTCCTACTTGGCTAATCAGCAACCTGACTATCAAAAGAAAGATAGCCAGCCCACCAAGCAACCATGCAAGCGCGATAAGAAGCCAACGTATCCATGAACGTAGCGCTATCATTACATCAGCACAATATCGTACTGTTCTTGGGAGTAGTGCTGTTCAACCTGAAAACGAATCGTTTTATTGATAAAGCTTTCAAGATCAGCTACCGCTGCGGACTCTTCATCTAACAAACGATCCACCACTGGCTGAGAAGCAAGTACCATATAGGTTTCTGCACTATAAGCCCGCTCTTCACGCAGTATCTCGCGAAAAATTTCATAACAGACGGTTTCAGGCGTTTTTAATGTACCGCGCCCACTACAGGTGGGGCACGCTTCACACAGCGTCTGCTCTAAGCTTTCCCGCGTACGCTTACGGGTCAATTGGACCAAGCCCAGCTCGGTTACCCCTGTGCACTTGGTCTTAGCATGATCCCGCTCCAGCGCTTTTTCCAGCACACGCAGTACCTGACGCTGATGCTCGACATCTACCATATCGATAAAATCGATAATGATAATACCGCCCAAGTTGCGAAGCCGCAGTTGACGCGCTATCGCCGTGGCCGCTTCAAGATTGGTTTTAAAAATAGTTTCTTCAAGGTTCCGATGGCCAACATAGCCTCCGGTATTAACATCAATCGTCGTCATGGCTTCGGTGGGGTCAATCACCAAATAGCCCCCCGACTTTAACTGCACTTTGCGTCCTAACGCTTTTTGAATCTCATCTTCAACACTGTAGAGGTCAAAGATGGGGCGCTCGCCGGGATAGTACTCAATACGATCCACTGCTTCAGGCATAAACTCTTCGGCGAACTCAACAAGCTTGACAAAATTTTCTCGTGAGTCGATACGCACTTTTTCAATATCATCGCGCATCACATCACGTAATGTGCGCATAAAAAGCGGCAGGTCATCATAGATGACGCTGGGCGGGGCAGCGGTGATTTTACGCTCACTGACCTTGCGCCAGATACGCAGCAGAAAGTACATATCGCCAGCCAGCTCTTCGTCGCCCACGCCTTCGGCCGCCGTGCGCACGATGAATCCGCCCGTTACATCAATCGTTTGCTCTTCTATACTCTTATCCAGCAGCGCTTTGAGTCGCTCCCGTTCCCGCTCATCCTCAATACGCTGGGAAACACCATGGTGCGGCGAGTCAGGCATATACACAAGATAGCGAGACGGGATTGAAAGATGGGTTGTGAGCCGCGCGCCTTTAGTGCCAATCGGGTCTTTGGTGACCTGCACCACCAGAGCTTGCCCTTCATGCAGTAACTGACCTATCGTTTGCTGCTCATCACTGGGCGTGCCCGAGGGCATCACCTCGTGGGCATGGATAAACGCCGCACGCTCTAAGCCAATATCAACAAAGGCAGCCTGCATACCAGGCAGTACACGAACTACTTTACCTTTGTAGATATTACCTACAATACCGCGCCTGCGGGAGCGCTCAATGAGCGCCTCTTGGAGCACGCCATTTTCTACCAGCGCAACGCGGGTCTCCATTGGCGTTAAATTGATGAGAACTTCACCGCTCATGCAAAATTCCTTATTGAGTCATAATCCTTGCCAGCACAGCAGGCGGTGAAACAGCAATCAGGTACGTCGATAACGTCCCGCCCATATTGGCACCCCTTGCTGGCACAACAAGCGCGTTGTTTCGAATAGCGGTAGTCCCACAACAGCGGAGTGACTACCGTGAATTTGCTCAACAAATGCCGCCGCTAAGCCTTGAATGGCATAGCCACCGGCCTTGTCAACTGGCTCACCTGTCTGCCAGTAGCAGGCTATTTCATCCGGATGGATAGCACGCATTTTTACCTGTGTCGTCACACAGCAAGAGAGTACACCCTGAGGCCCTACTACCGCGACCGCCGTCAGTACTTGATGAGTGCGCCCAGACAGCTTTGTGAGCATTGCAGCGGCTTCTTGTTCATCACGTGGCTTACCCATTATGGTGCCATCAATCACAACCGCTGTATCCGACCCCAATACCGGCAATTGGGTTTGCGGCACTGCGGCCTCTGCTTTAGCCACTGCTAATCGCTCAACATAATCGCCAGGTAACTCGCCCGATAACGGCGTTTCATCTACATCACTGGGCAGTACAGTTACAGAAACGCCAATGGAAGCCAGCAGCGCTTTACGTCTAGGCGACGCAGAGGCGAGGCATAGTACAGGCGCCAGCTCTTCAAGCGTCCCTGTGGACGTGATTGAGTTCGGTTTACTCATCAGAGCCTCTCTCTACGCAATTGTTCTTACCGGGGCATAGACGTGTCACCCATCACAGCACTGGTACTCATATACGCATCGGCCCACTGGTCAGCTGGCTGCTAAGCGGCGCTCCAGCGAGAGAAGCATGGTCGCAAGCCATGGCCAAAGCAGCGCACTAATCATAGAAGGTATTAAGAAAGACAAGTGGATCGAAAAGTCGCCGGTTAGTGTGCGCAGCCATTGCTCAATCAACTGCACAATCCCTAACAAAATCAGCACTAGTACCGACTGTTGCACAAGGGAGTAGGTGCGAAAACGGGGATAAACCAACGCACACAAAAAAGCCAACAACGAAAGGATAGCCGCATGCTGACCAAGCAAGGATCCCTCAATTAAGTCCATCAAAATACCAATGACAAACCCATGAAAGACCCCTACACGGCTCGGCGCACGCATACACCAATATACCAAAATAAGGCCAATCCATTCAGGGCGATAGACCTGCCACCCATCGGCCAACGGCATGACTTGTAAGCATAACGCCAATAAAAAACTCAGCCACACCACTATCAATGGCACTACAGGTGCTCGCGCCATTAGGGCACCTCCTGCGTGACGGGCTGACTAGAAAGGCTAAGGCGCTGCGCGGCGTGTAGTGCGCTCGCTGAAATAGCCATATCCTCATCCCACACCGTCTCATCGACCTTCTCAGGAGGAGGCGGGAAAAGCAGCAAAAAATGCCGCGAACGCTGCAACTGGGCAGAGGGTTCAGCGGTTACTTGGGCAAACGGTTGGCCAGGGTCATGATAGACCTCAGTGACTCTCGCGACGGGATAACCCGGGGGGAAGCGACCGGCTAAACCTGAGGTCGTGAGCAAATCACCCTCACGAATATCCGCCGTATCAGGCACATGCAGCACGCCAACACTGCCATAACGCCCGGTACCCTGCACAATAAAGCGCAGCCCGTTGCGATTCACTTGTACAGGAAGCGCATGGCTAGCATCTGCAAGGAGTAGAACACGACTAGAATACGCTGACACTGCCGTTACCTGTCCTACTAGGCCAAATGCATCAATGACTGGCTGACCGACATAAGCGCCATTTCGATGACCGCGATTAACCACCATCTGGTGGCTAAAGGGGTCATTATCCAGGGAGAGCAGCTCGGCAGCCATATAGGGAATATCGTGGCGCTCGGCAGCCTGAAGTAGACTGCGGAGCTCAGCATTTTCAGCGGTTAAGCTGGCTAAGCGCTGCCCACGATGAGAGAGCGTCAAAATCTGCTCACGTAAGCGGCGATTTTCATCCACCAACGCTTGCTGATCGGAGAGCGCCAGCGCCCCCCAGTTCAGTAGATCGCTAGGCACGCTAACTACCCACTGAATAGGGGCTACAATCATGGTCATTTGAGCGCGAACGCTTTCCATGCGTGTAAAGCGATGGTCCACAAACATTAGGGCACATGCTGCCAACACGCAGAAAAAGAGACGATAACCCGGCAACGGACCGTGCGAAAACAGCGGTTTAATAGGCAATCCCCCGCGATAACCGCTCTACTCAGTCGCTAGACAGCAGCTCAAAGGTGTGCTGATCAATCATTTCAAGCGCCTTACCGCCGCCACGGGCGACACAGGTAAGCGGGTCTTCTGCCACAATCACGGGTAAGCCTGTTTCTTCGGCAATCAGCTTATCAAGATCGCGCAATAAAGCCCCACCGCCAGTTAGCACCAAACCACGCTCGGCGATATCAGAGGCAAGCTCTGGCGGAGACTGTTCTAGCGCGCTCTTCACTGCCGCCACAATAGAGGCGAGCGTTTCCTGCAGCGCCTCTAAAATCTCATGAGAATTAAGCGTAAAGCTGCGCGGAATACCTTCGGCCAAATTACGTCCGCGCACGTCGATTTCACGCAATTCACCGCCTGGATAAGCGCAACCAATCTCTTCTTTGATGCGCTCTGCGGTGGCCTCACCAATCAGGCTGCCGTAATGACGACGCACATACGCAGTGATGGCCTCATCAAAACGGTCACCGCCGACGCGGATAGATTCTGAATACACCACGCCGTTGAGAGAAATAATCGCGATCTCGGTGGTGCCGCCACCGATATCCACTACCATCGAGCCCTGTGCCTCTTCTACCGGAAGTCCAGCACCAATAGCGGCCGCCATAGGCTCTTCAATTAGGAAGACTTCACGGGCGCCAGCCCCTTCGGCTGATTCGCGAATAGCACGCCGCTCAACCTGAGTAGACATGCACGGTACACAAACCAAAACCCGAGGGCTTGGTGTGAGAAAAGTGCTCTGATGAACTTTACGAATAAAGTGCTGAAGCATCTGCTCGGTAACGGTAAAGTCGGCGATAACGCCGTCTTTCATCGGGCGGATAGCCGTGATATTGCCAGGCGTGCGGCCAAGCATCCGTTTTGCATCGGTGCCTACCGACGCCACAGTGCGCATATTGCCAGACTGGCGAATGGCGACCACGGACGGTTCATCAAGAACGATGCCACGACCGCGTACGTAAATCAGTGTGTTGGCCGTACCCAGGTCGATCGATAGATCGCTGGAAAACAGCCCCCTCAGACGTTTGAACATGGATGTTGTTACCTAGTGCAGACCGGGAACCCTGTGCGGATGCAAACGGTATCACCGCAACCCCTTGGCAGCAAGCGCGAGTCACGCCCAACACTGCCCGAAAGAGTCAATATGTGGTACCTTTTGCGGCTATTTTCTATGTCTACCATATAAGACGAATTTAAGATGACCGTATGTATACCGCTTAACGCGGAATATGTTCCATCACATTTGCGAGGAAATCTCGATCATGGCGCTTGAAGACTCTCATGTACGCCGGGCCGCGCACTTAGCCCGGCTCGCCGTTAGCGATGACCAAGCCAGTGGCTTTGTGGACGATTTAAGCCGCATACTGGATATGGTCGACCAACTACAAAGCGTTGATACTGAAGGTGTTATGCCACTTGCACACCCTCTGGATGCCACCCAGCGTCTACGTGCCGACGAGGTAACGGAAACCAATCAGCGCGACAGCTTCCAGCGCTGCGCCCCTGCTGTAGAAGAAGGCCTCTACCTTGTACCGCGTGTCGTGGAATAAATAGCGAATTAAGCAGAGATAGCCTGCGCTGCCAGCGCCACTATTTTCCACCTCTCCTTTTCGCCCCGAACGGAGTTTCCGGGTCATGCATGATAAAACCGTTACCCAACTGGCCGCCGCGCTTAAAAGTGGTGAGTTTTCCAGTCGCGAGCTTACCTCGCACTTTTTACAGCGCATTGAGCAAGCCGATGGCACGCTCAACAGCTTTATCACGGTGACTGCTGAGCAAGCGCTCGAACAGGCTGAAGTTGCCGACCAGTCTCGCAAAGCGGGTAATGCTGGAACGTTGACAGGCATTCCACTGGCGCTGAAAGATATTTTTTGTACCCAAGGCGTCAAAACCAGCTGTGGCTCCAAAATGCTCGATAACTTTATCGCGCCCTACGATGCCACGGTGGTAGAAAAACTCAGGACGGCAGGTACCATCAGCCTGGGCAAAACCAATATGGATGAGTTCGCCATGGGCTCTTCCAACGAAAACAGTCATTTCGGCGCGGTCAAAAACCCCTGGGATCTGTCTGCCGTTCCCGGCGGCAGCTCCGGTGGCAGCGCTGCCGCCGTGTCAGCAGGGTTAGTACCTGCCGCCATGGGCACTGATACCGGTGGCTCTATTCGCCAACCCGCCGCGTTCTGCGGTATTACAGGTTTGAAGCCCACTTATGGCCGCGTATCGCGTTACGGCATGATCGCCTACGCTTCCAGCCTCGACCAAGCGGGCCCCATGGCGCGCACTGCTGAAGATTGCGCCCACCTGATGAACGTCATTGCCGGCCACGATGTGCGCGATTCCACTAGTGTCGCCCGCGGCGTGCCCGATTACACCGAAACCCTGAATGCCCCGCTCTCTGGCCTCAAAATTGGCCTTCCTAAAGAGTATTTCGGTGACGGCCTGGATCCCGAGGTAGAGAAAGCTATTCGCGCGGCGGTGAAAGAGTACGAATCCCTGGGTGCCACTGTGCGTGAAGTCAGCCTGCCGCATACGCATTATGCGATTCCGGCTTACTACGTCATCGCCCCCGCTGAAGCCTCCTCTAACCTGTCACGCTACGACGGCGTACGTTTCGGCCACCGCTGCAATGCACCTGCGGATCTCATTGACCTTTACACCCGCTCGCGGGCAGAAGGATTTGGTGAGGAAGTGAAGCGCCGTATCTTGATCGGCACGCATACGCTGTCCGAAGGCTTTTTTGACGCTTACTACACCAAAGCACAGAAAGTTCGTCGCTTGATCCGTCAGGATTTTCTCGATGCTTTTGAAGATGTGGATGTCTTGATGGGCCCGGCCTCACCCACGCCTGCGTTTGACCTTGGCGCGAAGAAAGACCCGGTATCCATGTACCTGCAAGATATCTACACCATTGCCGTCAACCTCGCGGGCATTCCCGGCATTAGCGTGCCCGCAGGCTTTGCGGGTGGCCGCCCCGTTGGGTTGCAGATTCTGGGCACCCACTTTGCCGAAGCGCAGCTGCTCAACGTTGCGCACCAGTTCCAGCAAGCCACCGACTGGCATCTTCAGCTGCCTGCCTTTGCCGAGGAGAACGCCTAATGCAATGGGAAACAGTGATTGGGCTGGAAGTCCACGTTCAGCTCGCAACGCGCTCTAAGATTTTTTCCGGTGCCTCCACCGCGTTCGGAGCCGAGCCAAACACCCAAGCCTGTGCCGTTGACTTAGGCCTGCCGGGCGTGCTGCCGGTACTCAACGAACAGGCAGTAGCGATGGCCGTGCAGTTTGGTTTAGCGGTTCATGCTGAGATCCCTGAAGTCTCAGTATTTGACCGTAAAAACTACTTCTACCCCGACTTGCCTAAGGGCTACCAAACCAGCCAGATGTACCACCCCATCGTCGGCGCTGGGGAAGTGGAAATCACTCTGGATGACGACACCACTAAACGGATTCGCATCCATCACGCCCACTTAGAAGAAGATGCGGGTAAGTCGCTGCACGAAGATTTCCACGGCATGACCGGTATCGATCTTAACCGCGCAGGCACACCGCTGCTGGAAATCGTTTCCGAGCCGGATATGCGCAGCGCCAAAGAGGCTGCCGCCTACCTGAAAGCAATCCACTCCATCGTCACCTATCTGGGCATTTCCGATGGCAACATGGCCGAAGGCTCGATGCGTTGCGACGTCAACGTCTCGGTGCGCCCCAAAGGGCAAGAAGCGTTTGGCACCCGGGCAGAGGTTAAAAACGTGAACTCGTTCCGCTTTGTGGAGCGCGCCATTGCGTTTGAAGTTGAGCGCCAAATAGAGCTGATTGAAGATGGCGGCAAGGTGGTTCAGGAAACTCGCCTGTTTGACCCTGAGCGCGATGAAACACGCAGCATGCGCACCAAGGAAGAAGCTAACGACTACCGCTACTTCCCCTGCCCAGACCTTCTTCCCGTGGTGCTGGATCAGGCGTATTTAGATCATTTGCGCAGCCAGCTGCCGGAACTACCTGCTGACAAGCGCGCCCGCTTCCAAACCGAGCTGAGCCTGTCCGCTTACGATGCCAATGTGCTGTCCGCGAGCCGCGAAATGGCAGAGTATTTCGAGCAGGTAAACCGGGTATGCGGTGATGCCAAACAGGCGGCCAACTGGGTACAAGGCGAGCTATCCGGTGCGCTTAACCGTGAAAACCTGAGCATTCAGAATAGCCCTGTCTCGGCGCAGCAGCTCGGCGAGCTTATCAGCCGCGTTCTCGATGACACCATTAACGGCAAAGCCGCTAAGCAGGTGTTTCAGGCGCTGTGGAACGGCCAGGGTGAAAGCGCAGACGCTATTATTGAAGCCAAAGGCTTGAAGCAAGTCACCGATACCGGCGCTATTGAAGCGATGATCGATCAAGTCATTGCAGAAAGCCCGGCACAAGTAGCGCAGTACCGCGATGCAGAGCCTGAAAAACGCGGCAAGATGATTGGTTACTTTGTTGGCCAAGTGATGAAAGCATCGCGCGGCACAGCCAACCCGCAGCAGGTAAACGGCGTGTTAAAAACGAAGCTAGATGCGCTCTTATAAGCTGCGCGACCGCTTACATTAGCATTAAAAGCGGCTGTTTCGGCAGCCGCTTTTTTTATGCCGCTATGGCAACTGGCTGGGCTGGGTAAAACGCTTGAGCTGTGCACAGCCAGCAGCCCAGACGTCTGCTTCGAGTTCGGCAATAGCGGCTGTGGGAAAGCCGACTCCCTGGCTGGACGCTCCCTCAACCAACAGGCCCACCAAGTCACCAACAAAAGGCATATGGCTTACCAAGATGATCGTTTGGTCTTCAGGCTGGCTCAGCAGCCAATCGCTCACCGCAGCGAGCGAATCATCCGGTGTTATGAAGTCCAGCGTATAAAGTGATACGCCCAGCGCCTCGCCAAGTTGCTGAGCGGTTTGCTGGGCGCGCGCATAAGGGCTTGCATACAGCGTGAGCTGCGGCAACTCGCCTTGCTCTTTTCGTGCGGCCAACCAACGCGCCATCGCGCTTGCTTCTTGCTCGCCCGTAAGCGTGAGCCGCCGCAAGTGATCAGGAACGCCAGGCCCAGCTTCACCATGGCGCATAATCAGCAGCCTGTTTGCGCCACTATTCATGCCAGCCACCGCTGTTGCGATGCGCCTGCTGAACCGCTTCACGGGGCAAGATAAACTCAACATCGCTGCTTTGTTCGCCCATCATCAGCGTGCCCGCCATCTCCTGGGCAGGCACACCGTCAAAGAGCACGCGATTTAAACCTTCGGCCAATGGCATATAAACACCCATTTCACGAGCTTTTTCACATACCAACTTCACCGTATTCACTCCCTCGGCAACTTGCCCAAGCGCCGAGACAGCTTCTTCTAGGCTGCGCCCTTCACCCATAGCAAATCCTACCCGATAGTTACGGGATAAGTTGGATGAGCAGGTAACAATTAAATCACCTACGCCTGCCAAGCCTAAAAAGGTCATGGGGTTAGCGCCCTGAGCCACCGCAAAGCGACTCATCTCTGCCAAGGCGCGGGTCATCAGCATGCTGCGCGTGTTTTCCCCCATTCCCAGCGCAGCCGCCATACCCGCAGCAATGGCATAGATATTTTTGAGCGCGCCCCCTAGCTCAACACCGTGACGGTCGTTGCTGGCGTATACGCGGAAATAGCGGCAGCCTAAAGCCTGCTGTACCCGCGTGCGTGTTAGCGCGTCCGCACTGGCGATGACCGTGGCGGTGAGCTGCTTGTCGGCTATTTCAGATGCCAAGTTAGGCCCAGCGATAACGCCAATGTGAGGAAAGCCGGTTTCTTGCTCGAGCACTTGGCTCATCAGTAAAAAACTATCTTGCTCTATACCTTTCGTGGTGCTGACCAAGATCTGCTCTGGCGACATCCAAGGCTTAGCCGCCTGTACCACGCTACGAAATGCCTTAGAGGGTATTGCAATCAATACTAACTCGGCATTTTCCAGCACGGTCTGCATATCGGTGGATGCCTGCACGACAGGATTTATCGCATAGTGCGGCAGGTAGCGCCCGTTGCGATGTTCCTGATTAATCTGCGCGACCAGCGCTTCATCACGCATCCACTGGCGCACATTAGCGCCGTTATCTGCTGCAATACTGGCCAATGCAGTTCCAAAACTACCGCCTCCCAGTACCGCGACATTGATCCGCTGCTCAGCCATAAGGATATCCTAATAGTAGGTCACTCGTAGGTTGCATACCTTAGCAAACTAAACGGCCCGCTTGGGTTTCAAGCGGGCCGTGGCAGCATTAGCTGTTCATCAAGCAGTTAATACCGTGTTAAGTCGTTTGACGTAGGCCGCTGGATCATCCAGCTGCCCGCCTTCAGCGATAATCGCTTGGTCAAGCAGAATATGGGCTAACTGAACAAACAGGTCACCCTCAGCATTTTCCAAACGCGCGACCAGAGCGTGGCTGGGATTTAGCTCAAGAATAGGCTTCACGTCGGGCAGCTTTTGACCAGCGGCTTCCATAATCCGGCGCATCTGATAGCCCATTTCATGCTCCGGCAGCACCACACAGGCAGGCGAATCAGTCAAACGGTGAGTGATTTTTACCTCTTGGACACCGTCGTTCAGCGCTTCTTTAACACGCTTCACTAGATCCTCTTTCGCCTTGGCGGTCTCTTCCTGGGCTTTTTTCTCGGCTTCGTCCTCGACGTCGCCTAGATCAAGCTCGCCTTTGGCCACATCAGCGAACGACTTGCCGTCAAACTCCGTTAGGTGGCTCATCAGCCACTCATCAATGCGGTCAGAAAGCAGCAATACCTCAATGCCTTTCTTGCGGAAAATCTCCAGGTGCGGGCTGTTTTTCGCTGCGTTAAAGCTATCCGCCACCACGTAGTAGATCTTCTTCTGGCCCTCTTTCATGCGCTCGACGTAATCCGCTAGGGAGTGCTCTTGGGCAGCCGTATCGGTATGCGTGGAAGCAAAACGCAGCAGTCCAGCGACTTTCTCGCGGTTGGTAAAGTCTTCGCCTGGGCCCTCTTTTAGCACACTGCCAAAGGTGTTCCAGAAGGTTTGATACTGCTCTTTATCCTTGGAGAGCTTTTTGAGCATATCCAGCGCACGCTTGGTCAGCGCACCTTTGATCTTGTCGACCTTGGGGTCCTGCTGGAGCAGCTCACGAGAGACGTTCAACGATAGATCCCGGGTATCTAGCACGCCTTTGATAAAGCGTAGGTAGAGCGGCAGGAACTGTTCGGCGTCATCCATGATAAAGACGCGCTGAACATAGAGCTTCACGCCACGTGAACCGTCACGGTCAAACATATCAAACGGCGCACGACCCGGCACATACAGCAAGCTGGTGTACTCTAGCTTGCCCTCGACCTTGTTGTGACTCCAGGTAAGCGGATCGCTGAAGTCGTGGGCGACGTGCTTGTAAAATGCTTTGTACTCATCATCGGACACCTCGCTCTTGGGGCGTGCCCACAGCGCGGTGGCTTCGTTGACAGTTTCCCAGGTAGTCACTTCACTACCTTCGATCTCGTTGCCTTCGTCGTCTTTTGCCGTTTCAGTTTTCGGCATGCGTACCGGCACTTCGATATGATCTGAGTACTTGCGCACTAGGCTTTGCAGGCGGTAGTCGTCGGCGAACTCTTTAGCATCCTCTTTTAGGTGCAGAGTAATTTCGGTGCCGTGAACCTCGCGCTCAATATCGGCAACGGTGAACTCGCCCTCGCCTTTGGAGCGCCACTCGACGCCTTCAGACGCCGCCGCGCCTGCCTTACGGGTGCGAACCGCAACTTCATCGGCCACAATAAAGCCTGAGTAGAAACCGACACCAAACTGACCGATCAGCTTGGCATCCTTCTGCTGCTCACCGGAGAGCTGCTTAAGGAACTCTGCCGTCCCCGAGCGCGCGATAGTACCCAAGTTGGCGATCACGTCTTCACGGTTCATACCTATGCCGTTATCGCGCAGGGTAATCGTGTTGGCGTCGCGGTCGTGCTCGATTTCGATACGCAGCTCGCTATCGCCTTCATACAGCGCGTCATTATCGAGCGCGGCATAGCGTAACTTGTCGCAGGCGTCTGCGGCGTTGGAAATCAACTCGCGTAAGAAAATCTCCCTGTTAGAGTACAGGGAGTGAATCATCAAGTTTAGGAGCTGCTTAACTTCCGTTTGAAAGCCAAGAGTTTCTTCGTGGGTCGCCGTTGTCATGCGCTTAGCCCTCATTGATCACGTGTTGCTTAGCGCTCATGCCTTTCAGCAGGAGCGGAAAAGGTGGTGAACTCAATATGGGGATAAGCAAAGATATTTCAAGAAGGTGTGCGCGAAGAAGCCGTCGCGGCTTCGCCGGCAAATTTCCATGCGCGATAATTGGCCAGCTGTGCATCAACACGGTTCAACAGCCAGCCCACGATCAAGACATCATCGATAATACCCAACAGTATCAGGAAATCGGGTATTAAATCGAAAGGCATCACCAAGTAGGCGAGCGCCAATGCCATAGTGCCAAACGCCGCCCAGGGAGTGGGCCTAAAGTCTCCCCGCAGTACATCACGCGTCATCGGTAAAAAAAGCTTTAGCGCACGCAAGATCCGTTTCATTGCCCAAGCGCGCGTTTTTAGTCGACGAAACAGCCAACAAGTGGATAATCGTGCCATCGTAATTGAATCCTCTAAGTGTCACGATTGTCAGAACATTGTTCACGCTTTAAGTTCACTGTAGCGGCTGTTTAGCCGCCAGCCAGCAAGAGGACTTGCCATGCAGGCTTTGCCTATACGTTCCACCCTTCGCAGCCTGTGTACGGCTGTATTGATAGGGTTACCGGTTGCTTCTTGGGCATCCTCTGACGCTGCGATGCGCGATGCACTGGAAGCAGCGCGTCAGCAGCAGTGGCAGCAGGTGGATGAGCATGCGATTGAGGGGCATGTCCTGAGGGGCTACGTTGAGTATCACCGCTTACGCGGTCAATTGCCGAATGTTTCGTCTAGCCAAATCCAGCGCTTCATAGACCAGTACGCCGACTCTCCCCTGTCCGAGTGGATGCGGGGTCAGGCGGTCGCTAAATACGGTCACGCAGGCCGCTTTGGCGACCTGCTGACAGTCGCTGATGGAGAGCCAGCAGGCACCGCCCGCCAGTGCTATTACTACACGGCTCTGCTGGATAGAGAGCCTCAGCTAGCGAAAGAAGCAGGCCTTGCTCTTTGGCGGGTGGGCAGCTCGCAGCCGGATGCCTGTAACGCTCTGTTCAACCGCCTTAGGGCTGATGGAACCATCGACGCTACCGCCATTTGGGAGCGCAAAATGCTGGCGTGGCAGTCAGGCGAGGAGCGCTTGAGCAGTTACTTAGGCGGGCTGTTAAGCGGTCAGTGGCAGACGGCCCGCAACACAGCTGCCTTAGTCGACAGCAATAGTCAGGCGCTCATCACAGCACCGGCGTGTCTGGGTCCTGAGTGTGCAGCCACCGCTGCTTTTTACAAAGCAGCCATGCAACGCTACACGCGAGAAAACACTCCAGGCGCCTTTGCCGCTTGGCAGGATATTAGGCCACGCTTGAACTTAGCAGCCGCCGACCAACAGGCAATTGAAGAAGAACTTGCCTTTTATGTTTTGGTACGCGATGTGCCGGGCACCCTAAATTGGGTCGACAGCGTCTTGCCGAGCTTGGAAAGTGAACGTGTACTGGAGCTGCGGGTTCGCCGCGCCCTGGCCGAACGCCAATGGGCAGACGTCATGCACTGGATTGCAGCAATGCCCGCCAGTCAGGAAGAGGGCAGCCGCTGGCAATATTGGCTTGCAAGGGCGAACCAAGCACTTGGCAACCATGATGCTGCCGATGCACGCTATCGTCAGGCAGCTACAGATCGCAGCTTTTATGGGTTTGCCGCCGCCGAACGGCTAAACCAACCCTATCAGCTCAACTTAGAGCGCAACCACTTTGATGAGGCCTCCCGAGCGCTAACGGCTCAGTTACCCGCCGTTCAGCGCACTGAGGCATTACTGCGCATTGGCGAAGAGGGGCTTGCCAACAGCGAGTGGCTGCACGCTGTCCGCAATGCCTCGTCTCAACAGGCACGTGCGCTTGCTGATTATGCTGCACACCAGCAGTGGCATGCCCGTCTCGTGCAAACCACCATTGCTGCTGAAATGTGGGATGCCCTCGACTGGCGCTTTCCCCCCGCTTATCGAGATAATTTCTTACACTGGGGACGTTTAACCGGTGTCGATCCATATTTATTAATGGCGATTACTCGCCGCGAAAGCGCCTATAACCCAGTCGCTCTCTCTCCCGCAGGTGCGCGCGGCCTAATGCAGTTGATGCCCGGTACCGCCAGCCAGGTCAGTCGCCAGCTGGGCCTTAACGACCCCGGCCCCTACGGTGTCTTAGAACCAGAGCTTAATATCCGTCTAGGAAGTACTTACCTGCGCGACAAGATCGAACGCTACCAGGGTAACCGCCTAGCCGCTGCAGCCGCGTACAATGCTGGGCCTGGGCGGGTAGATCAATGGTTGGGTAACGGTGTTGAGTCGTTCGATTTATTCGTTGAGAGCATCCCGTTTCGGGAAACTCGCAACTATGTGCAAGCCGTCCTGACTTATCGCGTAATTTTCGAAAGCTTAGCCAATGGCGGCAATAGTGAAGGTGTATCGCTGCTCAGCGAGAACGAGCAGGACGTGCGCTATGATCGGGCACTACTCGTTCGTCGTTAATCACTTACTCGGCGTTAATCATTTAGCTACTTTAATGGCCGCTACCAGCGCCCGGTTAAACCGGGCGCTGCTCTAACGCTAAGCGCACACCAAACATGATCAGTACAGCACCTGTGGCGGCATTGAGCGTTTGCGCAAACCGGGCGCTGGCCAACCATTTGCTCGCCCCTCCGACCATGAGCACCACGCTAATTTGCCAAATATTGGCAATCACAAAGTGAACACCGGCTAGCCATAACGACTTCAACAATGCAGGGTCGGTTGGCGCGATAAACTGGGGCAAAAACGCCATATAGAACACCACCGTTTTAGGGTTCAGCACATTAGAGAGCAGCCCCTCTTTTACCGGCTGCCAGATGGGCACTGGCGATGCCGATTGTAGAACGCTTTTAACGGGTAACGCCGTCCCACGGCGAGCTGCCAACAGGCTCGACACGCCTAACCAAATCAAATAGGCCGCTCCGGCAAGCTTAAGCAGATGAAAAGCCCACGCCGATTGGAGCAGAATGAAAGAGATCCCCAGCGCCGAAATAGTGGCATGCACAAACAGCCCGCAGCAAATCGCAACGCTTGTTACTACTCCATCGCGAACGCCACCGCGAGCGGTGTTTCGTATTACAAGCAGTGTATCTACCCCTGGGCTTATCGAAAGAAGCGTGATCGCAAGCAAAAAAGGCACGAACTGCCCGTCAATCAGGGTGGTTTGTAGCATCATGTAAGCTCAACAAGGAAGGTCAGCAGGCCCGTGGTACGGGCCTTTCTTAAGGGTGAGTATTTACTGGATCACATTTAGGCTCTCTAGCTCGGCACCTGTACTATTGGCGTTGGTAGCGTTTGCATTTTATTCTGCACGCGCGTCTTCAGCACCTTCTTCTTGGCTATTTGCAGACTCTAAGCTATCCGCTTCGGAGCCATAGGGCTCTAAACTATCACCAACTTCACCATTAACACGCTCCTGCTCGATCTCTTCAAACTGCTCGTTTAAGCGCTGCTGGGCTTCTTCAAAACGACGCTCAGTATCTTCGATCAATGCATCGACATCCGTCGATTCCAGGTCGTCCTCTAAACGTGTACTTTCAGGCAAACTGCTGTCCGTTTCCCAACTTGTTGGAAGATCTTCGCTCTCCATCGGCTCCAACGTCGTGGATTGCTGCTCTACTTCCTGAAACTGCTGCTCTAGCCGCTGCTGAGCCTCTTCAAAACGGCGTTCGGTTTCGGCGATGATGTCATCTACATCCGAGCGCGTGGTTTCCCCCGGCATGGCACTTGTTTCATCTAGCGCATCGTCAGGGTCGGTAGCTAACGTATCCTCACCCGCCTGTATCTCTTCTGCTTCTTGGGGCTGTTCCGTCAACGTGTCGTTATCGTCCGCTCGAAGCGCTTCGGCTTGCTCGAGTTCCTCTGCCGCTTGACGCGCTTCGACACTATCCTCAATTTCTTCAGGCTCAGGCATGTCAGCAGCGTTCTCCGCTGCAGCAGGCGCCTCTTCATTTTGAACCACCTCATCATCCGAGACGGATGACGCACTCTCTTCAGGGGCGACAGTAGGCTCTTCCTGACTGTCGCCACAGGCACTTAGTAGTAGTGCCAGGGCAGCAAGCGCAGGTATCCATAAACGATTTACCATCGAACCATTCTCCTCAGGTGGCTTTAGATATAATACTAGCAGCCGTTAAAAGGCAGCCGCATTGAGTCTTAGTTATTTGCTACCAACAGCGGGCACTTGTCAGGCAGCAGGACTTTCAGTGCCAGCGGCACCATTTCAACGGAGAAGCGGTCGTAATGCCGCGCCTCCCCGTCCAGTGTTAACGGCCAGGGAGGGTCATCCTGCTGAGTCGTGACAGTAAGCTGACTGACCGTGAAATAACTCACATACCGACCCTCTTCAGGGAACTGTTGCAACTCAGTTATTAACGTTGGCAGCTGTAAAACAGAGGTAAAGTCCCTAACCACCAGCACGTCCAAACGTCCATCGTCCAACTTAGCGCTGGGCGCTAAAACTTGTCCACCGCCCGACTGACGACCATTACCTAACGCTAACAGCAATAGCTCAGCACAACGCTCCTCGCCCCCCCAGTGCAATGTGCCACGATAACTTCGGTGTCTCCACGCTTTGAACGCACCCATGAGCGAATAAGCTCCTCCACCCAGCATGCGCTTTAGCATTTTGGGAGTAGACGAGGTGATTTCGGCTCCAAAGCCACCGGTCATCATGTTGATGTAGTAGCTGGTAAAACGCTCATCATTCGCTTCTGCAGACACGCGCAGCACATCAATCGGTGACGGCGAAAGCGTCAACGCTGCGGCTAGGGCAGGACCTGGTTCCAATGGCAGCCCCACAGAAGTCGCAAAATCATTGGCGCTGCCAAGCGGCACAATACCTAGCGCAGGACGCTGATCCTGCGCTAGCTGCATTAAGCCATTCACCACCTCATTGACCGTGCCATCGCCGCCGCAAGCCACCACGCACGTTGCGCCCAGTTCAACCGACTGGGCCGCAAACGCAGCAGCGTCGCCTCCCTCCCAGGTAGAGCGAACGGTAATATGCGTCCCTGCTTTCCTTTGCTCTTCAACGGCTTCGCGAAGCGCCGGATTACCGGCAGACTTACCATTAACGATAAGTAGATAACGCTGCTGTGAATCGTTCACCTAGGTTTTCCCTTTCCATGGTTAATTCGCTGCCATCTATCAGGCCAGCGCTTTCTCAACCACCTCAAACACATTTGATGATAGCGGCTCGCGCTTAATACGCTCAAGCTGCTCACGCATCAGCTGTTGACGCTTTTCATCAAAACGCTGCCAACGTGTCAGTGGTGTAATTAAGCGTGCCGCTATCTCTGGGTTTAAGCGGTTAAGTTCGATCACTACGTCTGCCAACAGCGCGTAACCTTTGCCATCTAAACGGTGGAAGTTAACTCTGTTCTGAGCAAACGCCCCAATTAAAGCGCGTACCTTGTTAGGGTTTTTGATGGAAAAGGCAGGGTGCTGCATTAAGTACTCAACTCGCTCAAGGACATCTTGCTGCGGCCGAGATACCTGAATAGTAAACCACTGATCCATCACTAACGGGTCGTGCGCCCATTTTTGCCCAAACGTTTTAAGCGCAGGTGAGGCAAGGTCGTCCCGATCGCTATGCACCAAAAGCGTTAATGCATGGCGTACATCGGTCATATTGTGATCTGCAGCAAACTGGGCCTCACACAATGCTAGCCCCTGCTCATCTTCAATCGACATTAAATACGTAAGCGCTACATTTTTAAGGCTCCGCTGAGCAATTTGCTCTGGCGACGGCGCATAGTGCTCATCACTCACATTGTCATTATAGGTCGCTAGAAACTCATCGCGTAGCGCCATCGCCAGCGACTGGCGCACGAACTCGCGGGCAGCATGAATTGCATCCACGTCAATGATGGGCTGCTGTTCAGCGATGTAAGCTTCTGAGGGTAGCGTGAGCATTTCCGCCAACACGGCTTTATCACTCACTTCACCGGTTAGTAGCGTTCTAAACGCTTCCACTACACGGCTATCCATGACTTTTTCGACACCGTTACGATGGGCAGCGATTAGATCATCTAGTGCTAACATGGCCAGACGCTGACCAGCATCCCAGCGGTTAAAGCCATCACTATCGTGAGTAAGCAGGAAGGCTAAATCCTCACGGGAGTAAGGAAAGTGCAATTTTACAGGTGCCGAAAAGTCGCGCAGCAATGACGGTACCGGTGCTTCGGCTACATCGGTAAACACGAAGGTTTGCTCGTCATCACGAAGGTGAATAACCGCGTCTTTTCCTAACTTTTCACCATCTAGAGTGAGCGTAAGATCTTGCCCTGACTTCGTACCCACCAAGCCCATTCGAACAGGAATGTGCAGCGGCAATTTATCAAGCTGGCCAGGAGTAGCCGGCGTTCGCTGGCGAAGCGTGAGGTGGTATTCGCCATGGGCGTAATCATACTCACCACGGGCATCAATTTCCGGCGTGCCTGCCTGGGAGTACCAACGCATAAACTGCTCTAAGTCAGCGCCCGAAACTTCTGCCATGCAGCCAACAAAATCTTCAATAGTGACCGCCTGACCATCAAAACGCTCAAAATAGAGATCCGAGCCACGACGAAAATCTTCCCAACCTAATAAATTACGCAGCATTCGCACCACTTCTGCACCCTTTTCATAAATGGTCAGGGTGTAGAAGTTGGTGATTTCAATAAAATGATCGGGGCGGATAGGGTGTGCTGTTGGCCCGGCGTCTTCAGCAAACTGCGCAGTACGGAAAAAAGAGACGTCTTGAATACGCTTAACAGGCGCTGAGTTGGTGTCCGCTGAGAAGCACTGATCGCGAAAAACCGTAAAGCCTTCTTTGAGTGATAGCTGGAACCAATCCCTGCACGTTACCCGGTTGCCCGACCAATTATGAAAATATTCATGAGCAACAATACCCTCAACATTTTGATAAGCCGCGTCTGTTGCAGTATTGGGATGCGTCAATACCGCGGCGGAGTTAAAGATGTTAAGCCCTTTATTCTCCATTGCGCCCATATTGAAGTCGTTCACGGCCACAATCATAAATAGATCTAGATCGTACTCACGGCCATAGGTTTGCTCATCCCAGGTCATAGCACGCTTGAGTGAGGCCATGGCATGGTTGGTTTTATCAAGGTTCTCTTCCTCCACCCAAAGCTGTAGCGTAACGTTACGCCCACTCATGGTAGTAAAGTGCTCTTCAACCTTGCGCAGATCACCGGCGACCAGCGCAAATAAATAGCAAGGCTTAGGGTGCGGGTCTTCCCAAGTAACGTAGTGGCGACCACCTTCTACGGTGCCCTTATCCACGGGATTGCCGTTGGCCAGCAGCACAGGTTCGCTCGTAGCATTACCCACTACGGTAACTTTAAACGTTGCCATGACATCGGGGCGATCCAGATAATAGGTGATGCGGCGAAATCCTTCCGCTTCACACTGCGTGCAGTACATACCGTTAGATTGATAAAGCCCTTCTAAAGCAGTGTTACTGCTAGGAGAAATATCTACTTCACTCTCCAGCGTAAACGCCGCCGGAACACTGAGGATCGTTAGCGTTTCATCAGATAGCTGGTAATCAGCGGCGTCCAGCGACTGGCCGTCGATAGCGAGGGAACGAAGCGTCAGGTGTTCGCCATTAAGCACCAGCGCGGCGTTGGCATCGGCCTCAGCATGGCGCTCAATCATTAATCGTGCTTTAACGCGAGTCGTAGTGGGGTCAAGATCAAACGTCAGCTCGGTATGGGTAATGTGGTAGGCGGGCGGCTGATAGTCGCTTAAATAAACCGGCTGCGGATCAGACATAGTGCGAAACTCCTTTAAGTTTTGAGTCGGTGGATAGCGCCGTTCCGGGCGCTATCGCAACAATTGAGTGAGGCACGAATTAATCGCGAAAATTATCAAACTGCAGCGGCAACTCGGGCCCTTCTTCGCCACGAAGCAGCGCCATAACACTTTGTAAATCGTCGCGTTTTTTACCCGTAACGCGTACTTTTTCCCCCTGGATTTGGGCCTGCACTTTCAGTTTGCTACCTTTGATGCGTTTTACCACATCTTTGGCTTCCGCTTGGTCTAGCCCTTGCTTAAGTACCACCTCCTGGCGTGCTTTAACACCTGAGAGCACAGCATCCTGAATATCCATGCAGCGAGCATCAATACCACGAGCAATCAAACGGTTACGCAGCACTTCGATCATTTGCTTAAGTTGAAAATCGACTTCGGCCTCTAGCTGGACTTTCTCGCCCTCCAAAGCAAAGCTGGCATCGACTCCCTTAAAATCAAACCGGGTTTGAACTTCGCGATTTGCTTGATCGACAGCATTGGACGCTTCGTGTTGATCAAACTCGGACACAATATCAAATGATGGCATGGCATTATTCCTAACAAGATATGACCCACTATTCTAGAGCAGCAAGCACCCACGCGGCCAATCCTCTTCCTGAACAAACAGATTTTAGGCAGGAAATCATCGACGCAGCAGCACATATTTTTTTATACAAAACCTATGCGCATTAGTGTTAATTGCTTAAAAATCGCTTAACCTAACCACCGCTAAGTTAATCAAACTCCCAGGAGCCCCTATGAGTGATCGTGATACACGCCATAAGGCGTCCATGGAAAAACTGAAAGCCCGCGTTGATGAAAAAGTGGCCAATGCGACTGAGCAGCGCGGCCTACTACTTGTAAATACAGGCAATGGGAAAGGGAAAACAACGGCAGCTTGGGGCACCGTTACTCGGGCGTTGGGGTACGGCTATAAGGTGGCGGTCGTGCAGTTCATTAAAGGCCAATGGGAGTGCGGCGAGCGCGACCGTTTGGAAGAAGATCCAAATCTAAGCGTTGAAATTATGGCGACTGGTTTTACCTGGGACACCCAGGATAGAGAGGCCGATACACGGGCTTGCCAAGCCGTTTGGCAAGAAGCGGAAAAAATGCTCGCCGATCCGGACACCTACTTAGTCGTGCTGGATGAAATTACCTACATGCTGAAGTTTGGATATTTAGATATTGCCACGGTTAAGCAGGCGCTCATCAATCGGCCCAAAGAGCAAACCGTGATTATTACTGGCCGCAACGCCCACCGTGATCTCGTCGGCATGGCAGACACAGTGACTGAAATGCAGGAAGTACGTCATGCGTTTAATAACGGCTTACAGGCTCGACGGGGTATCGATTTTTAGGACGTTGGGGCGCTGAGACACAAGAACTAACAAGTAATAGCTAACCCCCTAAAAACAAGAGAGGAGCGATTATATCGCTCCTCTCTCTCGCAACTCTCTATTTCTGTGACTTCGCTTACCTATTCATACTAACAATATGAAGACTCACTTAGTCATGAAATGGGTTACGCAGCACGATGGTTTCGACACGGTCAGGCCCCGTGGAAATAATATCAATACTAGTGCCTACCTGCTCTTCTAAGAAGCTGATATACGCGCGAGCGTTAGCAGGCAAATCCTCTACTCGCTTAGCGCCTAGTGTAGACTCTTTCCAGCCGGGTAAATCTTGGTACAGCGGCTCAATAGCCTCGTAGCCTTCTGAATCAACCGGATTATCCAGCACTTCACCATCTTTGCTGCGATAGCCAATACATACACGGATATTTTCCAGGCCGTCCAGTACATCAAGCTTGGTTAAGCAGATGCCAGATACCGAGTTGATTTGCACCGCGTGGCGCAACGCGACGGCATCAAACCAGCCACAGCGACGCGGACGGCCAGTAGTGGCACCAAACTCATGGCCACGCTCGGCCAGGTGGCGTCCGTCAACGTCAAATAGCTCGGTGGGGAACGGGCCAGAGCCAACGCGCGTCGTGTACGCCTTAGTGATACCTAGCACGTAATCCAGATATAGCGGCCCAACGCCTGAACCAGTGGCCGTACCACCCGCGGTAGTGTTAGAGCTGGTAACGTAGGGGTAAGTACCGTGATCAATATCCAGTAGCGAGCCTTGAGCGCCTTCAAACAGGATGTTCTCACCGGCTTTACGCAGGTCATGTACCATGCTGACCGTATCCGCCACCATTGGGCGCAGCTCTTCGGCCATTTGCATCGCGCTATCCAGCACTTCCTGGAAATCTACCGCTGGTTCACCGTGGTAATTCACCAGTACAAAGTTGTGGTAATCCAGCACTTCGCCAAGCTTGGATGCGAAACGCTCGCGGTGAAGCATATCGCCCAAACGCAGGCCACGACGTGCCACTTTGTCTTCATAGGCAGGGCCAATACCACGACCAGTGGTACCAATTTTTGCAACGCCACGCGCTTTTTCACGCGCTTGGTCTAGACGCACGTGGTAAGGCAAGATAAGCGGGCACGCAGGGGAGAGGCGCAAGCGCTCGCGAACGGGTACGCCCTTCGCTTCCAGCTCGCGGATCTCTTTGATCAATGCTTCCGGCGACAGCACCACACCGTTACCAATCACACACGTTTTCCCCGGACGCAGAACGCCCGAAGGAATCAGGTGCAGAACGGTTTTCTCACCATCGATTACCAGCGTATGACCTGCATTATGCCCACCTTGGAAGCGAACAACCGCAGAGGCTGACTCAGTCAGTAGGTCGACAATTTTACCCTTACCTTCATCGCCCCACTGGGTACCCAGGACTACGACATTCTTACCCATTATGCACTCGTCTCTTGTGTCAGGGCCGCTGTCTGCCAACGGCCATCAATAAACTCAAGACGGCGGTCACAGCTGTGCTCCGCCGGCCCTGTACGCTGCCCTGGCAGCGCTTGAATTACGCGTTCACCCTGCTCACGCAGCGCGGCAATGGCAGCGTTAAGCGACTCTTCTTCTTGGGCAGGAGCCCAAATTGCGCCCCGGCTGGGTGATGCAAGCGCCAGCGATGCAAGCTGTTTCAAGTCCATGGAAAAACCCGTTGCTGGCCGTGCACGGCCAAACGCACGCCCAGTATCATCATAGCGCCCGCCTTTGGCTAGCGCATGACCGTAACCGGGCACATAAGCCGCAAATATCATACCGGTATGGTATTGGTAGCCACGCAGCTCCGCTAGGTCAAAATAGAGCGATACGTCAAAACGTGCCAGCACGCTTTTATAGAGCGCCTCTAATTGATCAAGCGCTGCAGACACTGGCGCAGGCGCACCGGCAAAACGCTCGCGGGCCTCGCTGAGTACACCGGCATCACCATGCAGCTCACCCAGCGCTATTAACATATCGGCTAATGCTGGGTCTCTCACACTGGCGTTAACTTGCTCAGCCAACTGGCCAGGTGACTTTAACGCTAGCGCTGCAAACAGCCCACGCTCTTGCTCATCATTCAACGCGGCTGCTTCCACCAAACTTCGGTAGATACCAATATGGCCCAACGCCAAATGCACTTCTTCAGCGCCGGCGGCTTTCAAGCTAGACAGCGCTAAGTGAATAATTTCGCTGTCAGCTTCTAGACCTGCATGGCCAAACAGCTCAACGCCTACCTGAACCGGACTACGCCCACCCTGGTGCTGATCCGCCTTGGCACGCAGGACGTTGGTGCAGTAACACAGACGAACCGGCCCTTGGCGCTTCAGCGAATGAGCGTCCATCCGCGCTACCTGCGGGGTAACATCGGCAGATGCCCCCATCATGCGGCCCGTTAGTTGATCCGTCAGCTTAAACGTTTGAAGATCTAAATCAGTACCGGCACCGGTGAGCAAAGAGTCCAAAAACTCTACCGGTGGCGGCATTACTTGGTCGTAGCCCCAGCAATGGTAAAGATCAAGCAGCGCACGGCGCAGCTCTTCCATGCGGCTTGCCTGAGGCGGCAGCACCTCATCCATGCCGTCGGGCAGTAGCCAGCGGTCAGCGATGGTCATGTGAACAATCCTGCGAGACGATGAAGACCCTTTCTAACGACGCTACCAACAGCCTCACCGGGCGCTGCAGGTAAACGTTCACGAAACGAGGGCCACAAAAAAACCGGGCGACGCCCGGTTAATAAAGTCTATCACGTTTGCGGGCCAGATGAACCCCGCACATTTAGGCGGGGCTTTAGCTTGCAAACTTACTCGCCGTTACTGGGAGCAGCACTGCGCAGATAGCGGAAGAAATCACTGTCTGGCTCAAGTACCAGCAAGTTGTTATCGCCAGCGAAACTTTCTCGATAAGCGTTCAGACTACGCCAAAAAGCGAAAAACTCTTCGTCTTGACTGTACGCCTGAGAGAAAATCGCGGCTGCTTCTGCATCACCCTCACCACGCAGCGTTTCAGAACGCTCGTTAGCCTGGGCGAGTAGCACTTGGCGACGACGATCCGCATTAGCACGAATCCGCTCAGCTTCCTCCTGACCCTGAGCACGCCACTCACGGGCTTCACGCTCACGCTCAGAGCGCATCCGCTCAAAGACGGCGGCTGAAACATCTTGCGGTAGATCGATGCGCTTGATTCGAATATCACGAATCGCCACACCTAGCTCGTCGCGCATCAGCGCATCAAGCTCAGAGGTAGGCCCAGTCATCAGGTCATCGCGACGCTCTGCAATGATCTCTTGCAAGTTAAGACGACCAAACTCGTTACGCAGACTTTCGTCAACACGCGGCTGAATCAGGCGAATCGCCATCAACTCGTCACCGGCTGTAGCCTCGTAGTAACGCGTCGGATTGATGACCTGCCACTTAACGTAGGAATCAACAATTACCGCCTTCTGCTCAAGGGTAAGGTAACGGCTGGTATCGGTATCCAACGTCAGTAAGCGGGTGTCAAACTTACGAATGGTCTGAGCAATCGGGATTTTAACATGCAGCCCAGGCTGGATGTTTTCTTCAATTACCTCACCAAAACGCAGTTTAACAGCACGTTCGGTTTCATCCACCACATACAGGCTGTTGCTGGCCAACCAAGCCACGGCCGCAAGGCCACCTACGATTAGCAGGGATCGATTATTAATCATTTAGCGGCCCTCCCTGCGAATGGAGCTATTACTCGACGACGAACTGCCCTGACCAGTGCGTAGGGAATCCAGGACACGCGGATCAACCGTCTCGCTGCTATTACTGCTGCTGTTATTGCTACTAGCACTACTGCTGCCTGAACCGCCTCTCATTTGATCTAAAGGCAGGTACATTAATGGCGCGTTTTCGCTAATATCCAACAACACTTTCGGCGTATTACCAAACACTTCTTCGATCGCATCTAGGTACATGCGCTCGCGCATAATGGCGGGCGAATTACGGTACTCGGTTAACAGCGCATTAAAGCGATTAGCCTGACCCTGCGCTTCAGCAACCACTGACTCGCGGTAACCTTGGCCTTGCTCAACCACGCGCTGCGCCTGACCTTGTGCAGCCGGGATGATCGCATTGGCATAAGCCATACCTTCGTTAATGGTACGCTGGCGATCTTCGCGGGCACGGATAACATCATCGAACGCATCAATCACCGGTGCGGGCGCTGAGGTCGACTCAATGTTAATGGTTTGCAGACGAATACCTGCCCCATAAGCGTCTAGGTAGGTTTGCAAGCGGCTTGCGACCGAGCTACCCAGAATTTCACGACCTGAGGTTAAAATCTCAATCATATCCGTACCGCCCACCACGTGACGCAGCGCCGAATCCAGTGCGTTCTCAATGGAAAGCCCCGGATCACGAACGTTGAGCACAAAATCACGCGGGTTGGCGACTTGGTACTGCGCAGATATTTCGACTTCGACGATGTTTTCATCGCGAGTAAGCATAGACTGGGTTTGCGAGACGGAGCGAACTCGCGTCACGTTGACCATTCGCACGTCATCAATCAATGGCGGGTTCCACTGCAAGCCAGGATCAACGATGCCTTGGTATTCACCAAAACGAAGCACAACACCGCGCTCGGATTGGTCAACCAGATAAAAGCCAGACGCCGCCCAGATAGCCAGGGCAACCACTACCAGTAGGCCAGGCAGGGCTAAGGTATTGCGGGGTTTGCCGCCATCACCTTTACCACCGCCCGTGCCTTTACCGCCACCGCCACCTTTCTTGCCACCGCCTAACATACCGTTAAGCTTGTCTTGGAATTTCTTCAGCGCTTCGTCAAGGTCAGGTGGACCTTGATTGTTGCCGCCGTTATTGCCGCCGTTGTCACCTCCATTATTGCCACCATTACCGCCACGATCGCCGCCGTTATTACCGCGTCGGCCACCGCTGCTCCAGGGGTCGTGCTGGTTACCACCACCAGGCTCGTTCCAGGCCATACTTCGTCTCCACTAAGGTGTTCACCTGCACGCGACCTCCGCTGTTGCTGGGGTCGCCGTGCTTTTTAATATTATTACTGTATCAATCTTGTACCATTTTTCTACAAATAAGTAGACAAAAACTGACAGCGGAAATGTTGTGAGTGCCTGCCAGTTCGGCGGCAGCCGCTACCACTCGTCGGTTTCGCGCAGCGTTTCAGGTAAATAGGTATTAGCACGCTCACCCAACTGAGCCATTAGCTGGTTAAAGTCACGTCGTGGCAAGCGCACATCCAATACGGAGTGGCCTTGCTCGTCAAACGTCTCTTCCCTCACGGCATTTAACTCGTGAAGACCCGCTCTTAATTTGCCCTGCTCAGGCGAGAGCGTCAGCGAGAAGCCAATAACATCGTTTGCCAAGCGCTCAGTGAGTGCTTCATGCAGCAGCTCTAGGCCCTGCCCTTGCTGGGCAGATAGCCAAACCACTTCCGGCGTACCCTGTCCATCGCGCTCAATACGCGGCGCGCTGTCCAACCTGTCAATTTTATTCATGACCTTAAGAACCGGCACACTATCAGCGCCGATCTCTTCAAGAACGCGATTCACTTGCTCTACGTTCAAGTCTCTATCAGGGTCAGCCGCATCAATAACGTGCACTAGCAGCGTTGCTTCAGCAGCTTCTTGCAAAGTGGCACGAAACGCCTCGACCAACTTATGAGGGAGATGACGAATAAAGCCCACTGTATCCGCTAATACAACGGGGCCAACATCCTCAATTTCAAGGCGCCTAAGCGTTGGGTCCAGCGTTGCGAAGAGCTGGTCAGCAGCGTACACCTCAGCGTTCGTTAATGCATTAAACAGCGTTGACTTTCCCGCATTGGTATAGCCTACCAGCGATACGCTGTGAATCTCTGCCCGAGAACGAGCGCGCCGATTCTGTTCACGCTGACTGCGCACTTTATCAAGCCGCCTATGAATAGACTTGATGCGCACTCTTAAAAGACGGCGGTCAGTTTCGAGCTGGGTTTCACCCGGGCCACGCAGACCAATACCGCCTTTCTGGCGCTCTAGGTGAGTCCACCCACGAATAAGGCGCGTGGACATATATTCAAGCTGGGCAAGCTCTACTTGCAGCTTACCTTCGTGTGTTCTTGCCCGTTGTGCAAATATATCAAGTATCAAGCCGGTACGGTCAAGCACACGACACTTGAGCTCATGCTCAAGATTGCGCTCTTGGGAAGGTTTTAACGAGTGGTTGAAGATCACCAGTTCGGCCTCGTGAGCTGCGAGCATTGCCCGCAGCTCTTCCAACTTACCTGTCCCTATAAACGTTCTGGAGTCAGGTCGTTGGCGGCTAGCTGTGAGCAATGTCGCAGGCTCTGCACCAGCAGATCGCACGAGTTCCAAGAACTCACCCGGGTCTTCACGTGCTTGTTCATCATGGAAATCAACGTGAACAAGAACTGCCGTTTCACCGGCGTCTGGGCGTTCAAAAAACAATCAATACCTCATTCGGCTCTCTTGCTATCCAGCGGGATTAGATGTCCGCGTCAGGCGCGGCGGGATCTTGTGCTGGCAGGCGCACATTGCGCGAGGGCACGACCGTGGAAATAGCGTGTTTGTAAACCATCTGACTGACTGTGTTACGCAACAAGATGACAAACTGGTCAAACGATTCAATCTGGCCTTGCAGCTTAATGCCGTTTACCAGGAAGATAGAGACCGGAATGCGCTCCTTGCGCAAAATATTCAGGTACGGATCTTGAAGGGACTGCCCTTTGGACATGTTGCTCTCCCTAAACTGTCGTTGGGGTTGGTTATTAATGGCGTGCCCTAACTGGTGCTACGCCGCAATCTTATTGCCCGAAAGGCTGGGTGTTGTCACTAGAGCCAACCGGCCGCTCGAAAACACTCACTTACGAACTCACTATCTTACGCTAAGCACCGCTTTCACGCACGAATTTCAGCACCTTATCCAAAGCATCTGGCTGCTGCGAATCTATCCATGTCAGCGAGGGCCAGCGTCTTAACCACGTTAATTGCCGCTTGGCAAGCTGACGAGTCGCAATAATGCCGCGCTCTAATAGTGCCGCCTTGTCATACTCACCATTTAAATACTCCCACACTTGTCGGTAGCCTACGCTTTTCATAGCAGGCAGCCCCAGGTGAAGGTCATTACGCTTTTTGAGGGCAGCCACCTCATCTATCAAGCCCTCATCCAACATTGTTTTGAAACGCTGGGCGATACGTTCGTGAAGCACTAAGCGATCACTAGGTGCTAGCGCTATGGACAGCACCCGCCAAGGAAAGGTTTCCGGCGTCTGTTCCGCCCATAAGGTGCTCATTGGCCGACCGCTGGCGTAATACACCTCTAATGCACGCATTAAACGCTGCGGATCATTAGGGTGTATGCGCGCCGCAGAGACAGGATCAACCTCGATAAGCAAACGATGCAAGCCCTCAAGTCCCTCCGCTTGGCGCTGTGTCTCTAAGCGTTGACGAATGGCGTAGTCGGCAGCGGGTAAATTCGCCACCCCTTCCACCAAACGTTTGTAATAGAGCATGGTACCGCCCACCAAAAGAGGAACCTTGCCTGCCGCGGTGATTTGCCGCATCTCTTGCAGCGCATCTTCGCGAAAATCTGCCGCTGAATACGGGTCGGCGGGGTCACGTATATCAATCAGCCGATGCGGGGCACGTAGAAGCTCTTCGTCGCTGGGCTTGGCGCTGCCGATATCCATTCCACGATAGACCATGGCAGAGTCAACGCTAATTATTTCGTGCCCTAGTCGTTCATGTAGCGCGATGGCGGTATCTGTTTTCCCTGCCGCCGTAGGACCCATTAAAAAAATAGCCAAGGGGCGTTTATCCGCCATTAGCTCACAGCCCTCCATATCTATCGCCTTTTTATTGACCGCGCAGAAACAGCCGGTCGAGTGCTTTCATACTCATTTGCGTCCAGGTCGGGCGGCCATGATTACACTGATCACTACGCTCTGTGCGCTCCATATCCCGCAGCAACGCGTTCATTTCATCAAGCGTTAAACGCCGATTAGCGCGCACGCTGCCATGACACGCCATAGTAGAAAGCAGCTCATGAATACGTGCTTCCACTTGGTGCGTGCGGCCAAAGCGCGAAAGCTCCTCAAGCATTTCACGCACCAACGCTTCCGGATCAGCCTGAGCCAGTAGCGCAGGTAATTGCCGCACCAGTAGTGTTTCTGGCCCTGCTACGTCTAGCTCCACGCCTAGCTGAATGATGGCATCGCGCTCGCTCTCGGCGGTGGCAACTTCACTACGGCTCGCTGCCAGCGAAACCGGCACCAAAAGTGGCTGCGCATCAACGCCTTTGGCAGCTGCCAGCTGGTTTTTCATACGCTCATAAACGATGCGTTCATGGGCCGCGTGCATATCCACCAGCACTAAACCCTGAGTATTTTGCGCCAAAATATATACCCCGTGCAGCTGGCCTAATGCAAAGCCCAGCGGTGGTGCCTCGGTGGCATCATAGGCAGGCATCACCTGCGGCACTTCTCGCACTGCCGTGGCGGCCGGTTGCTGGCCGGGCGGACTCGACTGGGGGGTGAGCAGCGTCTCTTCATGGTCCGGATGCAGCGCTTGATACCCTTGCATAAAGCGGCGCACGCGCTCAGCACCAGGGTGCCGCCCCTGACCTTCTGATAGCGGCATGCCCTGCTGCTGCCAGCGTGGGGCTGGCTGTTCTACTTGGCTGGGCGTGTCGGATTCTGGCGCTTCTAACGCCTGAGCGTCTGACGCCGACTGCTCCTCGGAGGGTTTGGAAGCCGCCAAACAGTGGTGCAAGCTAGAGTAAAGGAAGTCGTGCACGATGCGTCCATCACGGAAGCGCACCTCATGCTTGGTGGGGTGAACGTTGACGTCCACTACATCCGAGTCTAGCTCCAAATAGAGGACAAACACGGGATGGCGCCCGTTATACAGCACATCGCGATAAGCTTGGCGCACCGCATGAGCCACTAAGCGGTCACGCACGACGCGCCCATTAACAAAGAAATACTGCTGGTCGGCTTGCGAGCGAGAGTGGGTTGGCAAACCGACCCAGCCACTGAGCCGCAGACCGCCCGCTTCGCGCTCAATATAGCGGGCATGCTCGATAAAGTTTTTACCCAGCAGCGAGGCAATACGCCGCTCGCGAGCAGCAGGCGTATTGCCCTGCGGAAGCTGGTGAACCACTTTCTGGTTATGGCGCAGCACCCAGGCAATATCGTAGCGAGATAGCGCTTGGCGACGGAAGGCTTCTTCCACATGGGCAAACTCGGTCTTTTCGGTGCGCAAAAATTTGCGCCGTGCTGGGGTGTTGAAAAACAGATCGCGCACGGCGACGCTCGTGCCACGGGGGTGCGGCGCTGGCATAACCTTCGCCTCCATACCCCGCCCCTCTGCCACTACCCGCCAGCCCTGGCGGGGGTCTTCGTCCGCATTGGAGGTTAACTCCAAGCGCGAGACGGAACTGATAGAGGCAAGCGCCTCCCCGCGAAAACCTAGCGAACTCACCCCTTCGAGATCTTCGAGACTGCTGATCTTACTCGTCGCGTGTCGCGCAAGCGCCAGCGGCAAGTCTTGCTCGCTAATGCCAATACCATCATCGCGCACCTTAATGAGCCGGGCTCCACCCTGCTCGATCTCCACCTCAATGCGTTGGCTACCTGCATCTATAGCGTTCTCAATGAGCTCTTTAGTCACCGAAGACGGTCGCTCAACGACCTCTCCCGCGGCTATTTGGTTAGCCAGCCTGGGGTCAAGCACATGGATACGCATTGGCGTAGCGATCAGTTCAGTCAACCGGCACCTCAAAGAGTCATTATCATGAACTAGGAATACGTAACACTTGGCCAACCCGAATAACATCGCCATTCAGGTCATTGGCCTGTTTGAGCTGATTCACTGGCACACCGTGGCGTACCGCAATCGCTGACAGTGTATCTCCTGATTGGATTCGGTACTCATTACCGCTTGGCCGGCGCTGGTTGTCACGCTGCCAAGCTAACAGGCTCGCGGGTGGCGGATTACGCTCGAAATGTTCGCGCATCCCTCTGAAAATCGCCGTCGCTAACCCCTGCTGATGCACAGGGTCGCGAAGGCGCCGCTCTTCATCTGGGTTGGAGATAAACCCTAACTCAATCAGCAACGAAGGGATGTCTGGCGACTTCAACACCATGAAGCCCGCCTGCTCCACCCTGGACTTATGCAAACGATTGATGCGACCAAGCTGCTCTAGCACCTGCCCACCGATGGAGAGCGAATCATTTAACGTTGCGGTCATCGTGAGATCCAGCAACACACCTCGCAGGACTTGATCCTTGTCACGCAAAGAAAGGCTGCCATCAACCCCGCCAATCAAGTCTGCACGGTTTTCACTATCCGCCAGCCACTGGGCCGTTTCAGACGAGGCCCCCCGCTGAGAGAGCGCATACACCGAACTGCCCTGGGGCCTAGGGCTAGTGAAGGCATCGGCATGGATAGAAACAAAAAAGTCGGCTTTCTGCTCTCTAGCAAGCTGCGTGCGCTGACGAAGACCCAGGTAGTAATCACCATCGCGGATTAGCACCGCCTTAAACCCTTGGGCACTATTTATCTCAGCTGCCAAGCGCCGCGATATTTCCAGTACAACGTCTTTTTCTCTTGTACCAGCAGGGCCAATCGCACCGGGGTCTTCTCCCCCGTGGCCCGCATCAACCGCGATAATGATATCGCGCTGCGGATGGGGCTGTGCAGGCTGAACTTCCGCCGGACGCTGCTCAGCAGGTCGAGCTGTCTGGCTCTCTGGCAGTTGCGCAGTTGCCTGTACACCCGCCCGCTGCGCCATGATCTCTTGATCGCGGATCATCGCCTCAATAGGGTCGATGGGGTTTTCTACCGCACTCTCACCCGGGTATTCAAGGTCGACCACCAAACGATGGCCGTACTGATCGTTAGGAGGCAGCGTAAAATGGCGCGGCGATATATTCCGGTTAAGTTCTAAAACAACCCGCAGGCCACCGCCGTCTCGGTTGCCTGTACGGACAGCATCAATGGCGCTGCCCTCTAGGGGTAGCGTCGAGACATCGGTATCCAGGCGGCTCTCTTCAAGGTCAATAACCAAACGCGCCGGGTTATCCAGCGAAAAGACATTGGCCGGCGCCGCTGCCGAAAGATCAAACACCAACCGCGCGTGATCAGGTGCAGCCCATAAGCGCATACTTTCAACCGTTGCCGCTTGCAACGCTGAAATATTCGCTACAAGGGCTAAGCACCCCGCCACTAGCATACGCGTGAGGTGCTTGAGCGTGTTGTTCATATCCATTGAGTCACACCGTGCTCCTGTTGCATCTCATCAGCTTGCTTGGCAAGGGTATTAAGCACGCGCTCACCAATGGCACTGCCTGCTACCAACAGCGCCAATCGCCCTTGGTCAGCCACGCTAAGTACGATGCGCAGGTCTGGAGCAGGCAGCCAGCCTTCACCACGGCTTGGCCACTCGATAAGACAGAGTGCATCGTCAGCCAGCACATCTCGACCTCCGATAAATTCAAGCTCTTCAGGGTCAGAGAGTCGATACAAATCCAAGTGGTAAATACGCTGCTCGACGAGCTCGTAAGGCTCAATTAGCGTGTACGTTGGGCTTTTCACCGCCCCTTGGTAGCCGTAGGCCCTTAACACGCCGCGCGTTAGCGTTGTTTTTCCAGCCCCCAAGTCGCCCTCTAAATAAACACGCCCAGAGCCTCTTAGCGCTAGCCCTAATGCCTCTCCGAAGGCAACATGAGACCTTTCATCTTTTAATTGCACTTGCATGTCAGACGCCTTCACGGATTAATTAATGCTCGTGCATAGGATGCCAGATCACTTGCCAGCAGACCACGCTCGCCCTCTGCTTTTGCCGCTTCGTCCCCGGCTAGCGCGTGGGCCATCACGCCTAACCAGGCAGCTTGCTCACTACTTTGACACTGGGCCATCAGTGTGCCCAACATGCCACTCAGTACATCCCCCATACCACCGCTGGCCATGCCGGGGTTACCGTATGGACATACCACTAAGCCGGTTGGCCCAGCCACTAAGCTACCCGCGCCTTTTAATAACACAACGCCACCCCGTGCGCGCTGCAGCGCCTGTGCCGCTGCGGGGCGATCTGACTGAATCTCAGCCACCGTACATCCCAACAGCCGTGCAGCTTCGCCGGGATGAGGTGTTAACACCCAATCGTCGCGCCGCAGATCCGGCCAATGGCTGACTAATAGATTAAGCCCGTCGGCATCCACCACCAGGGGTGTCTTTGACTGCAGAGCGCATTGTAACATTGCCTGCCCCCACGCCCCCTGCCCCAACCCCGGACCCACTACCACGACATCAGCCCGACAGGGCAGTTCACTTGCCTCAGCAGCGCCACGCACGGCATGAGCCATCACTTCAGGACAGCGCACTAAGCTCGCCGTTATATGATCCGGCGAAGTGGCTAAACTGACTTTACCAGCGCCTAACCGTGCCGCCGCCTGGGAAGCAAGCAACGCCGCTCCCCCAAACCCCGGCGCGCCCCCCATCACCAACACATGCCCCAGGTTGCCTTTATGACTGGTTCGAGAGCGCGGCGTAAAGGCTGACTGCAGCAGTGCGTCGTCTAACCGCCAAGCCGTTGGTGGAATGTCAAAAAACACCTGAGCCTTCACCCCTAACGGGCGAAAGTCTATCTCGCCGGCATAGGCAGGCGCGTCACCGGTATGCAAACCAATTTTGTCGCCAATAAATGTCACCGTGCAGAACGCTTCAACCGCCACGCCCAGTACGGCACCGCTATCAGCCGCGATCCCCGACGGTATATCCAGCGCCAGCACTGGCTGTTGGGCAGCATTAATTGCCTCAATGGCTCGGCGTATCTCACCTTCTACATCCCCCGTCAGCCCCGTCCCCAGTAGCGCATCCACAATCACATCGCCAACCAGCGCGGTACCCGCCTGCCACGCCTCGCAGCCTACGCCTGCGGCAGTCGCAAGCGCTGCCGCCCGTGCGGCATCATTTTTTAATTCATGCAGAGGCTTAAGGGTGATGCGCTGTACTTTTAACCCCGCCTGCATGGCTAAAGCCGCCAGCACGTGGCCATCGCCTCCATTATTACCACTACCGCACAGCACAGTGACGCTGCGCGCCTGGGGCCAGCGAGAGCGAAAGCTATGCCACGCACTTGAAGCCGCGCGCTGCATTAGGGCAAAACTTTCAATTCCCCCGGCAATCGTCCGTCGATCGAGCTCACGCACTTGAGCCGCTTTATAGAGGGGGCGTAGCGAAGAAGTACTTAACGTGGGCACGATCTCTCCTTAATCTAATAACGGCACTAGCCGATTTACGGCACATTAACGGTGATATGGTATAGATGCTTATCGACATTTTGCGATGACGTCTAATGCGGTAGCATAGCTCGCTTAACGCGCCAACGTTGCCTTACCCATGCCAAGCTCCACCACCTTTGCACTATCCAGCGATGAGCTGCTTCGTCTTGCCAACCTGATCAAAACCTGGGGCCGAGAGCTCGGTTTTCAGCAGGTCGGCATTACCGATACCCAACTTGCCGACCATGAAGCCCATCTTAATAGCTGGCTTGAACAGGGCTATCATGGCGAGATGGGCTTTATGCAGAAACATGGCACTAAGCGCACTCGCCCAGAAGAGCTAGAGCCAGGCACCCAGCGCGTTATCAGCGTACGTATGGACTACCTACCCGCCGAGGTTGAAAGCGCCAAGGTGCTCGGCCAGCCTCAGCGAGCCTACGTTTCCCGCTACGCCTTGGGCCGCGATTATCACAAATTAATGCGTAAACGCTTAGCCCAACTGGCAAAAAAAATAGAGCAAGAGGTAGGCACCTTCGGCTACCGCGCTTTTGTGGACTCAGCCCCGGTGATGGAGCGCGCATTAGCACAAAAAGCTGGGCTAGGCTGGTTTGGCAAAAATGCCATGCTACTCAACCCAAAAGCGGGCTCGCTATTTTTTTTAGGTGAACTCTACACCGACTTACCGCTACCGGTGGATGCACCGTTTGAACACGAACACTGCGGAAGCTGTAGCGCTTGCCGCACAGCTTGCCCGACGGGTGCCATCGTTGACGATAAAGTCGTCGACTCACGCAAATGTATTTCCTACCTCACCATTGAACTGCACGGTGCGATCCCCCTTGAATTTCGCCGCGCCATGGGCAACCGAATATATGGCTGCGATGATTGCCAGCTGGTCTGCCCATTCACTCGCTTTACCCGCATCACCCAGGAGGCTGACTTTGCGCCACGCCACGATCTGGATCGTGCCGAGCTACTCAGCCTTTTTGCCTGGGGCGAAAAGGAGTTTTTGGACAAAACCGCAGGCAGCCCCATACGGCGTATTGGCTATGAGCGCTGGCTGCGTAATGTTGCCATTGGACTGGGCAACGCGCCCTGGAGCGAAGCCGTGGAAGCCGCGTTGTGGGCGCGCAGGGCCTACCCAAGCGAGCTTGTCCGCGAGCACGTTACCTGGGCACTCGACGAGCAACGCCACAAGCGGAATGCCCGAATTGCAACACGAACCTGAGGGTTACTCCTCTTCGTCGTTGCCGTCCTCTAACCGCAAAAACGTGCTGCGGTAGTGGGCAAGCTCGGCTATCGACTCTTTGATATCGTCCATCGCCAAGTGAGCATTCTGCTTTTTGAAACCCACCAGCGCACCAGGATTCCAGCGCTTGGCCAGCTCTTTCAGTGTCGACACATCTAAATTGCGGTAGTGGAAGAAGGCCCACAGATCGGGCATTTCACGCTCTAAAAAGCGTCGGTCTTGATGAATGCTGTTGCCACACATCGGCGATGAGCCCGCTATCACATACTGACGCAAAAAATCGAGTGTTTGCTGCTCAGCCTCTTGGGTTTCGATGGTACTCGCTTTTACCCGAGCTACTAACCCAGACTCACCATGAGTCTTCTGGTTCCAATCATCCATACCCGCCAGGAGGCTGTCAGGCTGTTTGACAGCGATAACCGGCCCTTCTGCGACCACGTTCAACTGCGCATCGGTGATGAGCGTCGCCACCTCAATAATGCGCTCTTTGTCCGGCTCCAAACCGGTCATTTCTAAATCAATCCATACCAACAGATCGCTACGCGGTGCACCGCTTTGCTCGCTCATTACATGTATTCCTTGACCAGTATCGCCTTAAAAACGGCGAATTGAATAAAAGTGTCGCTTATATTGCGCTAACCCGCACCCCGTACAGGACAGTAAGCCGCCCAGATGGGTACAATGCCCACTATTGTACCGAGCATCGGGTGGTCATGAGCAAACGTAAATTAAGTCGCCAGCAGCAGTGGCGCGTCGAGAAGATCCAAGCCGAACGTGCTCAGCGCGCAGAAAAACGCGATGTGCAGGATGCCGAAAAGCTCTCTGCGGGTGAATACGGCCCTGAACAGCCGGGCCGCGTAATGGCTCACTTTGGCCGCACGCTGGAAGTTCGCGACGCCGACGGTACCCCCGTGCGCTGTCACCTGCGCGCCAACCTTGACGGCCTGGTCACCGGCGACCGTGTTATTTGGCGAGCAGGTCAAGACGGCTCTGGCGTGGTCGTTGCCCGTGAAGAGCGCGATAGCATTCTAAAGCGCCCCGACCCGCGCGGCCAGCTCAAGCCCGTGGCGGCCAATATCGATCAGCTGCTGATTGTGTTTGCCGTGGAGCCAGCCCCTCACCCCAACCTGATTGATCGCTATTTAGTGGCGGCCGAAGCCACGGGTATTGCGCCCGTGCTAGTGCTCAACAAAACCGATTTATTGCCAGACGACGGTGGCGAACTGGGTCAGCTGCTTGAGCGCTATCGCGCGCTTGGCTATCCAGTAGTGCGCACAACCACGGCTAATCCCGAGGGGTTAAATGCACTGCGCCAGCAGTTAGAGGGACGCACGTCGGTCTTCGTCGGGCAAAGCGGCGTGGGCAAATCATCGCTTATCGACCTGCTGCTGCCTGATGAAACCCTGCGCATTGGCGCACTGTCAGAAGATTCACGCAAAGGCACCCACACCACGACCACGGCACGGCTTTATGCCATGCGGAGCGACGAGGTGAGTAACGGCGAGCTGATTGACTCCCCAGGTATTCGTGAATTTGGCCTGATTCATTTAAATGAGCAGGAAGTGACCGATGGATTCATCGAGTTTCACCCTTACCTTGGCCACTGCCGTTTTCGCGACTGCCGCCACCGAAATGAGCCGGGCTGCGCTTTACTTGACGCCGTTGAGGCAGGCAAGATTCATCCCGAGCGCTTTGCCAGCTACCGCCGCATTCTGGATAGTTTAAACGCGTAACTCTGATGTTTAGAACGATTGTCCAAGATTTTAATACCTTCAGTTGAAAGACAGGGAGCCGCACATGAGCACCGTCAGCCACTCATCAGAACACAATGTATTGCCACTCATCGTGGAGCCGGAGGCACTGCAAGCGCAGCTGGGCGACGATCAACTATTGATTATCGACGTACCGGCAAACGGCGATAGCTATCGCCAAGGCCATGTGCCTGGCGCTATTTTCCTCGACTTTCGCTATCTCATGCGCGGCGAAGGCCCAGTGCCTAACGACGTGCCGCCGGTGGAGTTTCTTTCCAAGCTATTCAGCGCGCTGGGATTAACCCGCGATACACACGTGGTGGCTTACGATGATGAAGGGGGCGGTTGGGCAGCTCGATTGCTCTGGACACTGGAGCTGATCGGCCATACCCGCTACTCCTACTTAAATGGCGGCATCCATGCCTGGCGCGATGCTGGCCTGGAAGAGAGCACCGAGCAGAGTGCACCAACGCCGAGCGACTACCACGCCGAGATTCTGAATCCACATGCGCTGATCACCTGCGATGAAATTAAACAGAAACTAGACGATAAACAGTTTGCCATCTGGGACGCCCGCTCAAAAGCAGAGTACGACGGCGAGCGTGGCAATAATAAGCACTTGGGCCATATACCTGGCGCCGTCAACATGGACTGGGTCAACGCTATGGATTCCAAGCGCGCGCTGCGAATTCGCGATTATGCCGAGCTGATCACCGAGCTGCAGGCCATGGGCCTAACCCCGGAGATGGAAGTTGCCACCCACTGCCAGAGCCACCACCGCAGCAGTTTTACCTGGTTAGTCGGCAAAGCGCTAGGGTTTAACATGCGCGGCTATGCAGGTTCCTGGGGCGAGTGGGGCAACCGCGACGATACACCTATCGAGAAATGAAGATACTACTGTGACACTTTCCCAAAAAGCCTTTTCGCTTCTCCAATACCCACTGCCGCACCATGCACTATCACGGCTAACGGGTAAGGTCGCCCAGTGCGATAACCCCTGGGTGAAAAACACTCTGATTAAAGCGTTTATCAAACGCTTTAATGTAGATATGCGCCAAGCGCTAGAGCCAGACCCCACCGCCTACGCTACCTTTAACGACTTCTTTACCCGCGCACTGAAAGCCGACGCTCGCCCTCTGGGCGATGGCCTGATTAGCCCTGCCGATGGCACGCTGTCTCAGTATGGTCGCCTTACCGCAGCGGGCAAACTGGTGCAAGCCAAGGGCCACACGTTTTCTGCCCAGACACTGTTGGGCGGCGATAAAGCGTTGGCCGATGAGTTTTTGAACGGCAGCTTCGCGACGGTTTACCTGTCACCTAGCGACTACCACCGCGTGCATATGCCGATGTCCGGTACGCTGCGGGAAATGATTTATGTGCCGGGGCGGCTCTTTTCAGTCAATCAGGCCACTGCCAACTACGTGCCAGGCTTGTTTGCCCGCAACGAGCGCTTAGTATGTATTTTTGACACTGAACACGGCCCTATGGCCATGGTGTTGGTAGGCGCGATGATCGTTGCTGCTATTGAAACCGTTTGGTCGGGTCAGGTCACGCCGCTTTCGGGTCACCCTCAACGCATGAAGTTTGGGGAACCCATCGTGCTGGAAAAAGGCGCCGAGATGGGCCGTTTCAAGCTCGGTTCCACGGTGGTCATGTGCTTTGCTAAACCGGTCACCTTTGACGATAACCCGCTAGGCTCCACGGTGGAAATGGGGCAAAGCCTGGGCACACCTTGACCACTAACAGTTAGGCGTTGAAAACGCGAGCACGTCTTCCAGGCGTGCTTTGCCTAGCGCTAACTGAATCAAACGGTCAATCCCCAGTGCCACCCCCGCGCTTTCTGGCATGCCGTGCTTCAGTGCGGCCAGCAGGTGCTCATCCACGTCCACTTCCGGCAAACCTAAACGGCGTCGCCCCGCGTTATCTTCAGCAAAGCGGGCGCGCTGCTCATCGGCATCGGTCAACTCATCGTAACCGTTGGCCAATTCAATACCGTTTAGGTACAGCTCAAAACGTGAGGCTACCCACTCGCCGTCGACATCCTGATGGCGGCGCGCCAGCGCCGCTTGGCTAGCCGGGTAATCCACCACAACGCTTAGCTCGTTTTGTCCAAGATGCGGCTCAATCACCATGCTCATTAACAGATCCAGGCAGGTGTCGCGCCCCTCTTCAGCTAACGTTTGAGTGGACATGTGACCACGCTCCGCAGCCAACGCCCGCAATGTCTCCAGCGAGGTAGTGAACGGGTCTACTGCTAAGTAAGTATGAAACAGCTCCCGATAGCGATAATGCACCACGGGGCCTGTAAAACGTGGCAGCACATTGGCAATCAGCGTGGTCGTTTCATCAATCAGCTGCGCCAGCGTAAATGCAGGTCGATACCACTCCAGCATAGTGAATTCGATATTATGCCGTGCGCCCACTTCCCCATTACGGAAGCTCTTGGCAAACTGAAAAATTGGTCCACTTCCCGCGGCCAGAAGACGCTTCATGTGAAACTCAGGCGAGGTTTGCAACCACAACTTGCGCTGGCCCTTATCGGTGCGCGCTAACGTGGAAAGCGAAGCTAAGTGCACATCGGTGCTACCCCCCTGCCCTAGCACGGGCGTTTCTACTTCTAGAACGCCTCGCTGTGCAAAAAAAACGCGCACATCAGCTATTAAGCGAGCCCGCTCACGCAGTGTTTCAATTGCCGCTGTAGGCTGCCAATTAGCCCTCATCTTACTATCCCCCCTACATAATAAAGCCACGCATGTTCATCGCGTGGCTTTATAAAACAGATGTCTTCACGGCTAACTGACCACCGTGCCCCCAAGCGGTTTACGCCCGAGACACGTAATCACCAGAGCGCGTATCGACCTTCAATACTTCACCCTGATTGATAAACAGAGGCACGCGAACCACAGCGCCAGAGGAGAGCGTAGCCGGCTTAGACCCGCCCTGCGCCGTATCACCTTTCAGGCCAGGATCCGTTTCCACCACTTCCAACTCGATAAAATTGGGCGGCGTGACGGAAATCGCTTTATCATTCCACAGCGTAATGGTGTAAGGCACCTGCTCTTTAAGCCACTTTACCGTATCGCCCAACGCTTTCTTTTCTACGGCGTACTGCTCAAAGGAGCCATCGGTCTTCATGAAGTGCCACATATCACCGTCGGTGTAGAGGTACTCCATTTCCAAATCCATGACGTCAGCGCCTTCCAACGAATCACCTGATTTGAAAGTCTTCTCACCTACACGGCCAGTCATCAGGTTACGCAGCTTCACGCGGTTAAACGCCTGGCCCTTACCCGGCTTTACCAGCTCATTCTCAACAATTGAACAAGGGTCGCCGTCGACCATTACTTTCAAACCGCCTTTGAATTCATTGGTAGAATAGTTCGCCATAATGCCTCTCAATATTTATTTCAGTCGCGTAATGCGCGAAGCCTCGCTTCGCTATATCGGTCTTCATCAGTGCGCGCATGATAACCCGAAGGAGGGCTTTTTGCAGGAGAACATCATTATCACTGCTAATCAGGCCGCTGCCCAGTCTCCCAGCGCTTGGCAGCGGCAGCTTTCACACGCCATTCGCGACCCCGCTACCCTGTGTGAGCGCCTAGGTTTGAGCCAAGCGTGGCTGGCTGATGCCCACGCCGGGCATCAGCTGTTTGAGATCTGCGTCCCTGAGGCGTATTTAGCGCGTATTGTGCCTAACGAGCCTAACGACCCTCTGCTCCTTCAAGTACTCCCTACCGGAGATGAAGCAGACGCAACGCCTGGGTATGTGACGGATCCGTTAGAAGAGGCCGACCACCGCCCTGCAAAAGGGCTGATCCATAAGTACGCTAATCGGGTGCTGCTGATCGCCAGCCCTACCTGTGCCATTAACTGCCGCTACTGCTTTCGCCGCCACTTCCCCTACAGCGAAAACTCGCCTTCTCGTGTCCAATGGCAAGAAGCGCTGGATTACCTGCGTGCCGACACCTCAATTCACGAGGCGATACTCTCCGGTGGCGACCCACTCGCCGCAAGCGACCGACAGCTTGCCTGGCTGGTCGAACAGTTGGAAAGCATCTCCCACTTGAAACGGCTGCGTATACATACCCGCTTGCCCGTGGTTATTCCTGACCGTGTGAACGAGGCCCTGCTTGGTTGGCTGAGCAGCACCCGCTTACAAAAAGTCGTTGTCCTACATATCAATCACGCCAATGAAATTGACCAGGCCGTGGTGGATGCCTGCACGCGATTAAAACAGGCAGGCGTCACGCTGTTGAACCAGAGCGTTCTATTGCGGGGCATTAATGACAGCGTGCCCGCCCTCGCAGCTCTCTCGGAACGGCTATTTGAAGCGGGCATACTGCCATACTACCTGCATGTATTTGATCCTGTACAAGGGGCTGCCCATTTTGATGTGCCTGATCAGGAGGCAAAAGCACTGGTAACACAGCTGTTGGAGCACTTACCCGGTTTCCTAATGCCGAGGCTCGTCAGAGAAGTCCCTGGCAAGGCTAGTAAGACGCCCCTTTAGCACGCACTAGGAGGCCCAAGCGCCTCCTGTACATAAGCGTGAAAAAGTGCTCTACCCCAACGACTCCGCCGTGACATTCGCCGCCGCAGGCTGAGTCGAGTGATGGCGATTGATGGCGCTAAGTACGCCTTTCATAGAGGCACTGGTGATGCTTTCATCGGTACCCACGCCGAACACCGCCTTGCCATCAATGCGCACTTCCACATAAGCAATGGCCTCAGCATCCGCCCCTTGGCCACGAGAGTGCTCGTGGTAGTCGATAATTTCGACATCCTGACCGCTCGCTGCCAGCGCTTTGATAAAGGCCGCCAGCGGGCCATTGCCTTCACCGGTCAGCGTTTGCCGCTGACCGCTGTTCTCCATCATGGTTTCTAGCACCACTTTGGGGCTATCCGGTTCAGAAGAGAGGCGGTGGTTTACCAACCACAGCGGTGAGCGCTGCTCTAAATACTCATCGGCAAAGGCTTGGTAGATCATTTGGGAGGTGATCTCTTTACCCGTGCGGTCCGCCACTTCCTGGACGACTTGGCTGAACTCGATGGAGAGCCTGCGCGGCAGCTCAATACCGTGCTCCTGCTCCAGCAGGTAGGAGATACCGCCCTTCCCAGACTGACTATTCACGCGGATGACCGCCTCGTAGCTGCGACCAACATCCAGCGGATCAATGGGCAAATAGGGAACATCCCACGGCGCTTCTGGGTGCGCGCGACGGTCGGTCATGCCCTTTTTAATAGCATCTTGGTGGGAGCCTGAGAACGCGGTAAAGACTAAATCGCCAACATAGGGGTGGCGCGGATGAACAGGCAGCTGATTACAATACTCCACCTCGCGCATGATCGGGGTGATATTGGAGAAATCGAGCAGGGGATTCACCCCTTGGGTGTACATATTCATCGCCAAGGTGACGATATCCACGTTACCAGTGCGCTCACCGTTACCAAACAGCGTCCCTTCCACGCGATCCGCGCCCGCCATTAGCGTCAGCTCGGCAGCGGCCACGCCGGTACCGCGATCATTATGAGGATGTACGCTCACAATCAGGGTATCGCGCTTTTTCACATGGCGGCAGAACCACTCAATCTGATCAGCGTAGTTATTGGGCGTGGCCACTTCGACCGTGGCGGGCAGATTAACAATCATTCTGTTATCAACACTGGGGCCAAAGGTGTCCATCACCGCTTCCACAATCTCCACCGCAAAATCCATCTCCGTGGTGGTAAATAGCTCCGGCGAGTATTGGAACGTCCAGTTGGTTTCCGGGTTGGACGCCATCAAATCGCGAATTTGCGCGGTGGCATCCACGGCGATTTGGATGCACTCAGTTTTATCCACATTAAACACCACCCGGCGAAACATCGGGTCGGTGGCATTATAGACGTGAACAATGGCGTTTTTGGCGCCTTTCAATGCTTCAAAGGTGCGCTCAATCAGGTGCGGACGCGCCTGCGTCAACACTTGAATAGTCACGTCCTCCGGGATTTTATCTTGCTCGATCAACGAGCGAACAAAGTCAAAATCAGTTTGAGAGGCAGAGGGAAAACCCACCTCGATCTCTTTAAAGCCGATTTTCAACAGCATGTCGAACAGGCGCTGCTTGCGCTCATGATCCATGGGATCAATCAGCGACTGGTTGCCGTCCCGCAGGTCGACACTGCACCAGATAGGCGGCGTTTCAATACGCTGGCTCGGCCACTGACGATCAGGCAGATCTACGGCCACGAAGGGGTGATACTTTTTAGAAGGGTCGGACAGCATCATAGCGGCGCTCCAGTCGTTAATCTGTTGTAGGGGAATCCGAAGGACGGTGGGAAGAAGACGCACTCCGCTCCGCTAACGCCGTTTCCATGCGATCAAGCTGGGCACGCAAATCGCGCACATCATTGCGTAGCCCCTGCATCTGAGCCACATCGCCGTCTTCGTTATCTAAATCGAGTATCGCGCTCTCTTTCTGCATAACATCCAGCACAATGCCAATCATCATATTGAGAAAGATGAAAGCATTCAAAAAGATGAAGGTTAGGAAATAGATCCAAGCGTAGGGGTAAACCTCCATCGTCGGATACAGCACGGCGGTGGCCCAACTCTCAAACGTCGCCACTTGAAAAAGCGTTAGCATCGCCAGGGAAATATTCCCCCAAAGGCCTTCGTCTACATTGTGGAACAGAAAACTGCCGATGGCGCCGTAGATGTAGAAGATGATAAACATCAATAGTACGACATAGCCCATCCGTGGAATCGACTTCACTAAGGCACTAAGCAGCATCTGTAGTTCTGGAATCATCGAAACCAGACGCAGCACGCGGAAAATCCGCAGCAGCCGCGCCAGCAGTACCATCTCTGAATCATCCATAGGAATTAGGCTGGCGGTGACGATCAAGAAATCGAAAACGTTCCAGCCCTTCTTAAAGAAGCTGACTAAGTTGCGCTCGGCCGCCATTCTGATCAAAATTTCGACCAGGAAGAATACCGTGACCGCTACATCAAGATAGAGCAACCACTGCTCTACACGGGAGGTTTCTTCGTAAGTTTTCGCGCCAATGACTAGCGCGGAGATAACGATAATGGAGATTACCAGCCCCTCAAAAAGCTTGTTACTGCGCAGCTTTTCGAAGCGGGCTTGCCAGGTATTGAAGGGTTCACTCATGGAACAAGACGTCTCTAAGGGTGTAATCGGCACACTTTATACCAAACTATCCACCGATCCACAGGGGCCGATGCGCTTTGATTTGAGCGTATCTGCTAGTGGTCGATATGACTTTACGGTAAGCTCCTCCCGGTTTAACGGCCTAGTTTGAGGTGAGTATATGTGGAGCCTGCTTAGGCTGCCTGCCCTATCGCTAACACTGCTAGTGGTAGCGGGTTGTTCAGACCCCAAAATAGACACGAGTTCAATGCCCGCAGCGGTTGTCTCCGTTGAAAAAGTGCGCGATTCGCTGCCGACTTACAAGCGCGATGAGTTTGATACCGCACTAAAAATTATTGCCATGTCTTCGTTTAGCGACATCGACCTCTTTAATCCCCAGCGCATGAATGCAGCGGAAATTGCCGAATCAGCCAATGCCTATATGCATGGGCTCACCGGTGACGAAATCATCGAGCGCGCCGATGAAATGCTGCGCCAACGGCGTGCTCGGGAGCGGGAGCAGGCGCTACAAACGCTTAACCGCCTAGAAGCCAAACAAGCCAGCGCCCAGCGCGCGCGGGAAAACCTCGCGCAAGTCAGCATTGATAGCGCCCGTTACTATCTCAGCACAAGCCCTTATGGTGCGCTGGAACCGGTAATCGAGCTAACGGTGACAAACCGCTCTGAGCAAGCTGTTTCAGAACTAATGCTGCACGGTCTATTGGAAAGCCCGGAGCGCGACATCACCTGGGTAGATGAAACCTTCTACTACGTGATTGCCGGCGGCTTAGCGCCTGGAGAAACCAACACGTGGAGCCTAGCCCCCAATCGGTTTGGCCCTTGGGGCAACGAGCAAATTCCTACCGGGGTCGAGCTGTCACTGACGCTAAGTGGGGTTAACGACGCTGACGGCAAGCCGATGTGGAATTCACCACCGCTGACCGAGAGCGAGTCCGCACGGCTTGAGACGCTTCGCACCGAGTATGGCATGAGCACCCAGACCACGGACAGCTGAGGGACGAATCGCTCATCTAACTAAACGGCGGCGCTTATCAGCACCGCCGTTTTAGGCTGGAAGCGCGTCGTCTTAGAGTAGATCCGCGTCGCTGTAGCCCAGCAAGTAAAGCACGCCGTCTAGCCCCGCCACCGAGATCGCTTGACGCGCTTCGGCACGCACCACTGGTTTGGCGCGAAATGCTACGCCTAAGCCTGCAGCCGCCAGCATTTTTAGGTCGTTCGCGCCATCGCCGACGGCGACGGTTTGCGCCAATGGCACCCCTTCCCGTTCGGCAATGTGCGTTAACAGTGCCGCTTTACGCTCAGCATCGACGATCGGCTCCTGTACCGCACCGGTGACTTTACCATCCTCAATAACCAGCTCATTGGCATGAATTTCGTCAAATCCAAGCCGCTCCTGCAGGTAGCGGGCAAAGTAGGTAAAGCCGCCTGATAGAATCACTGTTCGATAGCCCAAGCGCTTCAAGTTCACCATCAAGCGCTCAACGCCATCCATCAGCGGCAGCTCAGCGGCAATGCTGGCCAGCACTGACTCTTCCAAGCCTTCCAGTTTGCTCATACGCTCGCGAAAGCTAGCTTTAAAATCCAGTTCGCCGCGCATGGCACGCTCAGTAACTTCCGCCACTTCTTGACCCACGCCATGACGGCGTGCCAGTTCATCGATCACTTCCGCTTTAATCAGCGTGGAGTCCATATCGAAGCAGACCAACCGCGGCGTGGCCTGGTTTCGGGAGGGCTGCAACACTAGATCCACACCGTGCGCGGCACTCAGCTCTAGCGCTGCCTGACGTAATGACGTTAACCCCTCGGGCGCACCGTATAAATGAAGCGCTAGGCAATCCATAGCGCTGCCGTGAGCCGTCTCTGCCAACGTTTGGCGACGCTCTTCCTGCAGGCCAAACTGCGCTATGAACGCCGCCACCGCTGACTCTATCGTGGCCGTCAGGCGCGGCGCTAACAGTGTGACCAGAATATTCCCGCGTGCCATCCGTTACTCCCCAGCTTCTAAACGATCAACTTTTTGGAAACCACGCGGCAGCTTGCTGCCCCGCCTGCCGCGTTCACCGCGATAATACGCGAGATCGTCGGCTTTTAGCGTCAGCTTGCGCTTACCCGCATGGATAATCAGCTCTTTATCATCCGCCACAACGGTAATATCGCGTACAAATTCCTCGCGCCGTGCTGCCCGTGGGCCAGGAATATCGAGCATTTTATTACCCTTGCCTTTAGACATCTCGGGCAATTGATCCAGTGGGAACAGCAGCAGGCGGCCTTCATTAGAGACCGAGGCTACCCAAAGCGCCTCGCCTGCTGGGACTTCAATCGGGGGCATCACGCTGCAGCCTTTCGGCACGCTCAGCACGGCCTTACCTGCTTTGTTTTTGCCAGTGAGCGCCTCAAGCTGAGCCACGAAACCATAGCCGCCATCGCTGGCCAGAAGATAACGCTGGGTGGGCGGTGCCAGCATTAGACCGGCCATTTGCGCCCCTGCCGCCACATTTACGCGGCCTGTCACCGGTTCACCCTGCCCGCGTGCACTGGGCAAATTGTGCGCCGCCAGCGTATAAGCGCGCCCTGTCTCGTCCAGCAACACCAGCGGCTGGTTAGTTTTACCCCGGGCTGCGAGACGGAAACTGTCACCCGCTTTATAGGAGAGTCCTCCAGGGTCAATATCGTGGCCTTTCGCGGCGCGAATCCAACCTTTATCCGACAGCACCACGGTTATTGGGTCGGCGCCTAAAAGCTCGACCTCAGAAAGCGCTTTTGATTCAGCGCGTTCAACCAACGGAGAACGGCGTTCGTCGCCGTGCTCTTTACCGGCGGCGCGGATCTCTTTTTCGATCAGCGTAGTTAGCTTGGCTTCACTGCCTAGCAGCCCTTGCAGGGTCTTGCGCTCCTTCTCTAGCTCATCCTGCTCGCCGCGAATTTTCATCTCTTCCAGCTTGGCAAGATGACGCAAGCGCAGCTCTAAAATGGCTTCAGCCTGACGCTCAGAGAGACTAAAAGCAGCCATCAGCGAGGCTTTGGGGTCGTCCTCTTCACGAATAATACGGATCACTTCGTCAAGGTCTAGATAGGCGATCAGCAGGCCTTCCAGAATATGCAGCCGATCTTCGACCTTGCCTAGGCGGTGCTCTAACCGGCGACGCACCGTTGCACGGCGAAAGCGCAGCCACTCACCCAGCATATCGGGAAGCGGCATGACGCGGGGACGGCCATCCAGGCCGATGACATTCATGTTCACCCGCACGTTCTTCTCTAGATCCGTGGTGGCAAACAGGTGGGCCATCAGCGATTCGACATCGACTCGGCTCGAGCGTGGCTCAATCACCAGACGGGTCGGCTCTTCGTGGGTCGATTCATCACGCAGATCAGCCACCATAGGCAGCTTTTTGGCCTGCATTTGCGCGGCGATTTGCTCTAACACTTTGGCACCGCTCACTTGATACGGCACCGACGTGATAACAATGTTGGCTTCTTCGCGAATATAGCGGGCGCGTAATTTGACTGAGCCTCGGCCAGTCTCATAAAGCTTACGCAGGTCCGCTTGCGGCGTGATGATTTCTGCATCCGTTGGGAAATCTGGCGCAGGGACGAACTCCATTAAATCAGCAGTCGTGGCGTTGGGATTGCGCAGCAGATGGCAGGTCGCTTCGACAACTTCCGTCACGTTATGGGGCGGTATATCCGTCGCCATACCCACCGCGATGCCAGTGCCCCCGTTCAATAACACATGGGGTAATCGGGCTGGCAATACGACAGGCTCTTGCATAGTGCCGTCGAAGTTAGGCGCCCACTCCACGGTGCCCTGGCCTAGTTCGCTAAGTAGCACCTCGGCAAACTTGGAAAGCTTAGCCTCGGTGTAGCGCATGGCCGCAAAGGATTTCGGGTCATCCGGGCTACCCCAGTTACCTTGGCCATCCACCAGCGGGTAGCGGTAGCTGAACGACTGCGCCATCAGCACCATGGCTTCGTAACAAGCGCTGTCACCGTGGGGGTGAAATTTACCCAATACGTCACCGACAGTACGCGCCGATTTTTTGTACTTGGCGTTGGCATGCAGCGCCAGCTCGCGCATGGCATAAATAATTCGCCGCTGCACAGGCTTCATGCCATCGCCAATATTGGGCAGCGCGCGGTCTAAAATGACGTACATCGAGTAGTCGAGGTACGCTTTTTCGGTGTAGTCGCGCAGGGAGAGTCGTTCGACATCACCCTCCGCTACTTGAATATCCATGGTCATCGGGGGTTATACCTCAATGTCTGCGAGGTTGCCGTAATCTTCCAGCCACTTCTTGCGGTCGCTGGCGCGCTTTTTGGCCAGCAGCATATCCATCATTTCCAGGGTACCGTCGCCCTCTTCTAGGGTGAGCTGGACTAAACGGCGGGTTTCCACGGCCATAGTGGTTTCGCGTAGCTGAAGCGGGCTCATTTCACCCAAGCCTTTAAAGCGCTGAACATTGGGGGTGCCTCGCTTTGTAGCCAGCTGCTTGAGAATGGCGGCTTTTTCGCTCTCATCCAGGGCGTAGTGAACCTCTTTACCTAAATCGATGCGGTAAAGCGGTGGCATCGCTACATAAACGTGGCCGGCATCGACCAGACTCGGGAAATGGCGAACAAAGAGCGCGCATAGCAGCGTTGCAATATGCAGGCCGTCGGAGTCGGCATCCGCGAGAATGCACACCTTGTGGTAGCGCAATTTCTCCAGATCCGCACTGCCTGGGTCGGCACCAATCGCCACGGCGATATCGTGCACTTCCTGAGAGCCGTAAATATCGTGGGTCTCTACTTCCCAGGTATTCAGGATTTTTCCGCGCAGAGGGAGAATCGCTTGGGTTTCGCGATTACGCGCCTGCTTAGCACTACCGCCAGCGGAGTCACCCTCTACTAAAAAAAGCTCGCTTTGGGCGGGGTCTTGGCCAGAGCAGTCGGCGAGTTTGCCAGGCAATGCGGGGCCAGACGTGATCTTTTTCCGCGCTACTTTTTTAGACTTTTTCTGACGCTGCTGGGCGGCACTAATCACCATGTCGGCCAGCTGCTCAGCCTGCTCAACGTGATGGTTAAGCCATAGTGAGAAGGCGTCTTTTACGACGCCAGAAACAAAGCCAGCAATGGTGCGCGATGAGAGCCGCTCTTTGGTTTGCCCAGCAAACTGGGGGTCGAGCATCTTCACTGAGAGCACGAACGAGGCGCGCTCCCACAGGTCGTCGGCGGTAAGCTTGATGCCTCGGGGCAGCAGGCTGCGGTATTCACAGAACTCCCGCAGGGCGTCTAAAAGGCCAGAGCGAAAGCCGTTAACGTGAGTGCCACCTTGGGGCGTTGGGATCAGGTTGACGTAGCTTTCCAGCAGCGCTTCGCCGCCTTCAGGTAGCCATTGAATTGCCCAATCCACACCGTTCTCATCATCCATAAAATGGCCCACGAAGGGCTCTTTAGGAAGCACTTCATAGCCATCCGTGGCTTCGGCAAGGTAGTCGCGCAGACCATCGGCATAGGCCCACTCGGTTTTAGTGCCGTCGGGCTCTACCAAGGTAACAGCAAGCCCAGGGCATAACACAGCCTTTGCCCGCAGCAGGTGCTTTAGCCTAGAGAGCGCAAGTTTTGGGCTGTCGAAGTAGCTCTCGTCCGGCCAGAATCGAACGAGCGTGCCCGTCGCTTTTTTTGCTGCCTTGCCAATTTCGTGCAGCTCTTCAACTTTTTCACCAAATTCAAATGCCATGGCATGGCGTGCGCCATTACGGGTAACTTCAACGTCTAGCCTGCGCGACAGGGCGTTAACCACCGACACGCCCACCCCGTGTAAGCCCCCCGAAAAACGGTAGCTAGAAGAGGAAAACTTGCCCCCAGAGTGCAGCTTGGTAAATATCAGTTCAACGCCTGAGACGCCGTGTTCAGGGTGCAGGTCGATGGGCATACCGCGACCGTTGTCCTGAACTTCAATGGCGCCATCCGGATGAAGTATTACGCTGATGGCCGTTGCATGCCCGGCAAGTGCCTCGTCGACACTATTGTCAATGACTTCTTGAGCAAGGTGATTGGGCCGCGAGGTATCGGTGTACATACCGGGACGCTTACGCACCGGTTCGAGACCGGACAGGACTTCAATAGAGCTCGCGCCATACTGGGAGGCATCAAACTGGGTCATGTAGCGTCGGTTCCTGAAAAATAACGGTTCCTGAAAAAAGCATTGCCAGCCGCCACGCGTGACAGCTGACAAAAGGGCACAGGATAGCGGAAAACCAAAAAGCTGTATATCTAGCCATGCTTATTGTCCGCAGCGGACTAAAAGATGCCCTTCGGCGGATGCCACTAAGCGCCCTTACTGATTCCCGTGCTCCTGCTCTGCAGTCCAAAATGCTTCTATTAGCCCTCGGCTAGAAGCATCCATACGGGAAATATCGCCTTCGCCGTCGATGATCGATTGGGTGTCGGTGGCAATTTGCTTGCCTAGCTCCACACCCCACTGGTCAAACGGATTGATATCCCAGATCACTGCTTGCACAAAGACTTTGTGCTCGTATAGAGCGATTAAGGCACCCAGAGTAGATGGTGTTAACTTATCTAACAGCACTGTAGAAGAGGGCTGATTGCCTCGGTAGCGCTTATGCTCTGGGCGGGGACCGTCATCGTCGAGGGCGTCATCCCCCAGCATGAGCACCCGTGATTGAGCAAAGCAGTTCGCCAATGCTAACCGGTGCTGGGCTTTCAAGTGCCGACGGGTGTCCGGGTCTTCCACTTCGTCATAGCGCTTCAGCGGGGCAATAAAATCGCACACCACCGGCTGAGTGCCTTGGTGAAGCAACTGATAAAACGCGTGCTGCGCGTTGGGGCCAAGCTGCCCCCATAGCACCGGGCAGGTTGAGTAGTTCACCGCCTTACCCTGACTAGTGACTGACTTGCCGTTGGACTCCATCTCCAGCTGTTCAAGGTAGGCGGCAAAGTACTCCAATCGTCCATCGTAAGGCAGAATCGAATGGGCGCGAATATCTAGAAAATTGACATTCCAAATACCTGCCAAGCCCAGCAGCACCGGCAGATTATCCTCCCACGGCGCATGGCGAAAATGGGTATCCATCGCATGGGCGCCTGCCAGCAGTTCGCGGAAGTTTTCCATGCCAACCACCAGCGCAATGGGCAGGCCAATGGTGCCCCACAGCGAGTAGCGTCCGCCTACCCACTCCCAGAACATCAGCTGGTGATCTGGCGCAATCCCCCACTCGCTCATTTTGTCGGGGCTAGCGGAAACGCCGATAAAGTGCTGACGAATGACCAGCTCCGCGCTGACGGGGTTGGCATGGGTACGGGTTTGCTGGCCGCTGTCCAACACATCGCTATGCTTGGAAAGCCGCCCTAGCAGCCAGTCTCGGGCTGTGTTGGCATTGGAAAGCGTGTCGATGGTGGTGAATGACTTGGACGAGAGCACAAAAATAGTCGTTTCTGGATTAAAGCGGCTCAAATAATCCGCTAATTGGGAGCCATCCATGGTGGAGGCAAAATGCACCTCTACCGGGTGAATATCCTTTGGGCGATAATCCGCTAACGCATGAGTAACCATTAGCGGCCCTAAGTCCGAGCCGCCCACCCCCAGGTTCACCACATGACGGATCGGTTTGCCGGTCGCCCCCCGCCACTGCCCCGCGTGCAGCCGCTGCACTAGGCGCTCCATCTGGGCAAGACTCTCATGCACGTCGCGGACCACGTTGTGGCCTTCCACGTTAAGCACGGCATCGGCAGGTAGCCGAAGAGCGGTGTGCAGCGCTGGACGATTTTCGCTGACATTTACCCGCTTACCGCTCAACAGGGCGTCAATCGCCCCTGGCACGCCTGCTTCATGGGCAAGTGCTAACAGGTGCTCTAAGGTATCGTCGTCCCAACGCTGCTTGGAAAGGTCCAGGGTGAGCCCCGCCACTTGACGCGTAAAGTTGGTCCATCGACTGGCATCGTCACCAAATAGGTTTTTCAAATGAACGCGTTGCAGCGACTGAGCATGCTGCGTCAGCGTTTGCCATGCGGGTAGCGTATCTGGGGTTGCGCGTGTTGCTGATGCCATGTGCCCTCTCCTGTGGCGTCATTCCATGTGGCAGGAATCTGTGATGGGCAGGTCTGTTCTGGTTAACCAAGGCCGCGTAAACTACGCAGCCTCATTAACAAACCTGGCTAGCCCATGAGTGATGCATCTTACCGCGACGCTATCTTTTCAACACCCCTTGATAAGGTGGCAAGGTTCTCCTTCGACGAACAGGTGGTCGCGTGCTTCCCTGATATGATCCGCCGTTCGGTGCCCGGCTATGGGCAAATTCTTGGCATGTTGAGCTTAATTGCCCAACGCCACCTGCGCCACGGCGCGCATGTTTACGACCTAGGCTGCTCGCTGGGGGCATCAGGCTTGGCGCTGGCGGGCGCGCTGCCTGCCGATGCATTTCGCTACACCGGGGTAGACCTTTCACCTGCCATGGCGGCTAGAGCCAAGCAAACGTTTCAAGACGAGTGCCCTGATCACGCCATGCAGGTGGAAGAAGCCGATATACGTACGCTTGAGTATGCGCCTTCCGGCATGATCATTCTCAACTTTACGCTGCAGTTTCTGCCCCCCGCTGATCGCGATGCGCTGCTGAAGCGGCTTTACAACGCACTAGAACCCGGCGGCGTGCTTATTTTGTCGGAAAAAACCATCGATGCCGATGAGCGGGATAACGCCTGGCGGGTGGAGCGCTACCACGACTTCAAACGCGCCAACGGCTACAGCGATATGGAAATCAGCCAAAAGCGCACCGCGCTGGAAAACGTACTGATCCCTGACACCTTAGACGCCCTGCATGGCCGCTTAGCCCAGGCGGGTTTCCCTCGCTCACTGACCTGGTTCCAGTACCTGAACTTCACCTCGCTAATCGCCTTTAAGGAGGGGTGACGTGCCGCTACTGCCCGACGATCATCGCGTGCTCTATCAAGCGTTTTTAGACCAGGCAACGCAAGACGCCACGTTAACCCCTTGGCTAGCCAAGCTGCCAGAGCAGCTCGCCAATGGGCTGGACCGCCAGCGCCACGGCGACCTTTCGGCCTGGGAAAAAGCCGTTGCTAAACTGCCCGCTCTGCCAGAAGAGCGCCACGTCGATCTAACCAGCGATACGCTGAAGGTCGACGTGGCCTTGACTGATAGCCAGCAGCGCCAGTGCTTTAACCTGCTGCGTAAACTCGCCCCCTGGCGCAAAGGCCCCTTTCGGCTTGGTGGTATTGATATCGACACCGAGTGGCGCTCTGACTGGAAGTGGCAACGCGTCGCCCCGCACCTCGCCCCGTTAAAGTACCGCAAGGTACTGGATGTGGGCGGCGGCAGTGGCTACCACGCTTGGCGCATGGCCGGTGAAGGCGCGGCGTTTGTGCTAGTGATCGACCCTTCGCCGCGCTTTTACTGGCAGTTTCAGGCGGTGCGCCACTTTGTCGGCAACGCTGATGAAGGCCGTACGCAGTTTCTGCCGGTGGGCATAGAAGACGTACCGGAAAAGCTGGGCTTTTTTGATACGGTCTTTTCCATGGGCGTGCTCTACCACCGCCCTTCACCTCTTGAGCACTTACAGCAGCTGAAAGATGCGCTAGCCCCCGGCGGCGAACTGGTATTAGAGACGCTGGTGGTGGAAGGTGATGAACAAACGGTGTTTGTGCCTGGCGAGCGCTACGCTGCAATGCCCAACGTCTATTTTCTGCCCTCCTCCAAAGCGCTTTGCCACTGGCTAGAACGGTGTGGATTTACCAACGTGCGTGTGGTGGATGAAGCAGTCACAACGCTTGACGAGCAACGCTCAACCGAATGGATGACCTATCAATCACTGGCGGATTTTCTCGATCCCGATGACCGCACCCGCACGATTGAAGGCTACCCAGCCCCACGACGGGCGGTGATTTTAGCGAATAAGCCGGGCCTATCCGCTGAAACATAACCTAGCGCCTCAAAATCACCAGCCAGCGGCCTAAGTTCATCACGCTGGCCAGTGACGCGGCCACGTAGGTAAACGCGCAAGCGGTGAGTACGTGGCGGGCGCCCGGCATATCGTAAGGAGGAACGTACTCTTTGAGCAGTGGCAGTGCGCGGTTAAAACTGGCATCAAACTCCACCGGTAGCGTTACCAGATGAACGAGCGCGGCGGTGCCAAAGCTAATCACCGCCATAGCAATCACCACGGCTAACCCGCCTGGCAGCCGGGTAAGTACAAACAGAAAAGGCGCCGCCATCATTAAAATAGCGCCCAGCTTTTCGGCTTTCTGAGCCACTTGTACTAAACGGCTGCGCGCTAGCAAAGGCGTATAGCCTTCATGGTGCTGGATGGCATGCCCCACTTCATGGGCAGCCACGGTGACGGCGGTAAGTGAGCGGCCATCGTAATGGTCGGGAGAAAGGCGCACGCACCTCGCTTCGGGGTCATAGTGGTCGCCATACTCCGTGCGCTCAACTTTGACGCCTTCTACCCCTAAACGGCGTAATAGATGGTCGGCTAGCTCCGCCCCGGTGCCAGGGTAATCATCACGCCCACGGGTATGGCGCTTTAGCACCCATTTCGCCCAGAGATTGGGCAGCACAAAGATAGCCAGCGCCAGCACAATTAATACGATGTACATAAAAGCACCGAGCCTAAAAACGCCGCGAACATGATATTCACCCCTGATGAAAGGTCTAACTAAATGACCCGTTTATAGGCATTTAGTTTTATCACGTTCGCGGCAGTGGTGCATACGCCAGGGCTAATCCGCAATTTAATCAGGGGCGTTCCGATGTGCTTCAACATCCCGCTGCACTGCCTGCAGCCCCCTGGCAGAAATATCGCCTTGGGCGTGGGCGTGCTCAGCAATCAAAACACTGTCTGCCGCCAGCACCAACTCACACTCTGCATGGGCTAATTCATCCCGCAGTCGCTGTATGGCCGCTTCACGTTTTGGGTCTTTATCCACCCGACGAATATAGATTGCTTTAATCCGACCAGGATAGGCTTTGACGACCTCGGTATACACCTCAGGATCATGTTGGCCGCTGTCGCCAATCAAAATGCAGGGCATGTCAGCGTACAGCGCTAGCATGCGATCAATGAGATCTCGTTTGTGGGCTTCCGCTCGACGCGGCCAAGGCTTGCGCCAGGAGATTCCCCACTCTCGCAAAAATAGAATCGGGCCTACTGGAATCCGGTTTATTTGGAAGAAGGCTTCCAACATTTCATAAATGGCCCAAGGGCCACGGGAAACATAAAGAATCGGCCGCTCAGCCTTTTCGGTCTGCCCACGATAAAGCGCTTGATAGAGCGACGCGACCCCTGGAAACGCTGTACGGCGGTGAGGTTTGCGCACAAAAAGCCGATAAAGCATTTTGAGCTTTTCCGCTACCCCGGTAAACATGACCGTATCGTCAATATCGCTAATCACCAGCAGATCCGCCTCAGGAGGGGGCACATAGACTTCAACACTGGTACGGATAGGCGGGTGCCCCTCAGCGTGCACCAATATATCGGCACGGTGCCAAGAGACGTCAACCGGTAGCGGTGTACTGATCGGCAAGTGGGCATCAAAGTAGCCGTCGCGGTCAGTGGTCATGCATAGCTGATTGTCGCCAACCTGGATCTCGATCTGGGCATCAGGTAAACCACGCCGAAAGATACGCCGGGCCACATCGGCGGTGTCCCGCAGCATTCCTCGGCGAGGTATCGCACGACCCAGGGCCGCCTGACGAAACACTCGGCCCATAACAAATATTTCCCGCTGGGAACCATAACCGCGGTAGGGATGCACCATCATCCCACTGCGACCACTGTCCCGCTTCATCGGTTTTGCAACAACGTGGGCAAGTCTTTTGGCAAAGCTTGCCCACTGGTGGTACCACGCCATTAAGCGTGCTGACCTGAGTGGCGACCTTCCTGCAACTCTTCCAACAGTTTGGCGTTAAAGGCGTCTAAGTCTTTAGGGGTGCGACTGGTGACCAAGCCACTATCTACGACAACCGGCTCATCCACCCAGTTCACACCGGCGTTACGCAGGTCTTGGGCTACGCTCGGCACGGAGGTCATTGTGCGCCCTTCTACTACGCCGGCATTAATCAGAATCCACGGCGCGTGGCAGATGGCGGCAACGGGCTTACCCGCTTGAAAGAACGCTTTGACGAAGCTCAGTGCGTCGTCGTTCAAACGCAGCTCGTCCGGATTGAACAGGCCACCGGGCAGCACCAGGGCGTGGTAATCTGATTCTTTAGCATCTGCCAACGCCTTGTCAGCGTCGTACGTATCCCCCCAGTCGGTTTCGGCCCAAGCGCGGATGTTTTTGCCCTCCGGCGAGACGACATGCACCTCAACTCCTTCTTTTTGGAGCGCTGCACGGGGCACGCTAAGCTCGGACTCTTCAAAACCGTCAGACGCTAAAATAGCAGCACGTTTACCATTCAATGCTTGATTCATCATGCTCTCCTTTTCGTGATGAGGTTATGTCTACAACGCCTCTCCAGTGTGGTGCATCTTGTACAATCGTCAAGCGTAGATAGCGAATCCGTCCAGGTGGGGCGCGCTTAAGCGTTGTACAATACGCGGCCCAGTTGGCTCACATCGTAACCGTTGATTGTATTGGCCCGTTGGGCAAATCGGGACGTGCGGGCAAACGCAAAAAGTGCCTGAACGGCTGGTTCAAAGTAGCTTCTCCGATGCATCACCACATCGAAAGACTCCTTCACCAACGGGATGAAATCTAGCTGCTGACGCTGTGCAGCAGCCTCCATGCCTAATCCCACATCGGCGTCACCTTGGGCAATGACCAACGCCAGATCATCTTCGCTAAGCGCGGGGTGCGCTGTCCATCTCAGCGCTTCGGGCGCGACGTCCGCCTGTTGCAACAAGCAGTTCAATAGCTGAGCGGCCCCCGCTCCCGGCTGACGATGAGCAAGCATCGCTCCTTGTTTAGCAATGTCGCCTACCGACCGAAGGTTCAGCGGATTACCCGGCGCCAGTAGCAGCCCCTGGCGACGCGATGCCCAGTGCAGCACAATCAGATCGCGCACCCCGCCTAACCCCAGCGCAGCGGGTTCGTTATAGCGCCCGGAAGAGGCATCGAGCAGATGAATGCCCGCCAGCATTGCCTTGCCCTCTAGCAAGCGACGCACGCCGTCGCCGCTGCCATGACACAACGAGGCCAGATCACTGCCGCTCTCGCGCACGGCCCACTCCAACAGCGGGTCTTGGCTGCCGGCTAATACCGCCGGAGGCGCCTGTCGCTGCGCTTGGTCGCCTTCCAAGTGACTAAGCACCCAGATGTCAATGTGCTGACGAGGAAATAGCAGCTTTCCAGTAGCGCGGCTGCAGGGAAGATGGCCTTGGCGCACCAAGTCATACACCTTGCGCTCTTTTAAGCGCAAATAATCGGCCACTTCAGCAGTGGTTAAATAGCTGTTGGACATCGCTCAACCTGCAAATTACTGTATAAAGCTGCATATATTTCAGTAGCTGATGCATAACATCAAGTAAACGTACACTATGCAGCATAGTAAATACGTTTAGCTAACCCGTTGCCCTGCGGCCATCGCACTGGCTTTTCCGCGACCAGACGCTCCCACATCAGGTACTTATGTCAGCAAGTGATAACCCATTCTATACGGCGCTCGCGCTAATTCTGGGCATGGATTCAGCCTTGATCAACATTGTGACGCTCTCATTGCAGGTGTCGCTGATTGCCGTGTTAATCGCCAGCGCATTAGCCCTACCAGTAGGCGCAGCGCTGGCGTTATGGCGTTTTCCTGGCCGCAACACGCTAATCGTGCTGCTCAATGCATTAATGGGATTGCCACCAGTGGTCGCCGGGCTATGTGTTTATCTGCTGCTCTCTCGGGCGGGGCCGCTGGGCCAGTTCGGACTGTTGTTTACCCCCACCGCCATGGTGATTGCGCAGGTCATTTTGGTCTTTCCCATCATCGCCGCGCTAACCCGTCAGCAGGTTGAAGCACTGCATCACGAGTATGCCGAACAGTTACGCTCCTTGGGGCTTACCCAACTGCGTATGATGCCCACCCTGCTGTGGGATGCTCGCTTTGGCCTGCTTACGGTGGTACTGGCGGGCTTTGGTCGCGCCAGCGCCGAAGTGGGCGCGGTCATGATTGTCGGCGGCAATATCGACGGCGTGACGCGCGTGATGACCACCAGCATCGTACTGGAAACCAGCAAGGGCAACCTGCCCCTAGCGCTGGGATTAGGCATTGTACTGCTGACCCTGGTAACACTGATTAATGCGTTGGCTCACAGCGTCAGTGAAGCAGCAAAAAGGCGGCTAGGATGAACGCACCGCTGCTAACGCCCTCACAAGTAAGTCACATGCCTTCGTCTGTAGTGCCCGCTTTGCACTTTCAGCAGGCTCATTTTGAGCATCGCGGCCACCGTTTGTTAGCCCCCACAACGCTTACGCTATCCGGCTGCTATCGCACCCTCATTATGGGGCCTAACGGGGCGGGCAAAAGCCTGTTCATGCGTTTGGCCCACGGGCTTTTGTGCCCCAGCGGCGGCCAGATAAGCTGGGGAGGCGCAGCCCCGGTTCAGGCGATGGTATTTCAGCGGCCGGTGTTACTACGCCGCTCGGCCATCGACAACCTCACCTACGCCCTGGCGGTACAAGGTGTGTCCAGGCGCCAACGCAAACCACTCGCAATGCAGGCGCTGGAGAAGTTCGGTTTAGCCGCTCTGGCCAGACGCCCTGCGCGAGTACTTTCCGGCGGCGAGCAGCAGCGCCTAACGCTGGCCCGAGCATGGCTTTTAAAACCCGCCGTACTGTTTTTAGATGAACCTACCTCGGCTCTCGATCCGGCGGCTATCAAAGCCGTGGAAGACGCAGTGAATGAGTTCCACCAAAACGGTACGCGCATTGTGATGACGACCCACGACCTGCATCAAGCCAAGCGCTTGGCGGATGACGTGCTGTTTATGTACAGCGGGCAGGTACTCGAGCACACCCCTGCCGAACGTTTTTTCAACGCCCCAGCCTCTTCTCAGGCCAGGGCGTTTATCCGGGGTGAACTGGTTTGGTAAGCCCCACCCAGCGCTAAACAATAACCAAAGGAGCAGACAGTGGATAAAACGACGACGCTTATTACCGCCAGCCTATGCACGACCGTCTTGGCCTGGAGCGCTTCGCTACTCGCGGATGACGACTTCATTACGCTCGCCTCTACGACCTCTACCGAGAATTCAGGCCTGTTCGACGCCATCATTCCCACGTTCACCGAGGCCACCGGCATCGACGTGAGGGTCGTAGCCGTCGGCACCGGGCAGGCGTTTGAAATTGCCCGTCGTGGCGATGCCGACAGCCTGCTGGTTCATGACACGGCGGGTGAAGAGCAGTTCGTGGCAGATGGGTACGCCACTGAGCGTTTGGACGTCATGTATAACGACTTCGTTATCGTAGGCCCGAGCGACGACCCGGCGGGCATCAGCGAGAGCGAGAGCGTAGCCGACGCGTTTGCCCGCATTGCTGAGAGCGAGTCACCGTTTGCTTCTCGCGGTGATGACAGCGGCACAAACCGTGCTGAGCTGCGCCTATGGGAAGAGGCGGGCGTGACGCCCCAAGGCGAGTGGTACCGGGAGCTAGGCAGCGGCATGGGGCCGACGCTGAACACCGCAGCAGGTATGAATGCCTATACCTTCACCGACCGCGCCACGTGGGTCGCGTTTGAAAACCCACAAGACCTCACGCTGCTGTTCGAAGGCGACGAGGCGCTGTTCAATCAGTACGGGAGCCTGCTGCTGTCCGAGGAGCAACATCCGCACCTCAAGCATGAGTTGACCGCTCAGTGGCACGAATGGTTGGTGTCTGACGAAGGACAACAGGCCATCGCAGACTTTACCGTTGGTGGTCAGCAGCTGTTCTTCCCGAACGCGGAGTAACGCTTCCTACATTACGCAAAAACCGCCTTGATCGCAGTGATCAAGGCGGCTTTTTGTTGCTGCTTTTTATTGCTTTACGGCAACGCGCTAACGAAGTAGGTCGCGGATATCCTTCGCTTCCCAATGGGGAAAGTGCTTGCGCACCAGGGCATTTAAATCCCTCTCAAAAGCGACCCAATCGGTAGCATTAGCTTGCTCACGGGCATTGGCCGCGCCGCGAATCATGCCTGCGCCGACGGTCACGTTACTCAGCCGATCAATGATAATGAAGCTACCCGTACCAGGACTGGTGCGATAGTTATCGACCGGGATGGCAGCGGTAAGCTCAACCTCACAGCGGGCAATGGCATTTAAGCCCAGCGCATCGGTAGTGTGCTTTTCCAGCGTATTAACATCAATCTGGTACTCAATCGCGCTTACCTGACCCGAAAGATCACGGGTGGCTAGCTTAAAGTCATACAGCTTGCCAGGGGTGAGCGCCTCTTCATGCATCCAGACAATATCAGCGTTGAACGCATTGGAAAGCGGCAGCTCGGCGTCAGCGCTGACAATCCAATCCCCACGGGAAATATCAATTTCATCCTCTAGGGTGACGGTGATCGCCTGGCCTGGATAGGCAGCCTCTAGGTCACCATCAAAGGTCACCACACGGGCTACCCGGGATGTTTTACCCGATGGCAGCACCTTCACTAACTGCCCAGGGCGCACGACGCCCGCCGCCAAGGTGCCGCAATAACCGCGAAAATCCAGGTTTGGGCGGTTTACGTACTGCACCGGCAGGCGCAAGTCGGTGAGGTTTTGATCACGACTGATTTCCACGCTCTCCAGCATCTCGATGAGCGTTTTGCCTTCGTAGCGTTCATCAGCACTCGCATCAAAATACCAAGGCGTTTGTTCGCTTTGATTTACCACGTTATCGCCGTTGAGTGCCGACATCGGCACAAAGCGGATGTCCGGCGCGCTTAAGTTAGTAGCGAACTCGCGGTACTCGGCAACAATTTCATTAAAGCGCTCTTCAGAAAAGCCCACCAAATCCATCTTATTGACCGCAATCACTAGGTGCTGAATACCCAGCAAATCGGCAATAAAGCTATGTCTGCGAGTTTGGGTCTGCACGCCATAACGGGCGTCGATCAAAATAATCGCCAGGCTAGCGGTAGAAGCCCCAGTGGCCATATTGCGCGTGTACTGCTCATGCCCTGGGGTATCGGCAATAATGAACTTACGCTTATCCGTCGAGAAAAAACGGTAGGCGACATCAATGGTAATGCCCTGCTCACGCTCGGACTGCAGGCCATCTACCAATAGCGCCAAGTCCACCGTATCGCCGGTGGTGCCGCTGGTTTTAGACGCTTGAGTGATCGCCGCCAGCTGGTCTTCAAAGATCATTTTCGAATCGTGGAGCAATCGACCAATCAACGTGGACTTGCCATCATCAACGCTGCCGCAGGTAATAAAACGCAGCAAGTCTTTGTTTTCATGCTCGTGCAGGTACTGCTCGATATTATCCGCGATTAAATTGGACTGGTGAGCCATTAAAAGTACCCCTCACGTTTTTTCTTCTCCATCGAGCCTACCTGATCACGATCAATGGCCCGGCCGCTGCGTTCGCTGGTTTTGGTCAACAACATCTCTTGAATAATTTCCGGCAAGGTAGCTGCTTCAGACTCCACCGCACCGGTCAGCGGGTAGCAACCCAATGTCCTGAACCGAACAAACTTCTCTTCCGGCACTTCATCTGGCGCTAGGGGCAGGCGGTCATCATCGACCATCACTTGCATACCGTCACGCTCCACCACCGGGCGTTTGGCGGCGTAGTAGAGTGGCACGATAGGAATCGACTCAAGGTAGATGTACTGCCAGATATCCAGCTCGGTCCAGTTAGAGAGCGGGAACACGCGGATAGACTCGCCTTTGTTGACCTTGGCGTTGTACACATTCCAGAGCTCAGGGCGCTGATTTTTGGGGTCCCAGCGGTGGTATTTATCGCGGAAGGAGTAAACACGCTCTTTGGCGCGAGACGCCTCTTCATCGCGGCGGGCGCCGCCGAAGGCCGCATCAAAGCCGTACTTATCCAGGGCTTGTTTCAGCGCCTGAGTCTTCATAATGTCGGTGTACTTGGCGCTACCATGATCGAAGGGGTTGATATTGGCTGCCCGCCCCTCTTCGTTGGTATGCACAATCAGTTCCATCCCCGCCTCTTCTGCCATGCGGTTGCGAAACGCGATCATTTCCCGAAATTTCCAGGTGGTGTCGACATGCATCAGCGGAAACGGCGGCGTGCCGGGGTAGAACGCTTTGCGAGCTAAGTGAAGCATCACCGAGGAGTCTTTACCGATAGAGTACATCATCACCGGATTGCTAAACTCGGCGGCAACTTCACGGATAATGTGGATCGATTCAGCTTCTAGCTGCTTTAAATGGGTCAACCTTGCAGCGTCAGGCGCGCCGGGCACCTCTTGCTGCGCCGCCGACGGCGTAGAAAACTGGTTCATTACCTACTCCCTCACAAAACGAAGCTTGCATGTGCAAACACTGTTTGCCGTCACACCGGGTATTACCCAGAGGTGGCGAATGATGAGTAGGGTAACGCTGCGCCGATAATAACCCAAAAGAATTAATAACTATCTTTTTATATCTTTATCGACTATCGAAATTTATTAAGGCTTGTTTTATCAAGGTGATTGCTGCGCGTACAGAAATCGCTATACCGCCACTCGCTCAATCCAGGTCTGCCACTCGGCGCCGTGCAGGTCGATAACGCGATAACCCGGCCGAGAGGCTTCATCAATCGTGAAGCTTTCAGCATTAGGCATAAACTGGTCTGCCATAGCTGGGCAGCCATACACGCCGATTTCCGCTCCCGCCACGCAATGCTTCTGTGCATAGGCCTGATGGGCATGACCAAACAGCACAATCTTCACCTGGGGGTAAGCACTTAGCACTTGCCAAAAGGCGTCACGGTCTTGCAAGCCAATGGCATCCATCCACGCGGCCCCCACTGCGACCGGCGGGTGGTGCATAGCAATCAGCGTCGGCCGGTCGTCGGCTTCAAGCTGTTCCGCAAGGGTAGAGAGCTGCTCGCTGCCTAGCCTACCGTAGGGCTGCCCCTCAACTTGAGTATTCAGAAGCAGTAGGCGCCACTGCTCTAAATCCACTTCTTCAAGTAGCGGATGTTCCGCCAGCATCAGCTCTGGCTGATCGTGATTGCCCGGAATCCAGAACCATGGGCACGGCAGCGTCGCCAGTGCCTGGCAGGCTAGCGAGTAAGAGGCAGAAGTTTCATCCTGGCTGACATCACCGGTGAACACGACGATGTCGGGCCGTTCGGCGATGACGCGCTCCAGCACCTGCTGAAATTGTCGCCAAGGCACACCGGCCCTAGAGCGAGCTTCTTTATCGGCATGTAAGTGAGCATCGGTAATTTGTACCAACCGCATTTAAGGTGTCTCCGGCACATCATAGGCGTGACCATAGGCCAAACCGTGGGCTAACCACTCACCCAAAAAACGGTTGAGCTGCAGTTTTTCATCGGGTTGGTGCATTCTGGCATTGGGGTAACGGTAGCGGCCGCTAAAATGACGCTCGCGCTGAAAGTCTGTCACCTCGGCCATGCGTACATCATGGTAGAGGTGAACGCGCATTCGTGGCCCTTCAATCACCGCATCCAGAGGGCCACTCTGAGACACCTCAACCATGGTGGTGTAAGGAGCCTGCTGCACAATGGTCAGATGTAAATCGCCAAAGTGCTGGTCGTCGCCGTGCAGCGCAATATCGCGTTGCTGGCCACACTCCATATCCCCCACTAGGCGAATCAAGCGCAAGTAGTTAGCGCTACACTCACCCTGCAGAGATTTTAAATCGGTGACATAGGCAGCTCTGGCCATGCTCACTCCTTAATCAGGTTCGCTTGGCATCTGTGTTTGACAATACAGCGCGATGAGAGGCCGCGCGCAGCGACGCGCGCTGCCCCGCTAACCAGTAAAGCGCAATCAAACACATGGCGTTGTCGAGCCTTCCCTGCTCCAGGAGTTCCCATACAGCGGGATAATTAACGACATGAACACGAATATCTTCGTGCTCTTCATCCAATCCGTGAATACCGCCCAGCCCTTGACTATCGACCAGCCCGCAAAAGAGCGTCACTCGCTCGTTACAGGCGCCAGGGCTAGGGTAATACGTGTGCAGCTGAGTAAGCGGGCCAACATGGCACCCCGCTTCTTCCAGCGCTTCTCGACGGGCGACCTCGTCAAGCGGCTCGTCTTTATCCGCAAGCCCAGCCACCAGCTCTAACTTCCAGGGGGAGTACGGGTCGTCAATAGCGCCCGCACGGAACTGCTCTACCAACACCAGGGCATCTTTAACGGGATCGTACAGCAGAACGCCTACCGCATCATGGCGATTATGCACTTCACGGCGCATGGTGCCGCTCCAGCCGCCTTCAAACAGACGATGGCGCAGCTCTAGCGCTTCCAGACGGAAGAAACCTTGGTACAAGGTGTCGCGCTTAAGAAGCTCAACATCATTTCGACCAAGCTTGGGTGCTGCTGAAGGGTTGGGGCTAGACGCCATGAAACACTCCCGATGATAGCAATCGATCTATTATCAATGCTCGGCACCGGGAATGCCAATTCAGCCACCCATTGTCTCAAGCGACCGAATTGAGGCGACTATAACGTTTGTAGCAGAGTCTGGGCATCTTGACGCAGCGCTTCATCAGACGCCTGGCGATTGTCACGGGCGTCCCCATTGACAGCGCGTTCAGCATGCTCGCGGGCAGCTTGAGTATTGCCTTCTTCTTTTAAGAACGCCGCATAGTAGTAGTTAACGTCAATACCGTCAGGGCGAATTTCCAACGCCCGCTGAAACATATGCTCAGCAGTACTACTATTACCAAACCCCAGCGGACGACCTGGCGCACGATCATACAGGGCGCCAAGCGTTACATACGCCGAGCCGTTGCCACCCTGAGGATCAATCTCGATGGCTCGCTCTAACGCATCACGGGCATCGCCCGCAATGCCTAATGCGCCAAGGCCACCGCGCTCGCGGGCATAAGAGGCCAGCACAATGCCTTGCCAAATAAGCACTTCTGCTTCATTCGGATACTGCTCAGCTAACGCTTCGGCTTCGCTTGCCAACGCTTTTAAGGTGTTTTCACGTTGATTTTGGGGCATCTCGGTCACGGTATTTTCCCAACGATTTTTCAGGGAAAACACATCACCTTCATAAGCCAACGCGGTTAAGGGTGCCAGCGCCAAGGTACTGCCCAGGGCAGCGGCTAACAATAAGCGAGAAAAAGAGAGTGTATGCATGAAAATGCTCCTAGATTATTTTTATACAGCGGTTGACTAGAATTGCCCTCTCACAATGTAACGAACGTTTGAATGATTCGCCAGTCAATCATCGGCTATGTGATAGTGGCCGCCCTTAGCGTAAGCTTGTTATTTTGTTCAAGGCGAAAAAAACCGATGAAAGGCCGCAATATGACGCGCTGGCGCGACCCAGCCAAAGACCCGCGCCAAGCACCCAAAAGCAACCTGATTACCGCCGAAGGCGCTGCCCGGCTGCGCAATATTTTGGACCACCTCACTAGGGTTAAGCGGCCGGAGATTTCGGCAAAAGTTGGCGAAGCCGCAGCCCAAGGTGATCGCAGCGAGAACGCGGATTACACCTATAACAAGAAAGAGCTAAACCGCGTTATTGCACGCATCCGCTACCTGACGCTTCGCTTGGACGAACTGCAAGTGGTCGATAGGTTACCGGCCAACACCGATAAAGTCTTTTTCGGTGCCTTTGTCGATCTGGAAGATGAGAAAGGCGAAGCGCTCTCTATTCGGATTGTTGGCCACGATGAAATCGATACTCAAAAACGCTGGATTAGTATCGATGCCCCCATGGCCAAAGCGCTGCTAGGCAAAGAAGTGGATGATGACGTCACGGTGCTGACGCCCAACGGAGAGACGCTCTATACCATTACCGCCATTCGCTACGCGGGAAAAGCGTAGCGGCCGTTTAACGTCTTTTACTAGATGCCTGACGGCCATGTTTGCGACTCTCTTGTGGCTGAGCTTCTAACTGGGCGTGGTAAACTCGAAAACGTCGGTTATCCGCTAGCGTCTCGAAACTACCGAAGGTGCGCTCAAGCAGGCCGGGGTAAGGTAAAAACGTATTGGCCACTAACATTAACTGCCCTTTGTCGGTTAAATGGCTTGGTGCCTCTTCGATTAATCGGGCACTAGGGCCATAGCTAACGTCGCGCTCTTGGTGAAACGGTGGGTTGCTCACAATCAGGTCAAAATGCTGCCCTTCAAGCGCCGTGTAAACATTACTCTCCAACACCTGACCATCAAGCTGATTCGCCGCTAGCGTTCGGCGGCAGGCGTCTACCGCAAAAGCGCTGACATCTACAGCCGTGACCTGATGCCCACGCGCTGCCAGCCACGCACTGATAATGCCGTCGCCGCAGCCCATATCCAGCACTTTTAATGCTTTGCGGGGCCGCGCATCAAGAGCTGTTTCAACAGCTTGCAATAGCAGCTGGGTTCCTTCGTCTACTTTGCCATGTCCAAAGACCCCAGGGTGGCTCACCAGCGTCATGCCCAGTGCTTCAAAATGCTGCCAGCCACTGTCGGGCGTATCAATCGCAACGGTTCGAGTAGCAAATAGAGAGCAACGCCGAGCGTTATCAAGCTTGTCACAGCGCATTCCCAGCTCACTAAGAATTTTGGGTACGCGTTTGATACCGCCCTGGTGTTCACCCACCACATCCACCGGTGTATTTTCAGGCAGCATGCGGCACAGCCACTCAAGCCACCAGATCCCCAACTGGTGGGCTTTTGGCCAGAACAGCACCACTTGCCCTGCCTGTTGCACAAAAGGCGCATCAAACGGACTGACGGCAACTTTATCTCTGGCTTCCCATTGCCCACGCAGCGCCACGTCACCGCTTACCATCGCCGTGGAGTGCTCTATCAACCAGGGGTCAGACAGAGGAGCAATCGGCCATAGCTGCGCAGCGTTTCCGTAATAGCGTTCAAGAAGTTGGCAAGCGGGGAGTTGAGCACTCATCGGTCGGCCTCAGGTTTATTAAAGGTATAGAGTAGATAGCGGCCCAGCCGCCAGTGGGCGTCGTGACGGCAGTACTGCTTTTCTAACGCCAGCAGCGTTGCTTGTTCGCTCTCTGTGGCAGGAGGCTGACGCAGGTAGTCCTGAAAAATGCGTACACCTGCTACGCCTTCCATGACTAAGCCGTTCTCAGCCGCCCAGCGGCAGACGTCATCGTGGGTAACGGGTGAAATCGGCGTTAAACGCTGTCGCTTGCCCTTACCTTCCAACTGGTCACTGAGCGCTTTTTGAAGGTTGCCCTTCACCACGTTAGAAAAACGCAGCGCATCGCGGTTAAATACCATCAGGCTTAATTGCCCACCAGGGGCTAATAGGCTCGCCAGCGTTTGCATGGCTTGCCGGGGCTCACCTAACCACTCGAGCACCGCATGGCAGGTAATGAGAGGCCAAGGCCCTGGGGCTTGCTGGGGTAATGCCTGCAGCGGCGCATCAAGATAGCGGAGCCTTTCTGGCGGCCAGGCATCTTCGTTAATACGCTTGCCATGCCACGCCTTTGCGTGGGCAAGCATATCCGGGGAAGGTTCTGCCATGGTCACTGCGTGCCCACGCTCTGCCAGCCATGCAGCAAGCTGCCCCAAGCCGCCGCCTACATCAAGCACAGGCTGCGCCTTTAGCGTCAGCATGTCAGGCAGTAAATAATCCAGCATAGCCAAGCGCAATTCGCCCCGGGGTGCTTGATAAAGCGAGCGCGAAAACTTATCGACTAAGCCGTCGAAGTAGCGATCCCCCGCCTGGGTTAATTCGTAGCGTGTTGATGGTTCTATGGGGTGCATGCAGGGCGCCAAGCGTTGTTTCAAAGCGGCGTAGTTTACCCTGCTTAAACGCTAAACGCTTGCGGGCAAAGACGGCATTGCCAATCTTCATGTTGCTCCATAGCGGCCGCTAGCTGTAGCAACTGTTTATCCTCCCCCAAACGCCCTACCACTTGCACGCCAACAGGCAAGCCGTTCGCCGCCACATGAAAGGGCACAGACATAGCCGGCTGGCCGGTAAGGTTGGCCAGTTGGGTAAACGGGGTGCGGCGAAGCGCATCCACCGCCAGCCGTTTTAGCATTCCCGCTTTTAGTGCCAGCGACGGCACACCGGGTAGGGCTAGCAGCGACATGAATCGCTCACGGGAGGCCGTCGGATATAGCTCACCAATTTTAGGGGCAACATCTTCAGCTACTGGCATCACCAGCGCATCATAGCGCTGGTGAAAGTGGCTCATTTGCTCAGCGGCCACATGCCAGTAACGCTTGGCAAGTTCATAATCACGCGCTGACAGCTGCGAACCTAAGCGGCCAATGGCCCGCGTAGAGGGCTCAATGGCTAGCCGATGCACTGGCACCCCAGTTTGCTGGCTAACCCAGTGCAGGTCGGCGGCTAAATGACCTAAATAGAGCGTCAGGTAGCTATCCGCCAAGGCATCGCCTTCTACCGGCGGGTCGCACCACTCGACCTCATGCCCCATGGCGGCCAGCGCATGAGCCGCTTTCTCAACGGCGGTTGTCACTTCCGCACTTACCTGAGTGCCAAGGCTGCGACTCAAAAAATCACCCAGCGACACAGCGATACGCAGCGGTTTGTTGGTGGAGGATAAAGCGGCCACATAGTCTGTTTCACGGGGCACAGGATACGGCCCCGAGGGCGCCATGCCATTGATCTGCTCTAACAGCGCCGCGCTATCGCGTACACTTCGAGTAATCGCATGCTCGACCACCGCACCTTGCCACACCTCACCGTGGGCAGGTGTAAGCGGCACTCGACCGCGGGAAGGCTTAAAACCAAACAGACCGCAGTAGCTGGCGGGAATACGAATAGAGCCCCCGCCATCTCCCGCCAGCGCAATGGGCACCATGCCACTGGCGACCGCAACAGCAGAACCACCGCTTGAACCGCCGGGGGAGTAACCTTCCCGCCATGGGTTTTGTGGATGTGGAAACGCCTTTGGTTCGGTAATCCCCATCAGCCCAAGCTCCGGCGTCGCAGTCTGCCCCATCACCACCAAGCCCGCCTCGCGCACGCGCTTGATCAGTAACGAATCCTCCTTAGGGCGCCAGTTTGATAAGGCAGCGCTACCAAAGGCGAGCGGCTCCCCTTCAAGGGCCATTAACAGGTCTTTGCTTAACGTGGGTACGCCTGCAAAAGGGGCGTGCTCGGCAACGCTCAACCGCTCCTGGTTGGCCCGCTCAAAACGCGTTCTCACCACCCCATGCAGGGTAGGGTTTAGCGCTTCAATCGTGTTTACCGCCGCATCGAAGACTTCTTTGGAGCTGACCTCTCCACGCCGGGTTAGCGCTGCTAAGCCCGTGGCATCGTGCTGTTGATACTCGTAAACATGCATCGTATTGGCTCGTTGTTATTTCAGGCATGAAGCCACAGCCTAGCACCTATAGAGCGCATCTTGGGCGTCAAAAACGAGGGCCTCGCCGGATAGATATACCTACCACACGCATTGGCGCAAACGGGAAGGCGTTGTTACGTTTATGCTTGTAGGCGCGAAAACAAATGGAAGAAACACCAACAGAGGGATGACCATGATAGGAAGCGCGCTAATAGGGATATTAGGCATCGTGCTTATCGCAGTGGCGAACTACGATGCCATTAAAACAACGCTTTCTGCTTCAAGCTCTGGCCCGTTCACTAATCGATTTATTAGCCAGATATGGGCAGTGCTCCTTTTCATCCACAAGCGTTATCCTAATCACCAACGCTTGGCAGCGGTTGGCCCATGGATGACCGTGGGCCTGATGATCACATGGTTACTGTTTATTTTACTTGGCTGGTGGCTGCTGTTTTGTGCCTCCCCTTTTGCCGTGGTAAACGCCGATACTCAACAGCCCGCCGATGCCATTGAAAGGCTTTACTACGCTGGCTATACCCTTACTACCCTAGGCTATGGTGATTATGTACCCGGCTCCGACGGCTGGCGTATGGCTCCGATCATAGCCGCCGCAAATGGCTTTTTTCTATTTACGCTAACCATTACCTATATGCTCAATATAGTGGCTAACGTAACGGAAAAACGGCAAACGGCCCTGAACATCAGCGCGCTCGGCACAACGCCCTGGCAAATTCTTGAAGCAACCCATGCCAACGGTCAATTCAGCAGCCTTAGCCAGCAGCTGCAAATATTACAACCTTCTATTGGTAAGCTGGGCCAGCAGTACCTCGCTTACCCCATTCTCCATTATTACCACGATAAAGCGCATGATAAATCACTCGCCCTAGCGCTCACGCGTCTTTACCAAGCGCTGCTCATCGCAAGAGAAAGCTACCCAGATATCGACAGCGCTACCAAGCAGCAGATGACTATAAGCCTGAAAATAATAGAGGGCTTCATCGTGACACTGGATAGCGCGTTCATTTTGGCTCTGAAACACCCGCCCCGCCCCCCTAATCTTGAAGCTTATTCATCACTATCTGGTCTAAGGCTTTCACCCGAAGGCTTGAAGCAATTGCTCAACACAGAGCACCAAAAAGTCCTGGCTGCCTACGTACATAAAGATGGCTGGAAGTGGGGAGATGTGTGGTCAAACAGTAGAACAGAATGACATCCCGCCGTAACGGCTGGGTTATTTATCAAGCAGCGTCAACGCCATCTTTACTCAGGTGCCTAGTAGCCCTTACGCCGCTTGAGCGTTAAGAAAATGCCATGGGACGTTTGCTGATCACAGCAATAATAGCTAAGCTCATATCATAAGTTGTACGAACATCACCACCAAAAGAAAGCTTTCGTATAACTTATAGCTATCTATGATGCATTGGCATCTGAGATAGGAAACATCCGTTTTTAACCCATAAGGAGAGTGGCGCTATGTCCAGCCCGGAACATAAGCAGAAGATCTGGAAGATGATCAAGGATATTAAAGTAGGCATGTTGGTGACACTAGATAATGAGGTGCCCCGCGCTCGCCCCATGCACTTAGTGCAGGATGAATACGACGGCACCCTATGGTTCTTCACACGCCGCAGTGCTGAAAAAGTGTTTGAAGCGAAGAGCGATTACGACGTTTGCCTCAGTTTTTCTGACCAAGAAGAGGGCGTGTATGTCTCGCTATCAGGCAAAGCCAACCTGACGGATAACCGCGAGCTAATTGATAAATACTGGAACTCTTTTATTGGGGCTTGGTTCCCAGAGGGCAAGGATGATCCTGATGTCGCCCTACTGGAGGTTAAGGTGCAGATGGGTGAGCACTGGAAAGCGAAAGAGAGCAAAGCGTTCCAGCTGTATGAAATCACCAAGGCCAACCTTAAAAAAGATGCAACCCCCAACCTGGGCGAAAATGAAAAATTCGGTGGTTAACCTTAGCTCAAAGCGCCCTACCCATTGGGCGCTTTTCAGTTTGATGGCACTGATTGTTGGCTGCTCACCGTTAAGCCCTTCCCTAGTATTCGCCATAATGGACGGCTGAAATCGCATTCTTAGGCGAACCATCCACAAGCTTGGTGCTGTAGGTTAGATATATAAAGGTGTGCGTTTCAGCATCGTGCATACGGACGACACGCATATTTTTGAAAAGCGCTGAACGGCGCTGATTAAACACCACTTCTTGCTCTTCTACGTCGTCAGGGTCAAAGGCAATCTCCCCTGTTTGCCGACACGCCACGCTCGCCTCACTGGCTTCTTCCGCAAGGCCAACCGCGCCAGAAATCCCACCTACTTGAGAGTAAGAGAGATAGCAGGAGATACCCGGCACTTTTGGGTCATCAAAGCGCTCCACTTCAATCGTACTATTCGGACCGAGCAGCTTGAACTCAGTTCGCACACTGCCTATATGGGCGTCCTGCGCTACCAGCGAGGTAGATAGCATTGAAGTCAGAACAAGCGACGTCATAACAACCGGTTTTAAAAAGCGCATAACAATGTCCTTAGCACTTGTAGCAGGGCAATAACAGATCCAGAGCAGACCTAATGGAAACACACTCATGGCGCACCCATCACCCGCAAAGGAGCACGCTTGTCGCTTAATGTTTATCTGATGTCGCTTAACGCCAATTGAAACAATGAGCTTGTTGCCACAATAGGGCCAACCTCTCAGCCCCCAAAAGGAGCAGCAAGTGAATAGAAACGTGATTTTAACCTGTGCAGTCACTGGCGCTGGCGATACGACGGCAAAAAGCCAACACGTGCCCATCACGCCGAAGCAAATAGCCGATGACTGCATTGCCGCCGCGAAAGCCGGGGCTAGCATAGCGCATATTCATGTGCGCGACCCCGAAACGGGTGGCATCAGCCACTCCCTAGATCACTTCCGCGAAGTGATGGAGCGTGTGCGCGAAGCCGACGTGGATATCGTCATGAACATCACCGCAGGCGGTGGCGGCGACTGGATTCCTGATGTAAATGACCCGACCCGCGGCGGCCCCGGCACAGATATTCAAACACCCGCCCAGCGCCACGAACCGGTCGGTGAGCTACTGCCCGAACTCTGCACGCTAGACTGCGGCAGCCTCAACTTTGGCGACATGGTCTACGTCAACCCCGCTGACTGGCTACGCGAGCACGCACGTTTGGTGCAGGCAGCTGGCGTAAAACCGGAGCTGGAGTGTTTTGACCTGGGCCATGTGTGGTTTGCCCGTCAGCTGCAGCAGGAAGGATTGATTGAGGGCGACCCACTCTACCAGCTTTGCTTAGGCATCCCCTGGGGCGCTGAGGCCGATCCTGAAACCATGTTGGCGATGCGCAATAAACTGCCAGAAAACGCCCAGTGGGCAGCCTTCGGCATCGGTCGTCATCAAATGCCCATGGCAGCGCAGGCGATCCTTTTAGGTGGCCATGCCCGGGTCGGCTTAGAAGACAATCTCTACCTGAAAAAAGGCACGCTCGCCACGAACGTCCAGCTGGTGGAGCATGCTTCGACGCTTATTGAGAACCTAGGTGCCCGCGTTATGACACCCGCTGAAACGCGCGCACACCTCAAACTACGTAACCCGCATACCGGTGGTATTGAAGGTCAAGCTAATGGAGGTCAATCATGAGCCAACAGCTCACGGTTATCGGCACGGGCGTTATCGGTAATGGCTGGATCGCAAGGGCGCTCGCAAACGGCTGGGATGTTGTGGCCTTCGACCCAGACCCTGATGCGCCGCAGCGCACCCGCGCTTTCGTTGACAATGCATGGGCATCGTTGGAGAAGCATGGCCTCGCTCAGGGCGCCAACCCAACGCGGCTGCGCTTTGTGGAAAGCTTAGAAGCGGCGGTGGAAGGCGCTGACCTGATCCAAGAAAACGTGCCAGAGCGTTTAGATCTCAAGCGTAAGATTCTTGCTGAGCTGGATGCCGCCGCCGCGCCACAGGTGCTGATCGGCTCTTCTACATCCGGCTTCAAGCCCAGCGACTTGCAACAGGACTGCACGCGGGCACCAGGCCGCGTCATTGTCGCGCACCCGTTTAATCCGGTTTATCTATTGCCGCTTGTGGAACTCGTGGGCGGTGAAGCGACCGCACCTGACGAGATAGAGCGCGCCCGCACGCTTTACCAGGCGCTTGCTATGCGTCCTCTGGTCGTGCGCCGAGAGATTGAGGGGCATATTGCGGATCGCCTAATGGAAGCCTTGTGGCGCGAGGCGCTGCACTTAGTGAATGATGGGGTGGCAACGACCGAAGAGATCGACGCCGCAGTAGTTTACGGCTGTGGCCTGCGCTGGTCGTTGATGGGCACCTTCCTAACCTTCCATTTGGCAGGCGGCGAACAGGGTATGCGCCACATGTTGGAGCAGTTTGGCCCAGCGCTAAAACTACCTTGGACAAAACTGGAAGCCCCCGAGCTCACCGATGAGCTGATCGACCGTGTGGTGGAGGGCTGTGAGCACCAAGCTGCGGGGCGACCAGTGGCTGAGCTTGACCGCCGCCGCGATGACTTTTTGGTCGAACTGCTGGGCTTGGTACAAAAGTATTGGCCTGAAGCCGAGGGCTTGGAAGGGCGTATCTAATGGTCATTTTAGAGAGCCGTGTGGCTTCAAACTGGGTCGACTACAACGGCCATATGAACGATGCCGAATACGCTCGGGTCTTCTCGTTGGCGGTCGATGCGTTAATGGAGCACGTCGGCCTAGACGAACCAGGCCGCACACGCCATTGCTACACTATCTATACCCTTGAAACGCACCTCTGCTATCGCCGTGAAGCCCACGAGGGGCAGCCATTAAGCGTAGAGCTTGCGCTACTGGATCGCGACACGAAACGCCTCCACGTTTTTTTCAAGCTGCATGACGAGGAAGGTAACCTGCTCGCCACCAGCGAGCAGATGCTGATGGGCATGGATAGCGATAGCGGGCGCCCTGCCCCCTTTCCCACGCCCGTTGAGGCCGCTGTTGCTGCATTACCCCTCGCCTCACCCTCGGATTGGCCAGAACTCGCCGGCCGCACGATAGCCATACGGCGATAACAACACACCCGCAGCGCCTTATAAAACCGCCATAATCGCCCGCTTAGGCGGGCGATTTACCGGGACTGCCGGCCCGACGCCCGGCCCAGGAGGACAAGAATATCGCTACGCCCACTCCCCCCCAGCACCCCACGCCGCCCTCACACAATCACTCACCCAAGGCCGAACTTAGCACCGATTACATGGTGACTGAGCTTGCCCAGGGCGGCTTCTTCCAAGGTATGCACAGAGGCATGACGCTAACCGCGAGCGCGCTTGTGCTGCTCTTTGTACTTTTCACTGGGTTTGGTTCAGAGACTGCTAGCAGCGTCTTTGGTACCACACGCGCCTGGATTGAGAGCACCTTCAGCGGCTACTACCTCATTACCGTCATGCTGCTACTCGCCGTCTGTGCCTTTATCATCTTCAGCCGCTTCGGCAGCGTAAGGCTTGGCGCTGACGATAGCCGCCCAGAGTTCAGCAATTTTGCGTGGTTCGCGATGTTGCTGTCTGCCGGGATTGGCATTGGCATTCTGTTTTTCGGCGTCGCAGAGCCGGTGTTCTACCTCGATAATACCGGCGCCTTTGGCTACCCCAACAACCCTCATGCCGATATGGCAGACGCCACGGCGATTGGCCACGAGCGCGCTATTGATGCATTGCGCGTCACGCTATTTCACTGGGGGCTGCACGGCTGGGCGATTTATGTGATTGTGGGTATGTCACTGGCCTACTTTGCCTATCGCAAAGGCTTGCCCCTGGCGCTGCGTTCTGCACTTTACCCGTTTATCGGTGAGCGCATTTTTGGTCCTGCCGGCCACCTGTTCGATATCCTGGGCGTATTGGGCTGCGTCTTTGGGGTGGCGACCTCTCTAGGCCTAGGGGTTAGCCAAATGGCCGTTGGGTTAGAGCGGCTGGCGGGCGTAGACCCTGGCCTTAATACTCAGCTGATGCTGATTGCCGGCATTTCTGTTATCTCAATACTTTCGGCTGTATCAGGCGTACGCGGCGGCATTCGGCTGATTTCCGAGATGAATATCTGGGTATCCTTGGTCGTTATCGGTATTTTTCTGCTAGCGGGCCCTACGCTGTGGCTAATCAGCGTCTTTGGCGAAACCCTTCTCGACTACGCGATTAACTTTATCCCCATGGGGCTTTGGTATGCAGAGGAAGAAGGGACAGCCGCCTGGCAACAGGGCTGGACGATCTTCTATTGGGGCTGGTGGCTCGCCTGGGCGCCCTTTGTAGGACTCTTTATTGCCCGCATTTCCAAAGGGCGCACGCTGCGCGAGTTTGTGTTAGGCGTTCTATTCGTGCCCACCCTCATCATCTTTGTATGGCTGATTATCTTTGGTGGCAACGCCATGCATCAGGAGCTAAATGCGACAGGAGGCCCGGGCAGCGCTGGCATTATCGAGCTAGTTAACGCCTGGAACCTACCGGCTGCACTGTTTGCCACGGCGGATGGCATTGTGGGTAGCGGCACCTTTGGGTGGGTTCTCTCCGCCCTCATGGTCTTTCTGCTAATGAGCTGGTTCGTCACCTCATCTGATTCCGGTACGTTGGTGCTGACCACCATTTTGTCTCTGGGCGACAGTGAGCCGCCCATACGCTTTCGCGTTTTCTGGGGCGTGGTGATTGGCTTAGTAGCGGCGGTGCTGCTGGTGGCAGGAGGTCTGAATGCGCTGCAAACAGCACTGATTGCAGCCGCCCTACCACTCAGTGTGGTCGTGCTGGTAATGACCGCCGGCGTAATGGTGTCGCTATTCCGCGAGTCGCTTGACGCACGGCATCGCCAACGCTGAGCGAACAAACGGCAAAACACTAGGCGTCTGCTGATGACGCCTAGTGTTCAATACGCCATTGGACGTTAACGACCGCCGCCGTGAGTAACGAGTATCTGATGAATATCGAAACCTTTATCACCCGTTTTGAGCAAGGCTTAGCTAACGTCACGCATAGCGCGCCCGCAGAGTCGCGCCAGCGCTACGACCAGCTGTGCGAAACATTTGCCCCGTCCGACCCACACGGCATGCGCATTACCGATGAGACGCGGGGTTGTGTGACGCTCCGACACTTCATCCCCGCCCCTGCCAAGCCGGGTCGCGTTATGTATCTTCACGGCGGTGGGTTTACGCTGGGGTCTATCAACAGTCACCATGGCATTGCAGCCAGTTTGGCAAATCAACTCACGCGCCATGTTGTCAGTCTCGACTACCGCCTAGCGCCTGAAGCGGACTACAGCGACATGCTTGGGGATTGCATCAACGCGGCACATAATATGGCGCCTATCGCGATCGTCGGTGATAGCGCGGGCGGTCGCTTGGCTCTCGACTTACTACCGCGATTACCGCATAGCGTCCCGCTAGGTCTCATTTATCCACCGGTCGGCCCACTTAACCCGCAAACGCTGGGGCCTGATGCCCCATTGCTTAGCCGAAACGACGTGTTGTCACTGACTCCCTTCTGCCCGGGGCTTAGCACCCACGTTGATACACTCCCACCCACCGCGCAGTTAGAAGTGCTTTCCGTTGAGCATGACCCGTTAACCTCTCCTCTTGAACAAGCCGTTGCTGCCTGGCGCCGTAACGGTGCGCAGGTAGGGTATCGTCGCGCCAACACGATGGTGCACGCCGCCTTACATGCCCATGCACTGTTGCCAGAAATGCAAAGCGCCTGGCAAGATTTTTGCCAGGCGCTCAACCGACGACTAGATCATTGATGCTCGATTACTGATAACTAGCGCGCACCGCCTCTATCGCTGGCTGGCCATCTCTTGTCGTTACTCCCTCCAGCCATGTCGCGACAGTACCTAAGTTGGCACTGATCCACTCAGAGGCTACTTCATCGGCGGGACGATCTTCGTAGCTATAGCTATGCACCCAGGCGTTTTGATCCTCGATATCCACTACGTACTGTGACAGAAAACGGTGCAGCTGAGGATCTTCTGTTGCCATATTAGCAGGCACAATGCTCCATACCGTGCTCTCGATCTGGGCAATTCCCGCGTCATCGGCATCGTCCAAATAGGCCATATCGAAGCTGACGTTCATCCAGTGGGGTTCCCAACCCACAAAGGTGACCCATTCGCCGTTTGCCATTTTCTGTTCGGCCTGAGCCAGCATGGCGGCCGTCGAACTCTCCCTCAGCGACCAATCGCCTAGCCCCACGATATCGTTATCAATCGCTGCAAGGATCGCCGTATTAATCCCGGTGCCCGCCTCGATGCCCTGAATCTCACCGTCGAAACGGTCACGGTGGGCGTCCAGGTCGGCCACCGATGTGACGCCAGCGTCGTACACGTACTGCGGGACCACTAAACCGGAATTTGCTCCCTGGATATTGGACACCAGCTTTTCGACTTTATTGTCGGCTACCAGCGGCTCTACCATATCGGTTTGCACCGGATACCAGCCACCTAGATACACATCGAGATCGTTTCGGGTTAAGCCTTCCAGAATCACACTGACGGCCAAATCACGCTGGCGGGTTTGATAGCCCATGGCCTCCATTAGCTGCGCAGCAACCTCCGACTTTACCGTCACTCCAGGCCAGGGCGGCACACCAAAACGCACCTCATCCAGGTCTGCCGCAGCGGGTCCCGTCATTGATAAAGTCGCCAACCCTGCAACGCTTAGGGCGCCAATACCTTTTAACCTACCGGCTATATGCTTCATTGTCGTCTCCTCTTTTAACGTTATAGTTCGACAAGTTTGACGACTAGAAAACATTTGAAACGACACCAGGCGACATTAGATATTCAAAAAACGACAAGCGTTAGACATTTACTCAGTCTTCAGTTTGTCGGCGCGCCTCCATGGGTGAAGCACCAAACTGCGCACGAAATGCGCGTGCAAAGCTTGAACTCGACGAAAACCCGCAGGCGACACCCACTTCCAACACATCCATATCGGTTTCAGTGAGCAGACGTTTTGCCCGCGTTAACCGAAGTGATAAATACCATTGGCGCGGCGTGTGATGCAGATGGTCTTCAAATAAGCGCTGCAAGTGACGAGAAGAGACGCCGATGCGTTCCGCAATCTCCTTGAGGGACAAAGGCTCTTCCAAATGGCGCTCCATTAAAGCAACGGCTTCAATCAAGCGCCGATTATGCGTGCCTAATCGTCGCGCTAGCGACATGCGCTGTTGGTCATGCCGATTCCTGAGACGTTCATGAATAAGCTGCTCAGAGACATCAACAGCAAGCTTGGCGCCATGGCGCTGCTTGATAACCTCTAACGCCATATCCATCGCCGCCGCACCACCGGCACAGGAGAAACGGCGTTCCCCCAGCTCAAACAGCTCATCCGATGTGTCGACGCGTGGAAAACGCTCGCGAAAAGCAGGCAAGCTTTCCCAGTGCAGCGTTACTCGCTCACCTTTTAGCAGCCCTGCTGCAGCTAGCAGAAAGCATCCTGTATCAATGCCGCCTAGCACGCAGCCTGCCTGATCTAAACGGTGCAGCCAACTGACCAACGGCCGCGTTAGGTGGGTCTCTGGCTCAAAGCCACTGCAGACGGCCAGCGATGGCAAATCAAGACATTCACCGATCGGCTGATCCACCATCAGTGTCATACCGTTACTAGCACTGACCGGCTCCCCATCCAAGCTGTACAGCGTCCAATCAAACAGCGGGCGCCCGCTCATACGGTTCGCAATTCGTAAGGGTTCGACGGCGGAAAAAAATGCCATCATTGAGAAACGGGGCAATAAAACAAACCCAATACGCTCAGGCATGAGACCGTGGTAATGCAAACGCAAGTGGCTAACTCCTTATCAGGCCTTGCGGAGAGGAACAGCGCGACATCGACAGTTTAACGGTTTGCTGAGACGTATACTTCTCGACCACCCGTATAGGGTGGTCGAGGAGGTAAGAAAAGCGGCAGGCACTCTTCCAACGCATCAAAAAGCATTGCATCCTGACGGGAGAAGGTGCTAGCCAGACTGCTTAGCTAATAGGCGCCAACATAAAACAATGAAGTAAATTTCTCAGCCTTTATTGACTAATCGCTCCATATTTAATGCGATGGACAATATTAAGATTAACCCTTCTTTTAGCAATGACATGCCAATAACTGCAAAGTAAAAGTACACTAATACGGTAATACCCGCCGCGATACCTGCCATAAGGCCGCCATACCCCATACTGCCGCCAATCAACGCAATCACACTTACCAGTACGCCAATAAACCACGATAAAAAGATGGCGCCATCCCAAGCGGCCCTAAACCAATCAAAAACAGGAAATTCAGACTTGCTAGAAGCGATCTTTTCTTCATCGCTACTTTGGCGCATGGCAGCCAGGCGTAACGCAGCGCCTTTCCAAATTGACCAAGGAATAGTAAAAAAGCGTACGACACATACAACCAGCGCCTGGATTATTGCTGGAACAATAGCCGTACCAATTTGGTTTTGTAGCTGAGACATGTTTTTCCCTTTTAAATTTTTAGTGCGCCTTTAGCGCAGAGGCTTCATTGCCTCGTCGTAAAACTGCCTGTTTATCACAGGCAGGAGAACCGCCCGTCAGGCGGATAATTTTGGCTTATTCACAATGACTGGCATTCAGTAGCTGAGCGCTAGCTTTCTGTAGCATGCTGCTAATCTCAATGGCATCCTGTGAGCTAAACACTTGACCACCGGTCTGTTCTGCCAAGCAATTTGAGAGACCACCTTTCGTCACATCAACGACGTTAATGGTGAGTCGTGGCTGATCTTGAGCAATCTCGGCGGCTACTTGGCACTGGTCTTGTTCGCAACCGTCGGCCCCATCAACAAACGCGATGATGGTGGCATCTCGCTCACGGCCATCCACTAAACCCGCTGCGGCCACCAAGCTTTCAGCAAGCGGGGTACCATCGTAAGCATGTAACGACTGGATACCGGTAACCAGTTGTTCCCGCTGATCCATGCTGAATATGCCTTGTTTGACCGGAACCCCACAGCCCGCATAGGTAATGAGCCCAGTATCAATGTCAGGATGAAGCTGGTTGATAATATGCGAGACCGAATCCTTGGCGACCTCTAATCGAGAGGTTCCTGACTCTAATGATAAGAGACGCTCATTGCCCATATTACGCAGCATCATCTGACGAAACTCAGACAAACCGAAATACCACTCTTCGTCCTCTTGTGTTGCCGCAATATTGAGATTCATCGAACCGGATGTATCAAAAATCAATACAAACTCTGGCGGTAAGCCCTGCTCACCCTCACGGCAGGCGTAAGGCACGGTCCCTGAACCGTTTCCAAACCAGCTGGGCCAGTAGCGATCCAAAGGCCAAAGTAGATACACAAGCCACCCTAGCGCAAGAAGCAGAAGCAGTGGCAACAACCACAGCAGCGGCCTAAAGGATCTGCGACGTGAAGCCGCTGCCACCCGGGCAACAGGTGGCGTAATGGGGGCAGCGGGCCTAGGCGCTGGAGCAGGCGTAACGCTGGGCGCAGCCGCTTTCACCATGTCAGCTCCCCAGCGAATCACCACGGGTTCGCCATTGAGGCTATAGAGGTGCTGGTGTTCAGCGGGGCCAATCAAGGTTCGCAAGCTTTCACCAGCGCCTGTATCACCGCGCCTTACCAATTCATCGGCTAGTCGTCCTAGGCTTTGCTGGCGTTGCGCATAACGCTCCAACAAGTGAGATTGCTCATCTTTTGTTAACGCATCAAACGCCAGCGGCTGTCCTGGCAGTTCCGTCCACCACTCCAGCGTGTCCCCCTGCCCGTTACGCGGTAGAGCAAACATAGTGCCGATGCTAGGAGGAAAGTGGCGATGAATAAGCGCCACTTTAGCCTGATAGCTTTCAAAGGTGCCGCCCAGTATTACTTGGGAATCACGCAGAATCCGTTGCATTGTTAAGCATCCGCCTTATTCGTAGCCTAGGCTTTGCTGAAGGCGGCTTACCTGCTGCTCAAGCTCTGCCAAACGTGCCCTTTTGGCTTCCATCTCAGCTTCATCACGGGCTGGCGCTTGATTCGCGTGCAACTGCTGCTCAATGTCATTTAGACGATGCTGAAGCCCGAGTTCCTCACCGGTACGCGCTTGCAAGCGCGTTAGCAGTGTTTGCAGAGAGGTATTAAGCGCTTGCTGCTTTTCCTGCTGAACACTCAGCTCTTCGCGGGTCGCCTGCTGCTGGGCTCTAATATCGCTATAGACTTGATGGAACAGGGCATTTTCTTCTTGATCCAGACGAACCTGCTGCTCGCGCTGCTCAACTTGAGCACGATAAGCCCCGGAGGTATCACAAGAGAGTTTTGCCACTAAGCTCGCATCACGATTATAGGGATCGCACTGTTCCGGTGTGGTCGCACAACCGGCCAGCAGCACCATGCTGCTGGCAATCATTATGGCTTTTTTCATCATGGCCTCTTCATAATGTCTCGGTCGAGCACTTAGCCCAGCGTGATCGCAGAGCGCATGTTGTAGAGTTCATCTACTTCTTGCTGTAGTGCCAATACCTGCTGGTTCATGAGATCGATATCCTGCTCGATACTCGCCATTTCTGCAGGGCTAGCTTCCGCTCTTTCTGCAGCAGCAACCTCTTGATAACCGTCTGCTTTCTTGCGCATATTGGCCAGTTCACGACGCAAGATATCAATGTTGCTATCAATCGCTGCTAACTCGCGCTCTGCGGCCGCTTGATCTAACTGCTGCGCTGCCATATCCGTTTGAATGCGCTCAATACGCGCTTTGTCTTCCTCCATCACCTCGCGCGCTGTTTCAGTACGTGCGATGACATTACGAGTATCGGCTTGAATATCCGCACTCATTGCCTCTAAGCGCTCGCTGGTATTGGCGTATTCACTGCGGCGTTGATCCAGATAAAAGTTGGCCCCCATAGCAACGCCACATGCCCCTAAGCCTGCAATAATCATGCACTGAGTGCGGTTGCCTGGATTGGTAATCGCGCACCCCAACATGCCAGCTGCAGCACCTGCAGCACAGGCTTGATAGCCCGAGCGGCTAAAAAACTTGGCGTCATTGCCCTGGGTTAGCCGTGGGTCAGCAGCAGCGCCATTACCGTTTCCGGATAGCATAGAGCTTCCCGTCGTGACACAGCCGCTGAGCACTAACATGCTGCCCGCCACTGCCGACATCATTAGTGCTTTCTTCCAACTTGACGCCTTTGTCTTAAATGATGTGCGTTTGCTTTGCATAGTACGTTCCCTTGCGTTTTTTTAGTTAGCCATGGCTTTGCAGTTTTCCAGCCAGGCATCGGTGGAGATATGTTGCTGCTGCAGGTAATCGCGCTGGTTTTCCCAGTGCGTGTGTAGATAAGGTTTAAGCTGGGTGAGTTGACGATTACGGGTGATGATTTCTTCAAATACGTCTACTTGCTCTTCAAGCAAGCTTTCGCCGTAAAGCGTGGCTGATTCAACTAAACTGCTGGCGTAATAACGGCTTAATGCCTGCAGCCTTGCATCCTGCTCTTCCAGGCGTTGTTGGCGCATGCCGCAGCTTGAATCTGCATTGCCAGATTCACAGTTAATTTGGTAATTGTTGTGGAGAAAATCGAGGAAAACGCCGTCATCCTCTAGCTTGGTGCAGAGAAAACTTCCCAGGTTAAGACTGGCGCGCACGGCTAAGTTACGCGCTTCTTCCTGACGCTGATTACTGGCTCTTAGCTGGCTCTCTAAGTCGCGTAACTGCTCTTGTAACGCGGTGTCTTCAAGCTCTGATGCCAAACTACTCAATTGTTCCACTGTTCCCGGGGACTCCTGAGATGCATTACTCGCCTCTAGGTCGGTTCCCAGCTCTTGCCAACTGGCTTCAATCGCAGCAATTCGATCCCGCGAGGTTAATGCAGGCGCCACCAGGGATAGGCGAAAACCTACTTGTCCACTTTGGGCTTGGCCGCTGTCACGGTAATACGGCTCTTCGCCGCGCAGTGCTGTACGAATATCGCTCTGGGGCGTTAAATAATTCCCCCCGCGTACCACGAACCCACCCGCCTGCCCGTGCTGACGATCCAGTTTATTGAGGCGAAACGGCTCGAACATCATTTCAGCCGCATTACCCAAAAGATCATGCAAGCCCAGTGGGTTAGGCTGCAGTAAACCAGCTAGCTGCAGCTGGCCGTTAGCGGACTGTGGGCCTGCAAACCACTCATGACCATTTAAGCCCTCTGGCATGGGATATCGGCCATCGCGAAACTCGGCAACGCCAACCTCCAAGCCACCGCGCGCAGCATATTCCCACTCAATTTCTGTGGGTAAGCGTACAAACCCCAGCACCCCATCTTCTTGAGGCAAGGTATCTTCGCTGTTCTCACGCAGCCACAGGTTGTAACGGTCCGCTGCCGCCGTGGCATCGAACCAACTCACGGATACCATTGGCAAGCGTAAGCGCGTCGACGGTGACGGGCACTCGTCCCCCATCAAAGCGTCATACTGCAATTGCGTTGTTTCATACTTGGCCAACAAGTAGTAACGCGATACGCCTTCGCCCTCACTGAAGTTACCGGAAACGTAGGAGGGGCGGCGCTGCTCGACATACCCCCAGCCAGTACCGTCCTGACCAATATTAATCGGGTAATCATCCAGCGGCCCAGTAGCGGGAATATGCACTTTGCGAAACACCATGGCGCCATCACAAGGCATCGGCAAAATGACATCGTCCTCTTGAGGTTTGGGGTTATACAACCGCTCATCCCATTCGGCTGAGGCAGCGCTCACCTGCAAAAGCAAAACAGCAGCGCACCCCGCGCTTCCCCAATATCGGGAAAGACCTCTAACAGATTTATAATTCACGCAGACTCTCCGCAGGTTCAATACTGAAAGCGCGCAGCATGCCGATCATCGCCACCGCGAGGGCAACTAACAACGCTAATAAAAGTGCCATCACGCCGTGCATGAAGGTGATCCGGCAAACAACGCTGCCGGTTGTCGAGCTCATCGCTAACGCCTGGTTAAATACCTGGCTTCCCAGCCCATAAAGGGCAAGCCCAACCCCATAGGCGGCTAGTGTTAGCGTACTGGCCTGCAACACGATATATACGGCAATGGCCGGACGATCAAAGCCGAGCAGACGAAGCACGGCTAAATCCTTGCGCTTACGGTCGATGTTGGCCAAAAAAGCGCCTAGCATTGACGCTAAACAGCCCACCAACGCAGTACTCGCAATGACCCCAAACACGAGTCCCAGCACATGATTGATAGCCTTAACGTTCTCGATCTCAGCCAGGCGGCTGGCCGTATCGATATGCTGCGAATTGAGCCACTGCTCCAGTTCCGCTACTTGATCTATGTCGGCTGCGTAAAGGCGAGCACGGGCAAAATGCGTTTCCCGCTCGCCTCGCTCCTCCCCCGTGTTCACGCCAAGGCCATCAATACGGTAGCCATCACGAAAATCCTCAAGCGCTATCAACAGCGGTAGCGCGACAAAGGCCGCCGGTCGAGGAAACACATCCGCAGGTAAAACACCTTGCACAACGATAGCTTGCTGTCCACGCTCTGCCCAGCCATCCAGGCGGCGACTGACAAACAGGCTCAATTGATCACCGACATCCACATTTAAACGACGCGCTGCCGACTCACTCAGCACGACTGCCTGGCCCTGAAGGGGCTTGGATAGCGAAAGGGATGCCAGCAGCGGGTCACCTTCCGCTGTGGGAATTATTTCAGCGTTATCCACGAAATGGCGGCGATCCCGCACCAAATCGGCCTGGGTATTGAGTGAGCGTGTCATACCAATCGCAAAACCCACCTCAGGCAGGTTGCGTAGCCGTTCAAGCCAGTCGGCATCATAACGACCGCTGGAAATCATACGAATTTCCAAGTTGCGCGGGTCATTCAGTAGTTCCGCCTGTAATTGGCTGACGACCCCATGCTTAAGCCCGAACAGCAATAACAAGGGCGCAATCACAGCAACTAGCGCCGCGGCAATACACAGTGACACCTTGCGGTCATACCAAAGGTCTTTTAGTGCTAACGATGCCAACAGTCGAAATCGCTCAGTTGCGGGGTTCAAAGACGGTCTCCCCTTTTACCGTGATGGCATCAAAGCGCGCCAAACCGAATGTCTGAACGAGATCCCAATCGTGGGAGACGACTAAAGCAGCAAGCTGTAGCTCTTCCACCACGTCCATAAACAGCGCAAAGAGCCCATGCGCGCTGTGAGGATCCAATGCAGCCGTGGGTTCATCCGCCAGCAACAGCTGCGGCTCGTGCGCCAAAGCACGCACAAAAGCGACCCGCTGACGCTCACCAATGGAAAGCATGGCCGGACGTTTATCCATCAGCGGCGTTAAACCCAGGCGTTTGACCGCTTGCGCAATACGCTTGCTTTCACTAGGCAGCCCCTGCAAGCGGCGTGGCAGGGCAATATTGTCAGCCACATTTAAGAACGGCAGTAACCCCCCGCTTTGCAGCACAAACCCTAGGTCACGCGCACGAAGCTTCGCCAGTTCACCTTGTTCATCAGACCGCCAAAGCGCTGCCACGTCGTGCTGCGATTTTCCAAGCATAAAATGCTCAAGCTCGCTGGGTGCCAGCAGCAGCCCCACCGCTTCTAACAAGGTACTTTTGCCACATCCACTAGGGCCGGTAATCGCCACGCATTCACCTGGCGACAGGCATAATTCTGGCAAGCGTATTTTATGTACTTGTGCGCCTTGACCACGCTGCACCACCATGCCCTGTATCGCCAACATCCTGTCTACCTCTATGGTTTTATACGCCGATCATCAGGGCATCATTTCAAGAGGAACAGGATAGACGTCGTCTCTTGGGTCACTGCCTTCGGCCAGCGAAACCCATCGGTCGACATCTTCGTTATAGCGTTGATAGTGGCGCAATTTAATGCTCAGATTACGAATGAAGCGCTCCTGAGATAAGCCATCCCAGCTCTTCCAGGTGGCTTCATCTAAGTTGAGCACTTCACTCTGGTAAGGCAGGTCTTCCAGATACTCTCCCATCAAACCTAGCTCGGCCAATTGTGTGGCCTCGTTTTGTTGCAGCTGATTGGGGTCAGTGCCCATGGCCGCTGCCACCGAGCGCAGCCGATCAAACATGTCGGTGGGTGAAATCAGCCCCTGGTTGGCAGCATCCAAAATCTGCGCGACGACATCACTAAGATCGCTCAACTGAGATTTCGTCAGCAGCACTCGCACGTCCGTACTTGGCCGGTTTTGCTGTACTAGATCACGGTCGCTAATCCACGCCTGGAACACCGGTGGGGCGACGCTTCCCGCCTGCTGACCCAGGTAAGCAAGTTGCATGGCGTGGCCAATAAGGCTCGCATCTTCTAGCAGGCGCTGCTGGTCGGGGTCCGTCTCATCAGGGTCAGGCTGCTGTGCGTTCAAAGCACTGCCGATAGCGCCATCACCGAGGTAAGCCGCTCGCACTTGGGACGTGATGGCCTCGGCCAGAGCATCCACCTTAGCGCCGAACGCGTCGACATCCCCTGCTTCTACCGGGTAGTACAACGACGTATTGGTTCCTGCATAGGTCGAGAGATTAGCGTATTGCGCCTCGGCCCTTGCATGGTCGTTAAAGCGCTCGCCACTCGCGGTTTTCAAATGAAGCGTGTAAATCGCCACCCCCGGATTGGCAGCTTCAAGGCGCACTTGATCGGCGCTTAACCCGGTAGACGAGCGTTCGTTATCACCTTCAATGGCGCTGGCATCGGTAATCAACACGATATAGCGGGCGCCATACTGACTCCAATCCACGTCATCGATGGCCTGCATCACTCCGGCGTAGGCATCTTCTTCGAACCCCGGCGTGGAGACCGTAGCTTCATGGAGTTTATCCATGCGTGCCATCAAATCTTGCCTGCCTTGAACATCCATCGGGTTGGCATACATACGGCTGATGTACTCGAGTTCAGGCACGCTTTCCACGCTGTCACGATAAGACACCAAGCCAAACTTAACCTGCTGATCGAGATTTTCCGCTTCGATTCGATCAAGTATCTTGCTCACCGCCTCGCGCGTACGCTCGATATACGGCCCCATGGAAATCGTCGAGTCGATAACGAACACAACGCCTGCATTGAACTCACGCAGCTGGCTAGCCGGCGTGTCGCCTGCTGGATCCACTTCAGTTCCAGCAGGGTCCGGCTCTCCTGCTTTACTCACCGACGCCACGTTCAATAAGCGTGTGCGAAAGCCTGCTTCGGTGAAAACTTCTTCGCCTTCGAGTATCGGCAACAAGTAAAACTGTTCCTGAAGATCAACAAAGTACTCTGGCTCCCGTGCCAAAACGGCAGGCACCTCCTCCTCACGATCCAGAGCAGCATGCAAAGGAACGACCTGACTGGAAGGCTCGAATTCATCGAGAATGTCTTGAAGGTCATTTCGCTCACGGAAGAACAGCAGGCGTTGGCGGTTTGCCGGATTGGTAAACGCCAGCGTAAGCTGCATTTTCCACGCGACGCTACAATCCGCCGGTAGCCAGCCGCTCGTATCACCATAGCTATCCGGCCCAACGTTCAACCATTCGCGCCCATCGATATCGCTACGCTCATAGACATAGAAACGGGTAAACGCTGGCTGCAGTTCGCCACTGTTTCCCGCTGTTGGCGCTAATTCACACCCGGGTGTCGTCAAGACACGCTGATACAGGGTTTGTTTGCCTTCCTGCAGTAGCGGGCGTGGGTCGGCCAGCGCTGCAGTGGCACCCAGCCCCATGCCTGATAAAGTAACTGTCGAACACGCTAAGATCGCGAGCGTTTTACGTATCATCCGCCCAGCTCCTCAAAACGTGCTTGTGCTTCACTATTGTCAGGTTCAATATCGAGAACGATCTGGTACCAATAGCCCGCGGTTTCCGCATCAGCGGCGCTAAAGCAGGTGTTGGCCTGGTGATAGGCGGGGTCGTATTCACGCGCATAGGCCAGCGCGATGCTGGCATCCCCTGCAAGAGCGCGGTTGGCGTATAGCCGCCGCGCTATGCCGCAGTGATCGGCATCACGCGCGGCTTCAATCACCGACAGCAATGCTTCTGGGGTCATATCCGCTTGGGAACAGCCTTGCACAAACGTCAGCTCATCCTGCTCATCAAGGGCTTCAATCGAGCATGCCGTTGCCGGGCCAGCCGATGATTCAGCACTGCTTTCATCGATGTTCTCATCGATACTTGCTTGCTGGTTTTCTTCAGAAGAGAGGTCAGCCTCTTCTTCGCTAACGTCGTTATCTTCTTGTACGACTTCTTCCTCTTCGAAACTATCTTCTTCCTCGATGTTCTCTTGGGTAACCGGCTCAGTTCCTGCGTTATAAGCGTTATTGCTGAACCAGTACCAGGCTCCCAATGCTACGGCGGCAAGAAGCAGTAGCCCGAGCAATAAAAACAGCAACGGCCCACGCTTGCTTGCCTTACTCACGGACGGGGGTTCCGCCACCGGCTTCTCAGGTTCGGGTTCCGGCTCAGCAGGCGCTTTTATTTCAGGCTCTGGTGCTGGATCAGGCGTTTTTTCCACAATAGGGGGTGAATGCAGCGCTGTACTAGCACCCGTAGAAGGTGTAGTGCCTGCGGCGCTAGACGGCATTAAATCGCGTGATAGCCGTATCACCCCTTCACTTTTCGTGCCTTCTGAGTCCTGCAGTGTCAGCAGATATTGGGTAGAGCCGGGAAGCTCCAACAGCGGGTCAATAATCGTGCTGTCGAGCACTACCTGAAGACGCTCGGCATCGGCTTCTTCCAGGCTTGCTACTTCAAACGAGTGCGTTTTAGTGCTCCAGGTTTTGCCTGGGTGCAAAAACTGTTGATCCTGACTCTCCTGAATCGTCAGTTGCAGTGCCGTCGTAGCCCCTTTCCATCCCTTAAGCAGTAAACGGCCTTGCCCCGGCGCACCGGATTCCAGCGGACGCAGTTCAACCCGCATGGGTCACCTCCGGTTGGTGAAACGTTGTCAGTACAGCACCCAGGCGCTCGTTTTGTTCCATGGTAATTTCCCTTCCAGCGGTATGGCCTGCATTTTCCTGCGTCACGATACAAAGTCCTGAAAGCCAATCGGCCAAATAAAGCACGGCTTGATTCACCGGCTGAGGCGCAAGGTGCGGTAGCTCCCCCGGCAAAATGGGAGGATTCGGCAAAAACAGCTTTTCTTTTTTACCCGCTAGGCTGTTAGGTCGCTGGTCAACCGGCACATTCTGATACCCCAGCCAAGCAATAAAGTCGCGCAGCACCAGCTGAGCGGCTAATACTTGACGCTCTACCAACTGATCACGTTTAGCACTACTTTGGGCACGTCTAAGAAGCGCTTGATCCAAATGCTGCTGTAGCTCCATACGATTAGCGGCTGTGATCAGCTCGTCGGTCAGCGACTCAACCACGGCTTTTTCCAACCCCAACAGTTGCAGTAACGCCTGGCGCCCCGGGATTTCTCGAAGATGGGCTACCCACGCCTGGAAAACCTTGCGTGCAAAGCGATGATCTGCACCTTGCAGCACTGGTGCGTTCTGGGTAGCAGAGGCAGCCGGAGCTGTATCGTCAAACGGAGAGCCAGCGGAAAAGGGGTCATCATTCAGGCTAAAACCGCTATTGCAGTAGAGGCTATCGGCCTGCTTGGCTTCTTCGTTATCTGCATCGCCTTCTGAGGCTGGCATACCGTCTTCTTCGCTATCGCTCAGGTACAGATCGCGAACTGTTTGCTGGGGAAGTTCCAGTTGATGCTGAAGCTCACCTAACGTGGCTAGCCGTTGACCCAGGCTTTGCCACAACAGCTTTGCGGCCTCGCGCTTTTTAGCCACTTCGCCACTGCCATCGGAGTGATGAAGAGGAGCCAAACGTTTTTCAACCAAAGAGGTTAGGGTGTCGGTCAGCTGCTTTTCGATACTGGCCAGCTTAAAGTCCAGGGTGGCGATACGGCCTAAGTACTGGCTGATACGCTTGATGCCGCCATCGTTCAGCGCCAGCATCGCCTCCCAAGCCTCTTCAGGGGCGTGGACATGTTTTTGAACGCTGGCATTCTCAGCAAAGGTAGACGCCATACGCACAAGAGGCGTTGTGCAGTCATCGTTAATACCCAGCTCTTCGTTATCACGGCTATCAAGGAAAGGAACAGGCAGCCGCGGCTTGCGCACTAGAAAAGTATTGTTGAAAGGTTCACCCGGCGCCCACTGGCTCATCCAGTCGTACTGACCAAAACGCTCCAACAGGGTCATCTTAATCAACCCTTCCCACCCTTCACGCAACTGGCTTTCCGTCAGGTTCAACGCGCCACTGATACGCTTATCAAACATCGTCAGCGTCCAGATTAGCCCCGGCGCTTTTCCCGCACGGTCTTGGCTGGTGACGCCCTGGGTCTTTTCAATCCAGCGCGTTAGCACCGGGCCAACCGAGGTCACGTCGCTTTGTTTATCCGAGCTCGTGCACACCACCAGAGCGTTCATTTCCTGGCTGTCTGTGTAGCGTTCGAATAGATAAGCTACTTTGCCGCGCAGTACTAGCTGCGAAACAGGATTGCCCCCTTCGCTACTGGCTTGACTGGCCGCTTCCGTGACACTCTTTAAACTAAGGCGACCGCGATAACCCGGAAAATCTAATAAATCAACTTTTTCAACGTGGGGGTCTTGGGTGGGCTCAATGAGCGGAAACGTGAGCTCAGCGGTCAGTGCGGCTAACTGAGCGACCGATACCGCGACCGCATTACCGGGCGTTCCTTGCTCTACCGGCCGCACCTCCAGGCGGTGGTCATCGGCGCTCCCCAAGCGTTCGAGAATATCCACGTTCATAATGCTGTCGCGCTGGCTGTAGCCGTCGCCTTCGGGCGTCACGAGGCACGTCAGCGGCGCATAAACGGTGGGGGCATTGCCAAGGCGGCGCAGGGTGGACGCCAACTGCATATAAAGGCGAGTGAGCTCTTCTTGCTCACCCCACAGCAGGGAAAACAGGTCCGCGCGTTGTTCGCAAGATAGACGCGGTGCCAGTTTAAGAACCCGCGGCCAGTAGCGCGCTTCCAGCTTACTGATCGACTTCTTAAAACTGCCTGTCAGGTAGTCCCAGAGAGACACCACGTCATCACCGCTTAACCCTGGCTGTGTGCTTCCTGTAACGTCGACGCCTTCGAATGGTTTGAGAATACGCTCGATACGCGTTTCATCCAGCTCGTAATGCAGCTGTTCATGGTCAAAATCGTTGAACCATGCATTAGCCAAAATCTTTGCCACTTCAACTTCTCGGAAAAGCCGCAGCTCAACAGGGGTGTCGGCTGGCCCGCTAGTGGCCGTACGGCTGAAACGGGTCACTAGCCCGGTCGCTTCTTTCCCCCCACCAACAGGGTTAACGTGCTCGATGAAATCAAGACGCTTGCCACCGTAATCGGTTTCCAGCTTGCCGTTGTGCCCTGCGGCCAGCGCCGAGATTAAGTAGGACTTCCCTGCCTGGGAAAGCCCGAAAAATCCGATGGTCATGGGAGTGCCTGCAGCACGCCCCAGGCTCGATGCCAAGTTGCGCGCTTTGTGCAATTCCAGAATCAAGTTATCAGCTTCACTATCCAGGCGCGGGGCATTGCCACGCACGCTTTCGATCCACTCGATGGCCTGACCGGCACCCGAATGTACAGATCCCCAGCCTTGGCCCAGTTGGTGTTGTTTAGCCGTCAGATTGCTCATTTGCGCTTCACACTCCCGCTGTCGAGCCAATAATTAGAATCCCCTAGACCCGCATCAATCATGGTATTGAGCTGAAGATTGATATCGGCTTTGCTAAATGACTTATTGGTATTGGAACTGACTCGATTAACCTTCAATTCATCACTTACCAAGCCAATTTTTTCTTTTTTATCAACAACTTTAAGTTCAACCTCGACTACCGGCTGACCGCCGCTTCCATCGTTCACTACGGCTTCTCGGTATTTCCCCTTACCCGACTCAGTCAGCTCTAGGGTATAGATCGGCGACGCCACCCAGCGCTCGGCATCCAGCTGACGATAACCAAGACGCACGATACCCCCGCGCACCTGTACTTTTGTTTCGTCGTCCTCTGGCAACTCGATCGCCGTGCCGTTTTCATTGGCTTTGATATCTCGATACACCACGTCATCGCTTTTCATAACGTTGTTGTTATCAATCGACCCTAGGTGGCGAATGAGTGAATACGGCTTTAGCTCCTGAGTACGGAAGTAAAAGCTGGGTAAATCTAACTGATCACACAACAGGCACAGCATCGCACCGACCGCCGCGGTACTTTTGGGGTCATCAATTTCGCCATTGCAATGGAAGGGATACCAGTTACCGGTGCGGTAGTTCTGCATAGGCAAAATACGCCCTGGGGGCAGCGGCAACATCTTGCGTAAAAACGCTTGGACACCTGGCAACCGTGACGGACGGCCCGTTAGCAGCAACATGTCGCAGCTATATTGATGGATCACCTCACACAGGGCGCCGAGAGTCTTGCCGATGTTAATACCATCGCCCAAGAAGGCTTTGTGAACGAGAGGCAAGTTAAACGTGATCGGTGTATCCATGAGCTCAAACGATGAGGTGTTACTGTTTTTCACGTCACGTCGTACGGCCCCGTGCACATACTCCCTAACCGCCTCACTTGCTGCGTGATCACCCAAGAGCTCTCGGTACGTGGCGGTGATAAGGTGCGGATTCTCCTCGCTTTCTTTTTCTTGAGGATCAAACTTTTCGTAGTAGCTCAGTAACTTCAACCCCAGTGGTGTGAAGACCTGCAAATTGAGCTGCTGACGTAATACTTGGTTCTGAGCACTCAGGCTTTCCCCACCTAACAGCTGCGACATCATGGCATCTGGAGAAGATACCCCTGCCCGCCGGAGCGCCTCCTCAAAGCTTTTCAGTATGAAGGTCTGGATGACATCAAGCAGAATGTCATCCCCGGCAATACGAAAGCCGTCTCGAAAGCGTTGCTCGGGCACGATATGAACATTACTGCTGTTGCCCCCCCCTTGATCTCTCTCAATACGATAATCGGTGATCACTAAATCAGTGGTGCCCCCACCGATATCGATACTGGCGAGGGTTATACGGTCGCGCTGCTGTTTTTCTGGGCGTGATAATGTGTCGAAAAACTCTTCAGGATGGCCTGCAAAATTCTCGTTGATCTCGGTATACAGGTACACCAGCTGACCGCAGGTGGCCTCGTCCCACTCCACTCGAATCTGTGGCAAAGGGGGAGTTGGTGTGGGGGCATCGTCATCGAAGGGGTCATCTTCATCCGGATACCATCCCATGCCTTGCCAAATTAGCCCCACCGCTTCACGCATACGCTCATCCAGAATACTGCGCTCTGCTAACGGCATAGCGGGCGGCACCGTCAAAATAATGGAGCGTAGACGGCGGGGAACATCAATATTGCCCTGACGAGAGCGCTGGGCTGGACTATTGATCTGCATCAGTGCCTGCGCCAGCACTTCCGAAAGCATGAAGGTCATCAAGGAGCTGCGGGAATAATGCGGCTTGAAGACCGGAAGATCATCCTCTTCACCATCACGCATGACCGCATAGATCGCTTTGCCGCGCTCATTGATTAGGTTAGAAAAAGGAGCAGCCGTGGCGAAGGGTTCTTTATCCGCTTTTACATAAGCACTATTAAAGCGCCAGCCATGTGTGTAACGGCTGCCGTCCCATAAATAACGCTTTGGGCTTGAAAGCCCAGTGGAGCCTTCGGTACCGCGACGGCGACTAGCCAGGCGACCTGCTTCCCCGCCTACTCTAGCGATGGTAGGCCAGCGAAACGCATCATGGCGGCCGCTTTTAACCGACAGGTGGTCTTTACCGAAGAAGGTTTGGGAAAACTCAACACGGCTTTCAAAAGGTTCGTTGTAAACATACTCAGGATCGACTAAATCACGTAGTTCCAGCACATAGTTCTGTTTTAAACCAGAGCCCGACTGCTCATGGTGTTCAATTAAAATACCGCACGTCCGCGAGTTCCCTACATCCAAAACGAGGTCAACATCGATAGGCGTTTTCTGACTCGCATCTTTTCCTACCAAGCGAATTTCAGGTACACGTACCTTGGGCTTTCGCTGCGTACGCTCAGCGGGAATCGGTTTCCATAACAGGCTCAGTAGGTTCAAATAGTGCGCCTGAGGATGCAGCGCCTTAATGTCATCCTCCAGCTCGTTCAGATCCATTTCAGGATGGCCTTCCCGATATAGATCGTTGAGCCACTCTTTAACCCACGCCAAGTCCATGAACCAGCCCATTTCATGGGGGGTCAAGGCAAGCTTGAACAACTCTCCCGAACGCACATCTTCTTCGTTGGGCGCTAAGTACGCCGTGCCCTCGCGTTTGGGCATACTCCGCGTATCAAACGCGAGCGTCAGACGGTGGGTATGGCCATCAACATCGGGCGTGTCTAGCGCAACCAAACGCAGACGCGCCCAGTTGCTGGGGCCCTCATCAAAACGGTGCGGCGGCATATGTCGAAAAAACGGTATCGGCACCCATTGGCGATCCAATAGCGCCAAGCTCGACTCCATATCCATATCGAGATACGGCTTATTCACCCGCTCAACTTTGTTAGGTTCCGGCTCATAAAACGTGGTGCCATCTTCCTCATTAGTGAGCAGACGTACCAAAAGGTCATCCGCCAATTTGGCAAACTCACCGCCAGTTTCCTTGCGAGGCTCAAGCGTCAGGGCAAAATCTAGAAACTGAACGCCGGTATCGTTGACCAACGGGACAACGTCTTGGAACTGAGTAACTTCAGGCAACATGTCGCAACTCTTCTTTCAACTATTCCGCAGTTATTCGTTGTCTTTCCACATTTGCATGGGAAAGGTCTCGTTGGCGTAGCTGACAGCGCAGTCGGCCATGTCAGTGGCACCCTGCTCGCAAAGCACTTGGGGCATATCGTAAAGGCTGCCATCTTCACAGCTTGCCTGCCCCTGACTTTGGATCGAGAGCGCCCCCCCCTGCATTGCCGCATCGATCGGGCCTGTGCAGGTAACCCCGCCTTGACGCAGCTGCACCTGTCCCCGCCCCTCTTCAAATTCATACGAGACACGTAATGGGCGTCCTGTCTCGCTATCCATGACGCCCGCTGCACGCCAATTACCGTTTAAAAAGTTAGCGGGGCCATCTGCTGCTTGGGAAGGAATAGTCAGCGGCTCAAACGATTCCGGAGGAGCTGACGCTGCCGTATCCGGCAAAATTTCTTGCCCCAACTCGGGTGGTGCCATCGGCGCTTCAGGCTGATTGGCAGGTTGCTCATTTACCGGCCCTTCGCCTTCAGGCAGCGCTGGCACTTCAGGCATACCGGCTTCCGGCATACCTACGCCAGTAGCACCCAGGTCTGGCGCGCCTACGTCCGGCACCCCCACTGCGGGTAATCCTGTCCCACCTCCATCAAGCGCCATGCCACTGCCTGCAGCGCCACTATTATTCACACCACTACTCGCCCCCCCCCACCACCGCGGGCTGGAAAGATCAGGCATAGAAAACGCTGGAAAACGCAAATCAGGTATCGTAGGCATGCGTAAATTACTCACGCCCACGCCAGGTGCTTGAAAGTCAGGTGTTTGCATATTGCCAGTCCCAACGCCAGGCAAGTTGGCGTTGGGCGTGCAACTGCGCAGTCCAAAGAAACCCAGAAGAAGCAGCAACGGCAACAGGAGAGCTAACGGCCACCAGCGTCGCCACCAGGGTCGTCGTTCTTCCAATACGGGGGCTGGTTCAACAGCAGTTTCAACCGTTGGCGTTACCGCGAGCGGTATCGCAGGCTTCGGCATAGCAGTGGGTGCTGGAGTAGGATCTTGCGGATAAAGAAAATGTAAGGGGTCGGTAGAGCGCTTGGCATCCGGATGTTCAAACCCCCAAAAGGTAAGTACCGGTGTGCCATTGACTAGATAAACGTAGTCTTGGTCAGGAATTCGAATGACTTGTTTGAGTAATTTAGCAAGCACACCGCGATCATTATGGGCCCCATCTGCTTTGGCCATCGAAGTGTCGCTGAAGCTTTTGAGAAAGGTTTCAAATTGACGTAACTCTTGCCGGGCGGGGGCTCGCTCCTCCTCACTGGCGGCACTCCACGGAATGACATCGCCTTCAATGGCGCTATACCAATCCAGCAACTCCCCCTGTTGATCGCTCTGGGGAATAGCGAGATACCGCTCCATATTTGGAAAGTCAGGCTCTTGCGACTTCCGTTTAAGTGATTCTCTTCGGATAGACTCACGAAGCTGATGAGCCGAGCGAAAAACAGGCTGACCAGTCTCTCCCAGCGCTGAGAACTGCTCACTTTTACCGCTGCGTAGTAGTACGCCCTGCATACTTGAACCCTTGAGTTTTATATTTACCCAGCACCACTAGATACCAGTGTTAGAAGATGGAGGCGTCATTATTAGAATAAAAAAACAACGTGCAGGCGCATTTTGAAAAATATTATTTTTTAACTCACCGCATACAAGTTGCATTCTCTTTTTTTAAACTTTCTACCATTAATTTGATGTGAGTCAGTTTTTCAATACGTCGTAAAGCTAGCTTAGCCACAAGTGCAAGCACCTATGTCTGTTCGTTACTGTCAGGTAATCTAATACAAGATAACTAATTTTGTTTAGTAAATAAACTGTCTTTTGCCCTAAGCCATGACTTAGGCGTTCCCAGCAAGCTTTTAGCTACTTAATACTCGACTAAAGAGGGGTCTCCGCTAACGTTTACACCACACTTGAACACTCACTGTGCCCACCAATATCTATACAAAAACAAAACAATACACAATGAATGTACAATTTTAGTCTTTTAACTAGAACCGCTTTGCTATAGTAATAGCTACAAGTCACCCAGGAGGGGCACCATGCTAGCCCTGCAGCACATCAGCAAAACGTTCAGCACGCCGCAGGGCGATATTCATGTCCTCAACCAAGTCAACCTCACGCTTCAGCCAGGAAGCAGCGTGGCGCTAATGGGCGAATCGGGTAGCGGTAAATCAACGCTGCTCCATCTAGCTGCCGGGCTAGATACGCCGGATCAAGGCAGTGTCATCATCAACGGGCAAACACTTTCTGGCCTAAATGAGTCCGCACGTTCCGCGCTACGTCGTCAGCAGCTTGGGCTTATCTTTCAACAGTTTCATCTGGTGCCCAGCCTAAACGTTGCCGATAACCTGCGGTTGCAAGCGCGGCTCGCAGGGCGCGAAAACCCCGACTGGAGCCAGCATCTGCTAGAACGACTAGGGTTTGCCGGGCGAGAAGCGAACTACCCAGAGCAGCTTTCCGGTGGCCAGCAGCAGCGCCTTGCCATTGGTCGCGCGTTGGCTGTTCGCCCGGCACTGCTATTAGCCGACGAGCCTACGGGTAACCTGGACGAGCAAACGGCCGATACTGTACTTAACCTGCTGTTAGCATTGGTTAAAGAGACGCAGTGTGCCCTGCTGATGGTGACGCATAGCGCACGCGTCGCCGCGCCTCTCAGCCGCACTTACCGGCTTCATCTCGGCCACCTGCAGGAAATACGCGCATGATAGGGCGCGTACTGATTACGCTACTGAGCCACTACAAGCGCCACCCGGCACAGCTTGTCATGCTGCTGATAGGGCTTTGGGTGGCCAGCGCGTTATGGAGCAGCGTCCAGGCAATTAACACCACAGCAAAAGAGAGCTATGCCCGAGCCAATGCGCTCTTCAGCGCTGAAACCGACCAGCTTGACCGACGTGACGGAAACCCGCTAACCATTGACGACTATTTGACACTGCGTCGCGCAGGCATCCCCGTTTCGCCGCTGCTTGAAGCCAACTTCACCTATAACGATACCCGCTTTACCGTGCTGGGCATTGACCCTTTCACACTGCACTCCTCGGAGGCAGGCGGTGGCTCCTTAAACGATTTCATCACCCCACCTTGGCAAACACAGCTAGCGCCAGACACCTTGCCCTCCTTAGGGCTGCGCCGTGAGGAGGCGACGGGCGCAACACCAACTGTTGCCGGGCACACCCTACCGCCCCTTATGCTGCGTAACGACCTGCCGCCTGACACGCTCATCATGGATATTGCGGCGGCGTCTAGCCTGTTCGGAGAGCAGGCATCGCTGAGCTTGGCGTCCGCTCCAGGAGCGCTTGATCAGCCGCCCGACGGCTACCGGATAACCCGTGCAGCCAATCTCGCGTCACCCGAACAGCTTACCGATAGCTTTCATTTAAACTTGACCGCTTTAGCGCTACTCTCGCTAGTGGTTGGGTTATTTATTGTTCAAGCTGCCTTAGGGTTGGCCATGGAGCAGCGCTTGGCCTCGCTGCGTACGCTGCGCGCCCTTGGCGTCCCTGCAACGACCCTAATGCTCGCCATCCTCATGGAGCTGCTCGTCTTTGGCGTGCTCGGCGCCTCTCTTGGCCTTATCAGCGGGCTCTGGCTTGCCGGGAAGCTCCTGCCAGACGTAGCGAGCACTATTTCCTCGCTCTACCGGGCAGACGTTCAGCAGTCGTTATCACTCCCATGGCATTACTGGATCGGAAGCGTCGCGATTACACTAGGTGGCTTGCTGCTCGCCGCCAGCGGAACGCTATGGCGCGCTGCGCGATTAAATGTATTAGCGCTCGGACACTCCTACGCATGGCGCAGCGGCTATCAGCGCCAGCTCGCACACATGCTAAAAGCTGGCGGTGTAGCAGCACTACTCACCCTGTTGTTAGCATTTTGGCTGAGCAGACTGCCCGCTGGCAGCGGCTTAGTGGTGAGCTTCAGCCTCGTGGCATCGCTACTGTTTACCTGCGCCCTGTGTTTACCGCCACTGATGTACGGCGCGCTTCACATCTTGCAAAAAATATTACGCCGCTTCGCCCTGGTGCAGTGGGCAATCGCCGATATGCAGCTCCAACTACCCCGCTTATCGCTTGCTATGGTGGCACTGTTAATTGCGCTGGCAACTAACCTGGGGGTGAGCAGTATGGTTGGTGGCTTCAGGCTGACGTTTTTAGAGTGGCTAGACCAGCGCTTAAGTGCACCGTTCTATATCAATGCCGTGCCCTCGACGTTAGCACCGCTCAACGAGTGGCTACTTACGCAAGAGAGCGTGCTTGAAATATTACCCACCGCAAGAGGCAGTACGGAGCTGCTGGGCACGTCCTCCGCAGAGGAAAAGCAAAACATTCAAGGCACGGTGACGCTGTTTGGCGTCACCCCCTCGCCATTATTGACCGATAACTGGCCCCTACTAGACATCGAAAGCGATACCACTTCCGCTTGGCAAGCATTCAGTGCCGACAGCGTCTTTATCAACGAACAGATGGCAGTAGCGCGTGCCCTCGTACCGGGAGACAGCGTGACACTCGATACCCAACAAGGCGCTGACAGTTTTAAGGTAGCCGCGATTTATCCTGACTACGGCAACCCCCAACAGCAGGTACTGCTCACGTTAGAGGCACTAACGCAGCGCTTTGATGGGGAGTTAGCCTCAATCGGTGTTGCCCTAAACGAGGGCGCCGATGAGCGCCAGTTTCGCCAGGCCCTGATGGATGAATTTAACCTCTCCGGTGAGGCGCTGGTGAACCAGCAAGAGGTTAAGCGGATCGCCACCCAGATCTTTGAGCGCACCTTTAGCATTACCCGTGCCCTTAATGGGCTAACGCTTGGCGTTGCCGCCCTGGCGCTGCTCGCGACGCTGCTGGCCCAAGCGCATCAACGCCAGCGCCAGCTAGCAGCCCTTTGGGCACTGGGTGTGCCGCGCGCTACGCTGGTAACTCTGCCTTTACTTCAGCTGGGTGGGCTAGCGCTCTTAACGGGCCTTATTGCCTTACCGCTTGGCATCGCGATTACCTGGCTGTTAGTGGCAGTGATCAACGTCGCCGCCTTCGGGTGGCGGCTTCCACTGCAGCTATTTCCGCTGGATATCGTCACAATGCTCCTCACCGCCCTGGGCGTTGCCCTGCTGGCAGCCGTGTTGCCCTGTCTTCAACTCTGGCGCACCTCGCCTCGCGCCCTGCTCAATGAGGGCGATACATGAAACAGCATTGTTTAAGCATACTTTTATTCAGCGCCATAACGCTTATATCCCTTTCCGGCTGTAACGACGCCGACATTGAAAGCGCGCCACCTGCCCAAGAGGGCTTTGCTGGCCTTGGCGCACAGGCCGACGGATTTGCCCACGCCAACGCTGCTACGCCGCTGGTGTTTCCCAACGATCACGGCCCGCACCCTGACTATCGTATTGAGTGGTGGTACTTAACCGCCAACCTTGAAGATGAGACGGGCGAACCGCTAGGGCTGCAGTGGACACTGTTTCGCCAAGCACTTATGCCACCCCAGGAACGCCCCGCCCCAGCCCCCTGGGCCAGCGATCAGGTATGGATGGCACATATGGGCATTTCCCAACAGGCCACGCAACTCGCTGCAGAACGCTTCGCACGCAGCCATAGCGGCCAATCCCAAGGGCAAGCCGGTGTCATCGCCGCCCCTTTTCAGGCCTGGATAGATAACTGGACATTCCAAAGCCCCTCAGATGAAAACTTTGAGCGCTTTACCCTCACCGCCTACAGCGGTGAAGGCGACGCACGTTTTGGCTATGACCTTGCCCTGCAGGCAGAAGGCCCGCTGGTGTGGCACGGCGAAAACGGGTTTAACGCCAAAACTGTGGAAGGCCAAGGCTCTCACTACTACAGCCAGCCCTTTCTAACCATTACAGGCAGCGTAACGTTGAACGGAGAAACCCGTGAGGTTCAGGGCAACGGCTGGCTGGACCGCGAGTGGAGCAGCCAACTGCTGACCCCCGAACAGACCGGCTGGGACTGGTTTTCGCTACATTTAAACGATGGACGCAAGCTCATGGCCTACCGGCTAAGAGGTGGCGGTGAAAAAGGTGGCGACTACCTGTTCGCTCACTTATTTGATGCTAAGGGAAATACCCAGCAAATAGGTACCGACATTCTGACCCTCACGCCCCTTTCCACCGCACGCGTGGCTGAGCGAGAGATTCCCACCCGTTGGCAACTGACACTCACCTCCGCTGACATTGATATGACCATTGAGGCGCGCCACCCTAACCGCTGGATGCCTACTAGCGTGCCGTACTGGGAAGGCGACGTGATAGTACGCAACACGCCGACCCAAGAAGAGATCGGCGTTGGCTATCTCGAAATGACGGGCTACGAGTAGCGGGTGTCATTTGCGCCGGTGGAGCAGCATGTCGGCAGCACCTATTCAAGAAAAGACGACCGTAGACCTGGGGTCATACAGTTCGCGAATAGCGATTTTCAGCCGGCTTCAAGTAAGCATCGAACGCCATCGCTAAATTACGAACCATCAATCGCCCCGCAGGCAGTACTTCTATCTCGTGGTCACGCAAAGCAATAAGACTATCTTCCGCCATCTCCTCCAAACTCGTTAATGCACTTGCAAAGTAAGTGCGAAAGTCGATGCGGTGGCGGGCCTCGATAGCGGCAAACTCAAGGTGCCCATGACACATCAGTGTATTGATGATATCGCGGCGCAGGCAGTCATCGTCGCTAAGCCGGTAGCCTCGGAAAACGGGCAAGCGCCTCTCGTCCAGGCGGTGCTGGTACTGAGCGGTTTCTTTGACGTTCTGACTGTAGGTATCGCCCACTTTCCCTATAGACGTGATACCCAGCCCAATCATGTCGCAGTCGGCTTGGGTGGAGTAACCCTGAAAGTTACGCTGCAGCGTGCCATTTTCACGGGCCAAGCTCAGCTCATCATCCGGCAAGGCGAAGTGATCCATGCCAATGTAGACGTAACCAGCAGCGGTCAGGCGATTGATGGTTAATTCCAGCAGCTCCAGCTTACGCTCCGGCGGCGGCATATCATCGGGGCTTATCAATCGTTGTGCCTTGAACAGCTCGGGTAGATGAGCGTAGCTGTAGGCGGCAATGCGGTCCGGCTGCAGATCGATAATCTTGGCCAGCGTGGTATCGAAACTCGCCACCGTCTGTAGCGGCAGGCCGTAGATTAAGTCCACGCTCACCGATTCAAACCCGGCATCCCGGGCTGCCTTAACCAGCGACACCACCTGCTCTTCGCTCTGCACACGATTGACCGCTTGCTGCACCTCGTGATCAAAATCCTGCACGCCAAAGCTCAACCGATTAAACCCCAGCGCATACAGTTCATAAACCTGCTCTGGGGTTACCGTACGCGGATCAACCTCTAGCGAGAACTCACGCTCGGCAGGCGCCGCAAAATGAAAGGCCTCGTCCAGCGCTGCCATTAACTCGCCTAGCTGGGGATTAGTCAGGTAGGTGGGCGTGCCTCCGCCAAGGTGTAATTGAGTCATCCGCCGAGTGCTATCAAACAGCGCTCCTTGAACGCGAATCTCCTGCTTTAGCCACTGGAGATACTCAGCCGCCCGCTCTGTGTTATGGGTAATAATCTTATTGCAAGCGCAGTAGTAGCAGAGGCTTTTGCAGAAAGGGATATGCACATAGACCGACAGCGGCTTTGGTTCTTCAGCCTGATTACTACGTTCAGCAGCACTGCGGTAGTCATCCTCGGCAAACGCAGCATAAAACTGCGGAGCGGTAGGATAAGAGGTGTAGCGTGGCCCCGGCCTGTCGTACTTTTCTACTAGGGGGCGGTTGAACAACTGCTCATCGAACATAATCGGGAAAGTCCCTGAGAAAGGTCTCTATTTAGATAGTGGGCGCAGCACGCGATGGTTAATATTCATACAATATACGTTTTAAAGCCTCTCTGTCCCTCCCCAGTTAATAGCCCGCTACCGCACCATGACTTAGGTCAAAGAGCGGCAATAAATTGGCGCTTAAAGTACTCGGATATTCGCTGCAACAGCGATAAATCCGTGATACTCCCTCATGCTCTGATTGCAACCTACTGAACATTCATACAATATGCTTTTTATCGCCAGATGACTTATACCTGAATGACCTGCGGAGCAATGTAAACTCCATGCACCTCACTCGATTCACTGATTATTCGATACGCGTATTGATCTTTCTTGCTGCCAAGGGAGAGGAGCGCTCTACTATCCACGAGATTGCCGAAACGTTTGATATTTCACGCAATCATTTAATGAAAATCGTTCAAGAACTTAGCCAAAAACAGTACGTAACGGCTATTCGCGGCAAGAATGGTGGCCTACTGCTGACACGTGACCCCACCACCATCGTGTTAGGGGAGCTGGTGCGGGAGATGGAGCATGACATGGCATTAGTCGAGTGCTTTCATAGCGATAACGCCTGCATCATTACGCCAGCCTGTCGGCTTCAATCGATCCTTACGGATGCATTGTCCGCTTTTCTAGACGTACTCGACCACTACACACTGGCTGATTTACTGGGCAATCAACAACCTCAGTTGGCCCGCCTGATGCGCATCCCCTCCGTTAGCGCTTAATACGCATTTAGCCATCCTGACCGTCGACCCGCGCCTGCATCAACGGCAAGGTGTAATGCGCAAGAAATACGCCATAAGCCAAGCACCATAAGATGATACTGAGGGTATAGACCCAGTGGGTAATCTGAGGAAATAGCGCCAATAGGGGTGCGCGCAGCAAAGCGGCTATTAGCAACAACCCCAGCGCAACGCCAATACCCGGCAGGGTTTTTATTGGCCGGCCGGTATGGCCTAGTGACACCCTGGCCATCATCGCCAGCATCATAACGCCCATCCCACCAACGCTCAGAGCATGAACGGCTAGTTCAGTGCGCATTAGCCCCATCAGCGCTAATACCCACATAACAAGACCCAAGGGGATGAAGGCGTAGCTACCGTGCAACCCCCACAGTAACGGCTCACGCCCGCTATGTAGACCACCCCAGCGCGCCATGCGAAGTGTGTTAGCCAATGCCGCAAACAGCATTACTCCGCCCATTAACAGCGCAGGAACAGCAACGCCCAGCATGATGGCTAACTGCAGCAATACGACGCTCACTGTACTCGCCAACGTAACGCCTTCAAGCAAGGGAATAGGCGCTAGTTTGGGGCGCCCTAAACGGTTGGCGGTAAACATGGCAATCACCCGCCCACCAACCACTGTCATCAAAAGCGTGATCAACAGCACGGCTAAGTAGGCCGCCTGGCGAATCAACTCTGCATCGCCATTCACCCACCCCAGGTGCATTGCCAGGTTCGCCAACGCCAACAGCGCGAGCACCGGGATAAAGATTAAATTGCGCCAACGCTTCGCAGAGATCACCAATTTCGCCATAACGATGGCAACCACCGGCAGAAACGCTAAGTCGACCATTCGTATCAGCCAGCCCGGCAACGCCATGGGAAAAGCCATCAACAGCCGCCCCAATAGCCACAACACGACGAGCGCCAATAGCGGAGCGCCGCTTAAGCTCGGTAACCCAGTCCAGTTGCGCACAGCGGTCAGTAAAAAGCCTGCAACTACCGCCGCCGCAAAGCCAAACAGCATTTCATGCTGATGCCAAAAAATCAGCCCACCATAGGGGCGCAGCAGCATATTGCCGTGCCAGAACGCTAACCAAACCAACATCGATGCCACGCTAAATAGCGCTGCCAAAAGGAAGAAAGGCCGAAATGCCAGGCGCATCAATGGCAGGTGCTTAAGCTTGGGGGCTGGCTGGGATGAGTTGACGGTTGGCATGGCATTATTCCGACTTTTTTGCTTAGAAAGACGATTGTGCGCCTCGCAACCCTTAAAAACTATGACAAGTATCAAAAATACATCTTATAACTTTCAGTAGTCAAGTCGCCCGCTAAGGGCAGTCGCCAATTCAACGTCCCTGTTAATAAAACTCGCTGAAAGTTTGGTATTTGCACCCTTTCGGCATTAAGATGCATTATATATCCATCTTTAATGCCAGCGGAGTTTTTCGTGCTAACACATGAACAGGAAACACTGATCAACGCTACGGCGCCCGTCGTTGCTGAACATCTAGACGCCATTACCCAGCATTTTTACCCGCTGATGTTTACCCGCTATCCCGAGGTAAGACCCCTCTTTAACGAGGCGCATCAGCAAAGTGGTGGGCAACCTCGTGCTTTAGCGAGCGCCGTATTAGCCTATGTAAAACTACGCAGTAATCCTGCAAAGGCACGCGCTACACTGGCGGTTGTGGTCAGCAAGCATGTCTCTTTAGGGATTCTTCCTGAGCAGTACCCCATCGTCGGGGAATGCCTACTCGCAGCGATTGGCGATGTTCTTGGTGATGCCGTAACGCCGGAAATCGCCGATGCTTGGGGAGCGCTATATAACGAGCTTGCCGCCCTACTCATCGACCTTGAAGACCAGCGATACCGTGAGTTTGAGCAGCGTCCAGGCGGTTGGCGGGGCACTCGCCGCTTCAAAATTGCCAGCACCCAGCAGGAGAGTGTCTTAATACGCTCGTTTATTCTCGAACCCGAAGATGGCGGTCCTGTGGCTGACCATGAGCCTGGCCAATATATCGGCGTACGCCTCACCATTAATGGCGAACCCATCTATCGGCATTACAGCTTATCGGATACCCCCAATGGCCGACGCTATCGCATCTCAATCAAACGCGAAGCGGAAGGGCAAGTCAGCCGCCATTTCCATGACGCCCTGCAACCCGGTGATAGCATCGAACTGCTTCCCCCAGCAGGCGACCTGACGCTGATAGAAGGTGACGAACCATTGCTACTTGCCAGCGGAGGTGTTGGCCAAACGCCACTTCTCCCCATGGCGCGGCATGCGCTAGCGCTTGGGCGCCAGGTCGTCTATTTACACGCCGCTTTAGATGCCGATCATCACGCTTTTAATAACGAGCTTGAAGAACTAAAGGCTGCCTACCCTCGCTATTTTCAAGCTGTCAGCATTCATGAAAGAGGGAACCGCGCTGACCATACCGGGCGTATCAACCGCGCTTTATTAGCCGACTACCTGCCTAGCCCGATGGCTCGCTGCTATTTTGTCGGCCCCCAAGGTTTTATGACAGCCATTAATGTCGCTCTGGCTGATCTGGGTGTCAGCGCCGACCGCCGTCACTTTGAACACTTTGGGCCCTCGCGTCCGCTTGAGGCAGCTTAGGAATGGGTAGTTAGGATCACCTACTGAGAGGCTTTTTATGAACGACAGGGATTCCTAGTGAATCCCTGATCAACGTTTACCGGTTTAAAGAATCCAGCAGGAAGACATTGGGGAATTAACGGAAAGGTAAACGAGATATTAGTGAGAACTTGATGCTATATGGCGTCCCTGGCAGGAGTCGAACCTGCGACCTGCCGCTTAGGAGGCGGCTGCTCTATCCTACTGAGCTACAGGGACTTAACGGGCACGTAGTATAGCGTGTTGCGTTACCTCGGCCAACCATAGCGGCTAAATCCACCCTAACAGGCGAAGCGCAAATATACCCAACGTTACCGTCATGCTCGCCATCAGTGTGGTAATGGCGATTATATTCGCCGCTAACACCACATTGCCGTTGATCGCTTTGACCATCACAAAGCTGGCAGCGGCCGTGGGGCTAGCGAAAAATAGGAACAGCAAACCCAACTGCTCCCCAGAGAACCCCACCATCCATGCCGCCCACGTAGAGGCAAAAGGCAGTACGATCATCTTCATGCTGCTTGCACTGAGCGCCACTTGGCTTCCTACGCGAATGCCGGCCACCGAGAGCGTTGCGCCAATACAGATCAATGCCAGGGGTAACGTTAATGAGGCAAAGTAATCGCCAGAAGTGATTACCCAACTGGGCAATGGAAGTGAGAACGCCGTAAATGGCAGCGCTGCAAATACGGAAAGGATAAGTGGATTAGTCACCATATGTTTGAGCATGCTGCGCCAATCGGTTGCTTGTCCGGGCTGGTACGCCGCCAAGGCAATCACAGATAATGCGTTGTACATAATAATGACAACCCCAAGCAGTAAGCTGCCCGCTGAAAGCCCATAGTTACCGTACATGCCTGCCGCTAGCGCTAAGCCCACAACACCACAGTTGCCGCGGAAGGCACCCTGCACATAAATTCCCCTTTCCGCTTTAGGGACTCGGTAATGCGCCCACCCCCAGCTAAATGCGAACTGCGCCAGCGTAGCAATTGCAAAAAAGAGCAGCAGCGACACATCGAGCGCGACGCTCAAATCGGCTTTAACGAGACTTAGGAAGATAAGGGTAGGAAGTGTCGCTTTAAAGACTAATGTTGACGCGGTCGCCACAAAGGCACTATCGATCCATCGCAAACGCTTTAAGCCAATACCCACAAAGACCATCGCAAATACCGGCAGCGTAACGTCCAGTGTGCGGGAAAATAGCGCAAGTAGCTCCACAAGGGCACTCTCAGTCTAATAAGTAGTCACTTATATTCTATCGTTAGCAACGATTTGTCGACATGCTAGTGTTTATCAAACAGCGCGCCTAGGTCCTGCTCCGTTGGCACTCGCAAAACCACACTGTCGCGGCCAAGCCCTTTGGCTTCATAACTTGCGGCGTCTGCACGGGCCAGCGCATCGTCAACGCTGTCATCGCTTTCATCAAAACGCGTGACACCAATACTCAGGGTTACTGTGTACTCTCGTCCCTCCTGATTCACTGTTATTTCACTCACAGATTGACGCAACGCTTCAGCGATCCGCTCTGCTTGCCCAATCGTGCAACTCGGCAGTAAAACAGCAAACTCATCTCCCCCCTGCCGTGCTACATGGTCGCTACGACGTACTTCCCACGCCACCACCTGGGCAATCCGACGCAGCATTTCATCGCCTAGCGCATGTCCGCCTTCATCATTGATAGGCTTAAAGTGGTCAAGATCAAACATGAGCAGTGCCGAGGGCGTGCTGGTTTTCTGAAAATCCGCAAATGCCTCTTCAAGGCGTCGCTCGAAACCGCGGCGATTGAGCAGGCCAGTTAGCGGATCATGCTCTGCCTCCCAGCGCTGCAACGCCTCTTGCTCACGGCGCTCGGTAATATCTTTAACCACGCCGACTAAACCCAATGAATGACCTCCTTGGGAAAGCATGACCACGCGGGCATGGATATCTAACCAAAGCGTTTCGTTATCGTTACGAATAAACCGCAGCTGTCGAACAAAGTCGCTGCCTGATTTCAGGCTATGGCGCCACATATCTCCAGCACCATCCAGGTCATCAGGATGGATTTGCTGCATCCATACTTGCATGGGGGTATTAGGAGAGATACCCAAAATTTCCAGCAGCGCCGGATTCATATAGGTAATCACGCCGCCAAAGTTAGCAACGAACATGCCTTGAGGGGAAGCACTCAGAACTGAATCTAAAAAAGCCTCTCGCTCTTGTAGATTACCGACAAGCTGCTGGCGCTCATCCTCTACCCGATTAAAGGTGGTCGCTACCTGCTGAAGCTCTTGCATTGTCGTTGCCAGCCGCACATGGTCACGACGCCCCCGCCCTACTTCACCAATCTGTCGTTCTAATTGTTTCAAAGGGGTCAGAATACGCGCCAATAGCCACCATAAAAATGGCATCATTAATAACGCCAGGGCAGCCCATATCCACCATAGCTTCTTGATGAAATCAACCAGAGGTTGATGTGCTTGCTCAATGGGTAAAAAGAACCCCACCACCCAACTAGCAGGCCAAATCTGGGCATAGGATTGCAGGCTAAGCCGCCCATCAATTAAATTTCCCACCCCATGCCCTTGCCAGCCGTCAAGCGCTAGCTCAAGCAAAGGATTGCCAGACAAATTCGGAATCGGTGAATTAATTAACGCTCGATTGGGGTGATGCAGAATAATTCCCGTGGAGGTTGCCACGCTAGCAAACCCATCCTCACCTAGTCGCACCTTAGCTAAACGGCCAAATAATCCGCCTGCATCTAGGCTCACTACCCCACCAATAAAGCCATCAAACTCCCCATCGGCGGTTTTTCGAGGCACGCCGACAACCACTAAGGGCATCTTGCTCGCTCGCCCAACAAACGGTTCGCTGACGTAGGGCTGGCGCGTCCCTCGCAACATTTTAAAATACTCAAGTGCCGACGTTTCCAGTCCCTGCCTACCCTCTACGCGGGGCCAATCTGCAATAATACGTCCTTGATTATCCGCAATGACAACGCCCTCAAACCATGCGAGTAATGCATCGTTTTGGCTGAGCGTAGCCTCCAAAGCGTCTGGGTCTTCATGTATATCGAGCGACTGATTTAAACGCTCCAGTGCTTGGAAACGCTGTTCAATCTGCTGGGTCATTTCATCGGCAAGAAGCTGTGTCTCGTAGCGCAAATGCGCCATGTTCGCTTCATGCAGCATCGTTTTACCCACCTGCCATGCCATGCCCAATACCAAAGCCGCCAGCAACAACAGCGCGCAAGAGAGTCCCAGCAATAGCCGGCCTTTTAACGAACGCAATACCGCAAGTTTGTTAACTAAGCGGGCTAAACGCACCAAGCATTCCTTTTACCATTATTTTTCCCTATCTATGTTTCCTAGCATTTAGCAGATCAATATAACGTCGCGTATGAGATTGCTCACCACCACTTGACGACAAAACGTATCAAAAATAGTGAGTAAATGCGCGTTGAATAAATTCAAATTAGTTTATCAAGAAATGATATTAGCGCAATGAAGGCGCGAGCTAACTGCTACAAAAGGTAACTCACGCCCCGGATGCAACCCATTTTTAAACGTGAAATATTGAGAGGCTATCAGCGGATTATTATCGATGAAACTGCTTCTCCCTTTCAGGCTGCCAGAAAATCGCATCAACACGCAGACGCACTTCCGTATTATTGGGCAGCGGCCACTCAATCACATCGCCTATTTTTAGGCCGATTAACGCCGCACCAATAGGCGCCATCACCGAAATCCCGTCGGGCACGCTCTCTAGCGAGTGCGGGTAAACCAGCGTTCGAATCATCTGACGCTCACGGGTCAGATCGGTAAAGCGTATCTGGCTATTCATACTCACTACGTCTTCAGGGATATCCTGGGGGTCGAGCACTTCACCACGCAGCAACTCCTCTTCGAGTAGCTCCGCCACCATTAAATCTTTTTCAGCGGCGTTATCGATCAGACGCTGAAGGCGTTCGGCATCAATACGATTTATGATAATTGGAGGACGCTGCCCCATTCTCACTCTCCTTGGAAAGCAGTAAAAAATTAACCACAAAAAAAGCCCTCCCCTAGAAGGGAAGGACTATGTATTACCACTATATACAGATTAGTATGCAAAAGCGATCAGGTCACACCTTGCTCAATCATAGCGTCTGCCACCTTACGGAAACCTGCAATGTTAGCACCTAATACCAGGTTGCTGGGCTCGCCAAACTCTTCGGCTGTTTCAGCACATTGGCGATGAATATCCGCCATAATTTGCTTCAGCTTGTCATCAACTTTCTCAAGCGGCCACTGCTCCATACTGCTGTTTTGCGCCATTTCCAACTGGCTGGTCGCCACACCACCCGCATTGGCGGCTTTCCCTGGGCCGTAGGCAATCTTAGCTTCTAAGAAACGGTCAACGGCCTCTTTGGTGGAAGGCATATTCGCGCCTTCGCTAACACAGTTAACACCGTTAGCCAGCAAGACATTGGCATCAGCTTCGGTCAGCTCATTTTGAGTTGCACATGGGAAAGCTGCATCGCCCTCAATACGCCATACCGCATGCCCATCCTGAGGATAATCGCGTACCGAAATAAAGTGTGCGTCCGGGTGGTCGTGGAGGTAGTTTTCCAGGGAAACGCGCTGCACTTCTTTTAAGTGCTTGAGTAAGCCTAAATCGATGCCGTTAGGGTCATGAATCGTCCCCGTGGAATCACTGCACGTTACGGGCTTCGCCCCCAGCTCACACAGCTTCTCAATCGTATAGATAGCCACATTGCCCGCACCTGACACCAAACAGGTTTTACCGCGCAGCTCTTCACCCCGAGCGGCCAGCATATTCTGAGCAAAGTAAACCGCACCGTAGCCGGTCGCCTCTTTGCGACCCAATGAGCCGCCCCAGTTAAGTCCTTTGCCGGTCAGCACTCCCTCGTAGCGGCCGGTTAAGCGCTTGTACTGGCCAAACAGGTAGCCAATCTCTCTTGCACCTACACCAATATCGCCGGCTGGCACATCGGAATGCGGCCCAATATGGCGATGAAGCTCTGTCATAAACGACTGACAAAAGCGCATGATTTCGTTGTCAGACTTACCCTTGGGGTCAAAATCCGAGCCACCTTTACCGCCGCCAATCGGCAAACCGGTAAGTGCATTTTTGAAAATCTGCTCAAACCCTAAAAACTTAATGGTTCCTGAGGTGACGCTAGGATGGAAACGCAGACCGCCCTTATATGGCCCTAGCGCGGAATTAAACTGAACACGGTAACCTTTATTTACTTGTACACGCCCGGCGTCATCCACCCAGCTTACACGGAACATAATTTGGCGCTCGGGCTCAACAATGCGCTCGATGATGCTGTGCTGATGGTAATGAGGCGCACGCTCGAACAGCGGACGAAGGCACTCCAGCACTTCTTCTGTGGCCTGATAAAACTCTGACTGTGCAGGGCTACTTTTTGCTAAACGCGTCAGTGTATCGTGGACATAGGGCATAAAAAGACACCATTTGCAGTTTGTAAAATACGTTATTGGCTGGCCAGAGCTTTCACATATTTAACTGCGCGAGCTTAATCCTGCATACCCTATGCCGGTTCGGTATAGGAAAAAAATAGAGCAAAACAGGACTAAAGTCTAAAAAAAATTGCGCAATTCTGGTGCATCTAAATATCCTAATAAACGATTAATAAACGAAAACGCATGGGCTAGCGTTGCTCAATGGTGGCTAAAAGTTCTTCAACTCTCTCTTTCACCCAGCCCAGGCTACGAAACTCAGGGACAGTCGTGCTGTATCCACATAAAAGGCCCAAACCGGCCAGTAAACAGCGCCTCTCGCTACAAATGAGGTTTAAGCGCTATCCAACGCCGCTGCCGATGGCTGTCTAGACCCGCTTCCAGCAGCATCATACTACGCAGTGCATCGTCGATATTGACCGGCAGCGGAGCGCTATCACGTAAGGCGGCCGCAACCCCTTGATAGTAAGCAAGGTAGTTCCCCGGCAGCGTTGGGTGCTCGCGATGCTGAATAGACGCGGACTCGTTTTCATCTTCGTTAAGTGCCAACGTACCAGGAGTATCCACCCCCCAGTGCGGGGAAGGTATTTCGCCATCCTTTAAGCGCTCTTCTTGAGGGTCAAGACCATATTTGGTGTAACTACCTTTGGTGCCGTGGATGCGAAAACGCGGCGTCGGCTCGGCTACCAGCGTACCGGCACTTAAGCACACTCTAAAACCGTCGTACTCCAGCAAACAGAGGAAGTCATCATCCGCTTTGGCACCGTCACGGCGCATGCCTAACTCCAGTAAAATGGCGTTGGGCATCCCAAATAGCTCGCAAACCTGATCCAAAAGGTGCGGGCCTAGGTCGTACCAAATACCGCCACCTGGCGTGGCTTTTTCCCGCCAGCGGTCACGCACTTCAGGGCGAAAGCGATCAAAGCGCGACTCAAACCCCGTCATGCGCCCCAGCGTGCCTTCCTTTAAGAGCGCCTGAATGGTCAGAAAGTCGCTATCCCAGCGGCGGTTGTGAAAGACCGATATCAGCCGCTCTTTATCCACCGCTAGGGCTTTTAACTGTTTTGCCTCTGAGAACGTCACGGTGAATGGCTTATCGACCACGACATGCTTACCCGCTAAGAGTGCCGCTTTGGCTAAGGGGAAGTGGGTATCGTTCGGGGTGGGAATCACAATGAGATCAAGGTCTGGATGCCTACATAGCGCCAGCGCTTGGCTTTCTATTTCCACATTGGGCAGACCCGCCTTCACCTTGGCCGCATCGCTTGAGGAAACCGCCACTAGATCCAACCCTTCCGTCGCTTGAATCAGCGGGGCATGGAAGGTCTTGCTTGCGAAGCCATAGCCAACAAGGCCAACGTTGATGATCGCCTTCATTACAATCCTTAGTCGATTTGACGGTTCACGGTTGGCAAAAAAACAGCCCGTACGAGACGGGCTGTTATGACGCAATTAATCCAGCTTGGAGAGGTCGCGCACCGCGCCTTTATCAGCGGAAGTGGCGAGCAGCGCATAGGCTTTTAGCGCGGGAGTCACCTTGCGCGGGCGCTGTTCAACCGGCTTCCAGGCGTCTTTGCCCTTAGCGTCCATGGCTTCCCGGCGCTTGGCCAGCTCTGCATCACTGAGCTGTACGTTGATGGTGCGGTTAGGAATATCAATCAAGATGGTATCGCCTTGCTCGACCAAACCAATCGCGCCACCTGCCGCCGCTTCTGGAGAGACGTGGCCAATCGAGAGACCTGATGTACCGCCGGAGAAACGGCCATCGGTGAGCAGCGCACAAGCCTTACCCAAGCCTTTCGATTTCAAGTAGGAGGTCGGGTACAGCATCTCCTGCATGCCGGGGCCACCTTTGGGGCCTTCGTAGCGAATGACGACCACATCACCCTCTTTCACCTTGCCATCTAATACGTTGGCAACGGCTTGGTCTTGAGACTCCACCACGTGGGCTTTGCCCTCAAACACTAGAATGGAGTCATCAACGCCTGCGGTTTTCACGACGCAACCATCAAGCGCGATATTGCCATACAGCACGGCCAAGCCGCCTTCGCGGGAGAACGCATGCTCCAAATCACGGATACAGCCAGTCGCGCGGTCGCCATCGAGACTTGGCCAGCGAGTGCTTTGCGAAAACGCCGTTTGAGTGGGCACGCCACCGGGGCCTGCTTTAAAGAACTCCACCACCTCTGCGCTTGGCGAACGCATGATATCCCACTCCTCCAGCGCCGCTTTCAAGCTGTCGCCGTAGACGGTGGGAACCGAGGTATCCAGCACGCCTGCTCGGTCGAGTTCACCCAAAATCGCCATGATGCCGCCTGCGCGGTGCACATCTTCAATATGGTACTTCTGGGTATTGGGGGCCACTTTACATAGCTGCGGCACTTCACGGGAAAGGCGGTCAATATCCGACATGGAGAAGTCGACTTCCGCCTCTTGCGCCGCCGCTAGCAGGTGCAAAATCGTATTGGTCGAGCCACCCATAGCAATGTCGAGCGTCATGGCGTTTTTAAACGCCGCCTTATTACCAATCGCACGGGGCAACAGGTGAGCCTCTTCACCTTCGTAGAAACGTTTAGCGAGTTCGACAATGCGGTGGCCGGCATTTTCAAACAGTCGACGACGGTCTGAGTGGGTGGCCAGCACGGTGCCGTTACCCGGCAGCGCCAGTCCCAGCGCTTCCATTAAGCAGTTCATGGAGTTGGCGGTAAACATACCCGAACAGCTGCCACAGGTGGGGCACGCACTGCGCTCGACTTCGGCCAGGGTTTCATCATCGACGCTATCGTCGGCGGCCATCACCATGGCATCGACAAGATCGAGGCCATGATCGAGCAGCTTCGTTTTACCCGCTTCCATGGGGCCACCGGAAACAAAAATCACCGGAATATTGAGACGCATAGCCGCCATCAGCATTCCGGGAGTAATTTTGTCGCAGTTAGAAATGCACACCAATGCATCGGCACAGTGGGCGTTGCACATATACTCGACGCTATCTGCAATGATGTCGCGGCTAGGCAGCGAGTAAAGCATGCCGTCGTGGCCCATCGCGATGCCGTCATCTACCGCAATCGTATTGAACTCTTTAGCAACACCGCCTGCTTTTTCGATTTCACGGGCAACGAGCTGCCCCATATCCTTTAAGTGAACGTGACCCGGTACAAACTGAGTAAACGAGTTAGCCACTGCAATAATGGGCTTATGGAAGTCGTCATCTTTCATACCCGTAGCACGCCAAAGGGCACGGGCACCGGCCATATTACGGCCAGCAGTGGTAGTACGGGAGCGATACTCAGGCATGGTGTCCTCTACATCTTTATCATGGCCTGCCGCAGACTTGGCGGCAGGTAGTTGAATCCAGCGGTTTTTAGATTGTGGCATGAGCGCCCCGCCGAGACTAGATATAGAGGACAACCAAAGCGCATAAGGCCGCCTAGCGGCTAGAAGGTTTCCCACTCCTCTTCCGTGGCAGCCGTTGACGGCCGTTGTTTAGGCAGTGGCTGGGACCCCGTTTGCTGATCACGCTGTAGCGGTAGGCTAGGCGATTGAGCATCGTGGCGCTGCAAGCGCAGTCGCGCCGTTTCACTGCTCTCCTCTTCTGCCCCCTCTAGCCGGAAGGCAGCAATAACATTGGCCAAGTCCTTTGCTTCATTCGTTAACTGCTGCGCCGCACTGGAGATTGACTGCAACTTGCCAGCATTCTGCTGAGTGACGTGATCCATCTCAGAGACCGCCGTATTAATTTGCGCAATGCCACTACTTTGCTCATCTGAGGCGGTGCTAATCTCTTCCATAATGTCGCTGACCCGCATCACCTGTTTGACGACCTGCTCAATGGCCTGTTCGGCCTCCTTCACAGCGTCAGCGCCACCGGCAATTTCCTGGGAAGAAGTATCGATCAGACGGCGGATTTCACCCGCGGCATCAGCACTGCGGCCTGCCAAGTTACGCACCTCATTGGCCACTACGGCAAAGCCGCGACCCTGCTCGCCTGCTCTGGCAGCTTCAACGGAGGCATTCAATGCCAGAATATTGGTTTGGAAGGCAATGCCGTCAATCACCGTAATAATATCGTTCATCTTATCGGCGCTCGCGGCAATGCGTTCCATGCGCTCCACCAGTGCCTGCATACGTTCGCCTGTTTCACGACTGGTCGTGGCGTTTTGCATGGCGAGCTGATTGGCCTGACGCGCATTTTCGGTGTTCTGCTGCACCGTCGCGGTCATTTGATCCATGCTGGAAGCGGTTTGTTGCAACGAAGAAGCTTGCTGCTCAGTACGAGACGCCAGCTCCTCATTTTGCTGTTTGATATGCTCCGAGGCGGGCGTCACAACGTCTACCTTATTACCCACTTCGGTAATTAACCCCGACAGACTCGCCCGCATCGTTTCCAGTGACGCCAGCAGTTCACCTAGCTCGTCATCACGCTTGAGGGTCACCCGGTTGGCAAGATTGCCCGCTGCAATTTGGAACGTGACTCGGCGGGCCTCACTAAGTGACCTCAGCAGTGACTTCAGAACAGCGACACTCAGCCAAACCATCACCACAATGCCGAATAAAAGAACGCCTAACTGCCCCCACAGCAAGTTTTTTTGCTGACGCTCGGCACTCTCCATCAAGCTCTGGGCAGCCAATCGCTCCTGATCAACTAATACATTAACAGTCGCGCTAATACTTTCAGAAGTAGGTTGAACAATATTGTTAAAGGCCTCAAAAGCGGCGAAACCGTTGCCATCACGAATAGCGGTGTAAGCATCGTCAGTACCCGCTAAAAAAGTATCAATATGAGCGGCGAGCCCTTGCTGAAAACTACTGGCATGGCTGCGCTGCTGTGAAAACGCTTGCCACGTTTGACCCATATCTGCGCTGAGGCTAGTGACTTGCTCTTCAAGCAGCGCTAAATCGGCACGGCGTGGGTTACGCACGGCAGGCTCTAACGCTTGCAGCAGCTGCCCCGTGCGCTGCTCAAGCTGCTGCAAAATAGCGATACCCTCAAGCCCTGTTTGGTTTAGCGTGCGTAACCTCTCTGACGAGCTGGTTAATCCATAAACACCAGCAGCGCCTGCCACTATCAGTAGCGCGATAGCCGCAACCACCATACCCATCAGCTTGGCCTGCATGCTGCTAAAGCTGAACCGCTGCACCCAACCACGCAGCCCAGCACGACGCAATGCACCATTATGGAGCCTAAAACCTCGACCGCGCCCTTGCTGCATAGCGATATAGCCCCTGGTAGCGCGAGCAATAGATTTTGGCCCCGCTTTACGGCGGATCGCCGTATAACCGGCCACGCGATCGCCATCCAGCAACGGTGCTACCGTGGTGTCCACCCAGTAGGTATCGCCATTTTTACAGCGATTTTTAAGCACTCCTTGCCAGGTTTTCCCTTTACCGATGGTGTCCCACATGTTTTTGAATACCAAAGAGGGAATTTCTGGATCACGAAAAACACTATGGGGCTCACCTATTAACTCTGCCTGCGAGTAACCACTAACATCGATAAATGTCTGGTTCACGTAGGAGATATTCCCCTGGAGATCAGAGCGGGAGATCAGTACTTCATCATCAGCAAGTTCAAAGGTTGCCTGGGCAATTATGCTCATTAAAATTCCCTACTTTTTTTTATGACAGGTTCGATACATCGCTTGGCAATGCGACCCGTATTACGCTAATGGATATAGAAAGCCGATGTGAGTGGTGCACATACCTAGCACGCATGGCTCTGTTTAAAGAGCGGTTTTCAAAAAACTCACAGCTACTTTTAGCGTAATACCTTGCATAAAATATGCCACCCGAAAGTGGCATTAACGTAGTTGATGTCCTAAGCACAAAGGTCTTAAGCACAAAGCACTAGTTTCAAATTACTCGTCGAGGCGCCTCTTGCAAACGGTAAGCTGCCTATCCAAAGCTTAAAATCTTTCCCAGCTCTGCGTATCTTGGGCGTGGTTAGACGCTGTCGAGGATGCGGTGGCAGGCAAACTAAGTGATGCTTTGCGCAGCGCCTGGTTAACATGGTTGAGTTTTTCACGGGCAGCTTGAACGCTTTCGTCCTGAGCACCTTCTAACCGGAACGCGTCAACAACGTTAGCTAGCTCAAACGCTTCTATGGCTAAGTTATCCGCCGAGGCAGCAATGCTCTGTACCTTCGTGGCATTCTGCTGCGTAACGTTATCCATTTCGGCAATCGCTGAATTGATCTGGCCGATGCCGCTGCTCTGCTCGCTGGAAGCCGTACTAATCGACTCCATCAACTCACTGACACGGCTCACCTGCTGCATAACGTTTTCAATCGCTTGCTCTGCTTGCTCAACGGCGCTACGCCCGCCGCTGACTTCCTCGGTGGTGCTATCAATCATCTTACGAATTTCTTTTGAAGCATCCGCACTTCGGCTGGCCAGCGTACGTACTTCGCTGGCGACAACCGCAAATCCACGGCCATGCTCACCCGCACGCGCCGCCTCAACAGAGGCATTCAGTGCCAAAATATTGGTTTGAAACGCAATACCGTCGATCACGCCGATCATTTCGGTCATTTTATCGGCCCGCTGAGCGATACGCTGCATCCGCTCGACCAACTGCACCATTTGCTCGCGGGTGCCCCGGGTACTCACTGCATTCTGCGCAGCAAGCTCTGTAGCCTGTCGGGCATTTTCAGTATTCTGCTGAACCGTCGAGGTCATTTCTTCCATACTAGACGCCGTTTGCTGAAGCGAAGACGCCTGCTGCTCGGTGCGCGACGCAAGCTCTTCATTTTCAGCGGCAATCTGCTGCACCGCAGGCGTCACCACTGAGACGCGATTTTCAACATCGCCGACAATACTCGCCAGGCTAAAGCGCATGGTGTCCAGAGAGTAGAGCAACTCGCCTAGCTCATCATTTGTCTCGCGACGTTCTCGCGCCGCTAGATTGCCCGCCGCAATTTGAAACGTCATATGGCGTGCGCCCGCCAAGCTGCGAAATACGGATTTAAGAATGACAAAGCTTAGCCCTACCATCACTAACAGCCCTATCACCATTAGTACGACCTGCGCCATCAGCATTTTCTGGCGCCCTTGCTGCGCTTCAGAGACGAGCGTTTCGGCATGCTGACGCTCTTGACTAACGAGCTGGCTGCTCGCTTCGCGAAGCACATCAGTGGTGGGCTGAACGCTGTCATTAAACGCTTCAAATGCTGCAAATCCATTGGCATCTATGATGGCCGCTAGCGCACTATCCACGCCGTTGCGCCAAGTAGTCAACGCTGACTCAAACGCTTGCACGCTTTCGTCATCCGAATCATCCTGGGCACGGTACGCACTCCACAAGGCGTCGACACCTTGAGTATGCTCATTCAATGAGATGGCCGTAGCCTCGATATCGACACGCCTTGGATTACGTACCGCTGGCTCAATGACTTCAACCGCCTGCCCAATATGTCGCTCGATACGCTGCAAATTCGCCACGGCTTCAAGGCCAGAACGGTTTAGCGTTTCCAAGCGCTCACCGGACTGTATTAGCCCGTACATTCCCAACCCACCGGCCAACGCGAGCAGAGCCAACGCGGCAATGACCATGCCGGTCAGCTTGGCTTTTAAGCTCGTTAGCTGAAAACGGGCAAAAATACCGCCGATCCCTCGACGCTTTAGTTGGCCTTCTGAAAGTGCGTAACGGCGCGACTTACCCTTCTCACGAATCTCGGCGTACACTCTTTCGGCCAGGGCAATGCGCTTAGGCGATGCTCTACGCCGTAACGAGGTATAACCAACAATCCGATCACCATCCCTTAGCGGTGCAACCGTCGCATTGACCCAGTAGTGATCGCCGTTTTGACGACGGTTTTTCACCGTACCCTGCCACGTCTTGCCAGAATGGATGGTTTTCCAAAAATCAGCATAGGCCGCTTCTGGCATATCGGGGTGGCGAATCAGATTGTGAGGCGCGCCCATCAACTCATCCCGCGTATAGCCGCTCACCTCCACAAACGCAGCGTTTGCGTAAGTCACATTGCCTTTTAAGTCAGAACGAGAAATTAACACCGTTTCGTCGTCCAGCGCGTATTCACGTTGCGTGATAGGTTGGTTATTGCGCATTCAGGGGTTCCCAGGGTTGTAATTTAGAAACTGCTGAAAGCTTTACCGCGAATCAGAAGCCCTTTTATATTGGCGGATATTATCCTTTCTCCCCGCTTAATTTAACTAGTAAACAAATGTAAAAAAGCGCCATTCTTTATAGAATGGCGCTTGATTTAAACGGTCGAATTATAGATTAAATGTTAGCTAGCTAAACACTACGTTAGCGACATCACGGTAACGGTTAGCAAAATGCACCGTCATTCCCTCTTTTAAGTAGTCGGGCAGCTCTTCGTAATCGCGACGATTGGCTTCCGGCAGAATGACTTCGAAGATATCGCTACGCCGTGCGGCGATAATTTTTTCACGGATTCCTCCTACGGGAAGCACCTGCCCCGTTAGCGTTAGCTCACCTGTCATGGCGAGCGGCCGCGTAATTGCCTGATGCTTAGCCAGGGAAAGCAGCGCAGTCGTCATTGTAACCCCAGCAGAAGGGCCGTCTTTCGGCGTGGCACCTTCGGGTACGTGAAGGTGCACAAACGCTGAGTCGAAGAAGTCCGCATCAGCGCCGTACTCAGCCAGATGGCCCAGCGTATAGCTATAGGCAATATTGGCGGACTCTTTCATCACATCGCCCAGTTTACCGGTGAGCTTAAACCCACGGTCTAGAGCATGCACTTTACCGGCTTCAATCGGTAGCGTAGCGCCCCCCATCGATGTCCAGGCAAGCCCGGTGACCACCCCCTCACCTTTAAGCACTTTCTCTTTCCGGAATAGGGGCGCACCTAAAAACTCTTCCAGGTTTTTAACCGAAATTTTAACTGTTTCAACTTGCTCTTCTAACAACTTAACCGCCGCTTTACGCACAATACGGTGCAGCTGCTTTTCCAACTGACGTACCCCTGCTTCGCGGGCGTAGCCATCAATTACCTGTTTAAGCGCAGCATCCGTTAAATTAATACGCTTTTTAGGCAAGTTATCGCGCTTAAGCAATTTAGGCCAAAGATGGTGTTTGGCAATTTGCAGCTTCTCTTCAGCGATATAGCCTGACAGGCGTATCTGTTCCATCCGGTCTAACAGCGGGGCTGGAATGCTGTCCAGGGTATTCGCCGTGCATACAAACAAAACTTTAGAAAGATCCATCCGCACATCAAGGTAGTGATCAAGAAAATCAACGTTTTGCTCAGGGTCCAGCACCTCTAGCAGTGCCGAAGCGGGGTCACCCTGGAAGGATTGACCAAGTTTGTCGATCTCATCCAGCATAATCACTGGGTTTTCAACTTCCACTTCTTTAAAGGCCTGGACCAGCTTGCCGGGCATGGCGCCAACATAGGTGCGCCGATGCCCCTTGATCTCGGCCTCATCGCGCATGCCCCCCACGGAAAAGCGGTAAAACTCGCGGCCCAGCGCTTCAGCAATCGAGCGTCCAATCGAGGTTTTACCCACTCCAGGCGGGCCAACCAGCAGCACGATAGAACCACCCACATCGCCTTTAAACGTGCCCTCAGCCAAAAACTCGATGATCCGCTCTTTCACATCTTTCAAGCCATCGTGGTCACGGTCTAACACTTCACGGGCATGGGCCAAGTCCAGTTTATCCTGGCTGGTGACTCCCCAGGGCAGTGAAGTTAGCCAATCCAGATAGTTGCGTGTCGTTCCATACTCTGGCGAGCCGGTTTCCAACACGCTGAGCTTATTGAGCTCATCATCGATGCGCGCTTGCACCCGCTCGGGCACCACCAGCGATTCCAAACGGTTTCTAAAGGTGTCGACATCGTTTTCGCGGTCATCTTTTGAGATGCCCAGCTCGCGCTGAATGACCTTCAGCTGCTCACGCAGGAAGAATTCCCGCTGACGCTCCTGCATCTGCGCATTCACCTGCTCGCTGATCTCGCCCTGCAGTAGCGCCACGTCAATTTCCTTACGCAGCAGCGGCAGCACTTTTTGCATACGCTCTTCTACTGAAAGGGTGGCCAGCACGTCCTGAAGCTCAGGGCCTTTCGCGGAGGTAATCGCTGCGGCAAAATCGGTCAACGGCCCCGGCTGGTGGGGGCTAAAGCGGTTGAGATAGTGTTTTAACTCTTCGCCATATAGCGGATTAATCGGCAGCAGCTCCTTGATGCCGTTGATAATTGCCATGGCATAAGCGCGGGTTTCTTCATTCTCCGCGTCAACCGGCTCTTTGGGGTAAGTCACTTCAACTAAATAGGGCGGCTCTTTGGAAAGCCAGCGAGTAATTTTAAAACGCTGTAGCCCCTGGGCGATAAACTGGATCTGCTGATCCTCGCTCTTCAGCTTATGCACCTTAACGGCAGTCCCAATCGCGGGAAAACGCTCATGGTCAAGCGAATCCACGCCCTGCTCACCGACAAACGCAACCCCAATGGTGTGATGAGGCGTGTTGCCCACCCGGCGCATGGTCTCTTCCCAACGCTCGCGGTTAATCACCAACGGCTGAACTTGGGCAGGAAAAAAGGGACGATTGTGAATCGGCAGCAGGTAAATACGCTCTGGCAGCATATCACTCGCAGGCACCAGCGAGTTAATTCGCTCGCCATCGGAGCGGAGCTCTTCATTGGCAGAGATATCTTCACTATTAGAGGACGATTCGTGGGCCTCTTGTGGCTCCTCATCGGTTAGCCAATCTAGATGTTCGTCATCGCGGTCGTAATCTTGGTCGCTCATGCGCCCTCCAATCCACAGTAACCAGCAACAGTGACTAAGCACTGACGCTGCTTGATATAACCTGTGGGATGCGGGCAGAGAGCTAAAACTTCAACCCTTTACGACGGTTTACGCGGCTTTTTGCTAAGACCACTAGGGTGATGGCCATAACGCTGGCATGGGACGTCCATTAACCCGCCATACACCGCGCACCACATCAAACTGTAGCTCACGGGTGCCGAGTGGCAAGCCTAACCAGAGTGCCGCTACGGTAGGCGCATCGCGCCATATGAAATCGCCATCAATACGCTCAACCCAACGAGCACGCTCCTCAGGCTTTTCCAGGGCAGCGATACTTAAGTCCTCCAAATCGCGACCATCGAAAAACAGCGCACCGTCTGCCTCAACGCTCAGCCCCAGCAACGGACTATCTATCACGATAGCCGGCACATCCAAGCGGGGGGAATCGCTTAACACCTGCAGTAGATGCGGCTCTAAACGGGCCAGCAGCCCCTCTGCCATGGGCAGGCTTGCATCTCCCCAGGCAGCCTCCTGCCGCAACCGCCGAATCGTCTCGCGTACGGCATCTGCATTAAGGCGTGACAGCTCTGCTTCTACTCTGCCGCTAAACAGGGACGTTTCGGGGGCTTCACTGGGCACTCGAACGTCACCCACAATAAGTTCACCTTTAAGGCGCAGCTCACTCTCGTCAAGCACCATGTAACTATGCACATCCAGGGGTTCCACCTGGATATCATAGGCGGGATAGTTGAGCGCTAGGTGTTCAATATGCAGATGGTCGCGCTGGGCAAAATGGTAGGCATCGTCAATATAGGTATAGCGGCTTTCCAGCACGCTAGGGCCCAAAGAGAGCTGCGCCAACCCGTCGGTTAAGGTCAGCTGATCCAATAGCACCCGGGTGCGCCAGTCACCAAATACGCCTTCTAGGCGGACGCGCGCGCCGCGCACCTCCAGCTCTCGGCCATTTTGTTGAATGACAAACGGAGCCAGCGCTAAACGCAGTTCGCTATAACCGCTCAGCGTGTGATAGCGCCCCTGCCAGCGCGGCACCGAAGGCGCTGACACTTCACCGAGGGCTTTCTGTAGAACGCTGTCTAAACGCGGCAGCAGGGTGCCTTCTACATCCGTACTTAAAATACCGTGGCGTGCTCGGTAGTTGAGCTCTAGACGCCAGGGACGGCCAAGCAGCGGCGACAGCAGCAAACTTCCTTTTGAGGTCAGCCACCCTTGGCGACTTTCCGTACGGCTCACCCGCCACTCCCCGCGCGCCTCTAGATCTTCGAGCGCCTGGCGAAGGCTGCGCTCAAACAGTACGCTTGACAGCAGTTGAGCCACCATCCAAGCAACGGCGATAACGGCGAGAATCGGAGCAATTAGACGTTCCTTGCGCATGCCCTCTCCTTTGACAGCCCAAAATGGCCAGTGGAGCCAGCGTTACCTAACGGGTTATACAAACAAAGCCACAACGTGCAGCCTAAATAAACATAACCAGATTCAATGCAGCCAGAACCACAGATGCATGGTACTCCAAGCGTAAATCCCTGCCATCACGTCATCGATCATAATGCCAAAACCACCGGCTACCCGTCGGTCTGCCCAGCGGATAGGCCAGGGCTTAAAGACATCAAAAATGCGGAATACAATAAAGCCCCACAGTGCGGCTTCCCAGGAAAAGGGCACCGCCGCCATGGTAATCCAGTAGCCTACAAACTCATCCCAGACAATGCCTGAGTGGTCATGGACGCCTAGGTCTTGCGACGTTTTCTCACAGAGCCAAACGCCTACGATAAACGCGGCCAGCACTATGCTTGAATACCATACCAACGGCAGCTCGGCCATCATCCAGTAAAAAGGAATAGCCGCCAACGTACCAAAGGTACCAGGCGCCCAAGGCACGGTGCCACTACCCAGGCCAAAAGCAAAAAAATGGGTGGGCCTTCGCCAAACACTGGCGGGCGCGCGGTTCATCGCTCACCCCCGCTAAAGTGCTGCCAGCCGGCATAGTCGGTCGCAGCGATACCGCTCACTCCCAGCGCCTCACAACACTGCCCTATCACGGTAAGGGGCAAACCAAGGTGAGCAAGGCTTGCCTGGGCACGCGCCACATCGCCAGGCGCGAGCGTTACCAACAGCTCGTAGTCGTCGCCACCTGAAAGGGCTGCTTGACGAGCCGCATCAAGCCCGCACTGCTCGACCAGCCCTTCCGCTAACGGAATCGCCTCCACATCCAGTACTACACCTACCTGTGAAGCAGTACGCAAGTGGGCAAGGTCTGCCAGCAGACCATCGGAGATATCCATGGCTGCCGTGGCGATGCCCCGAAGCGCAGTGCCCGCTGCAAGCCGGGGTTCAGGCAACAGGTAGCGCCGGAGCAAGGGGTGCGATACGTCACGCCCCCCCTGTTGCCAATGGCTCAAACCGCCCGCACCACCGCCTAATGCACCGGTTACCGCAACCACGTCACCGGGCTTAGCACCGGCTCGGGTCATCGCTTCACCGGCGGGCACCTCGCCCATCACGGTAACGCCGATGGTCAGCGCTCCAGAGGTAACATCACCGCCCACCAGCGCAGTGGCGTGCTGCTGGCAGAGGTTGTGAAACCCTTTTGCATAGTCCGCTAGCCACTGCTCGGCGGCGGCATGTTCTGTAAATGCCCGCTGATCCAACGTTAACGCCATTAAACACCAGCGCGAGGTCGCGCCCATGGCAGCCAAGTCGCTTAACGCCACGGCAAGGGCGCGATGCCCTACCGCATACGCGGGAGCATCGCAGGGAAAGTGGACATCGATAACGGACGTATCGACGCTAACCGCTAACTGGTGCCCAGCCTTGGGCACCAGTAGCGTGGCATCGTCGCCATTTCCTAGGGCAACGCCATCTGTCGCTTGCGCCTCCTGCGGCAACATGAAATAGCGTCGAATCAGTTCAAATTCGGCAAGCACAAAGGCCCCTTAAACGCTGGATCAGGCCGCCCGCTTATAAACGGCGGGCGCTGACTTCGGCACTACGTAAGCGGTTCGCCAGCTTATCGAGAATGCCATTCACGTACTTATGACCATCAGTAGCGCCAAATGATTTAGCCAGCTCAACGCCCTCATTAATGACGACGCGGTACGGCACTTCCATTCGGCGGGAAAGCTCGTAAGCGCCTAAACGCAGAATCGCCAACTCTACCGAATCGAGATCCTCTAAACGGCGATCCAACAGCGGAGAAATTTCACGATCAAGCTCCGCCTTGAAGCGCACCGTATTGTGCAGCAGCTCATGGAAAAGCGCTTTATCGGCAATTTCCATCACTTTGACCCAGTTTTCGTGATCTTCCAGGTCATCGTCAGCCACTTGGCTACGAAACTCAGCTTCAATCGTGGTGATGGATTTACCGGTCATCTGCCACTGGTAAAGCCCCTGCACCGCCAACTCACGCGCAGCGTGGCGCCCTTGCTGCGCAGCAGAGGGCTTACGCTCACGACGTTCGCTCATTGGTTATCTCCTAAGGGCAGTGCGCGCAGCAGCGAGACCATTTCCATCGCGGCCATGGCCGCTTCAGTACCTTTATTACCGGCTTTGGTACCCGCACGCTCAATGGCCTGCTCAATAGACTCAACGGTCAATACACCGTTGGCTACCGGCGTATCAAACTCAAGCTGGAGGTGATTCATCGCGGTGTTACAGCCACCCGCCACGTATTCAAAATGGGGCGTACCGCCGCGAATGACCGCACCTAATGCAATGACGGCATCAGGTTGCATGACCTTAAGCACGCGCTTTACCGCCAGCGGCAATTCCCATGCGCCGGGCACGTGAACGATATGGATATTCTCAGCATCAACACCGTGGCGAGTTAAGCTATCAACCGCACCCTCCACCAGGCTGTCCACCACGTGGTGGTTAAACCGCCCAACCACGATGACATAACGGCCATCAACATCTACAAAGGTGCCTTCAACTTGCGAAAGGGATTGCATCAATTTATTCCTGCTGAAAAGTTGGCTCATACGCCGTGTCATTAGGCCCCAGGCGCTCGACAACTTCGAGATCAAACCCGGAGAGGGCCGAGAATTTCCACGGGGAGCTAAGTAGCCGCATTTTACCTACGCCCAAGTGGCGCAGAATTTGCGAGCCGGTACCAATCGTTAAATAGTTGCCAGAACCATCCGAGTCGCTGGTGCGCGGTTGACGCACGCGATCTAGGAAAATATCCAGCTGATCTTTCAAATCCTGATGTGGCCGACCATCGTCAATCAGTACAAACACCCCGGCAGATGCCTGGGCAATTTCACTAATCGCACGCTGGGCATCCCAGCGGCCCTGCTCATTTTTCAGTAAGCCAAGCACATCCCGCAGCGTATCGGCTAAATGCACGCGCACGGTGGTCGCTTGCTCGGGAGTGGGCTGCCCTTTTACCAGGGCCAGATGGTGCGCGCCTTGAATGCGGTCGCGGAATACATGCAGTGCTAGCTTGCCGTGGGCCGTATTAACGGTTGAGGATTCAAGCAGGTCAATGGTTTGCTCATTGACGATACGGTAATGAATTAAATCAGCAATCGTGCCAATTTTAATACCGTGCTGCTTGGCAAACACCTCTAACTCCGGGCGGCGCGCCATGCTGCCATCATCATTCATGATCTCGCAGATCACCCCACTGGGATCACAACCCGCCAACGCGGCCAGGTCACACGCCGCTTCCGTGTGGCCTGCACGGCGCAACACCCCACCCGGCTCCGCCATGAGGGGGAAAATATGCCCTGGCTGCACAATATCGGTCGGCTTAGCGTGAGGCGCCACCGCCGCTTGCACGGTGCGGGCACGGTCGGCCGCTGAGATACCGGTGGTCACTCCCTCTGTTGCCTCGATAGAGAGCGTAAACTTAGTCCCAAAGCCGGAACCGTTGTCGCGCACCATCAGCGGCAAATTCAGCTGCTCACAGCGCTCGCGGGTCATGGGCATGCAGATCAGGCCACACGCATAACGCGCCATGAAGTTGATATGCTCGGCCTGAACTTTTTCGGCCGCCATGATGATATCACCTTCGTTTTCGCGATCCTCATCATCCATGAGAATCACCATTTTGCCCTGGCGAATATCTTCCACCAGCTCAGCGATAGGGGATAGCCCCTCAGAAGAGACGTGCGCCATGGAATCTCCAAAATAAAGTGGTCGCATTGCATGCGATTTCGCGCGTCAGGGTACCTTGGTATCCCTTCTTGCGCTAGTCAGCCTCGGGTTTGGCAGCGTCAGACGGCGCCGCTAGGGGTTCGGCAATAATGTGCCAGTCACGCCCCACGGCGCGCATCTCTTTGATGGTCAGCCGTTTCTGGTCTGCCATGCGCGTTAACCCCGGCAGAGCAAATAGCGGCCGGGCCTCTCCCCCCAGTAACGTAGGGGCAACAAACAGCTGCAGTTCATCAACCAAGTTAGCGTCTAACAGCGCGCCCGCCAGCGTGGCGCCGGTTTCCACCAGCAGCTCGTTAACCTGCTCATTATCCGCCAGCCAGCCCAGCATGTCAGCTAGCACGATTCGCCCCGCTTGATCGGCAGGAAATACGACGATTTCAGCCCCCGCTGCAGCTAACTTATGGCGCTTCTCTTCACTGTGCTGCTCGGTGGTGATAATCAGTGTACGTCCCGGCTCGCGTAAACAGGCAGCGGCCAGCGGCAAGCGCAGCCGGGAGTCTAAAATAACCCGCAGCGGCTGGCGTTTAACCACCTCCTCGGCATTCGCCAGCGCCAGCTGGTCGGCCCGCAAGGTCAGCCGTGAATCGTCCATAATTAACGACTCAACGCCGCTTAAAATAGCGCTGGAGCGCGCCCGCAACCGCTGCACTTGGCTGCGCGCTTCGGGGCCGGTAATCCACTGGGATTCACCTGACCCCATCGCCGTGCGCCCATCCAGGCTCATCGCCATTTTGAGCCGCACAAAGGGGCGCTTATGCTGCATACGGGAAATGAAACCAGGGTTGAGCGCGCGGGCATCGGCCTCTAGCAGACCTACCTCCACCGTGACACCGGCAGCTTCAAGCTGTTGAATACCTTGCCCGCTTACCTGAGGATTGGGGTCGACCATCGAGACCACCACACGAGCAATCTTGGCCTCTGCCAAAGCCACCGCGCAAGGCCCTGTGCGGCCCGTGTGGGAGCAAGGCTCAAGGGTGACATAAGCGGTTGCCCCACGGGCTAAATCGCCCGCTGCTTGGAGGGCGTGTATTTCCGCATGGGGGCCGCCTGCGCTGATATGGAAGCCCTCACCGACCACTTGCCCTTCATCACTGCCATCATAACGAACGATAACGCAGCCAACGCGGGGGTTGGGGTCGGTGGTATAGAGCCCTTGTTTGGCCAACTGAAGCGCCCGCGCCATGTACTGATGGTCCTGCAGGGAAAACGCAACGTAGCGAGACCCAGCACCCATTACTGTTTACCGCCGTTTGAGGGCGACACTAACGCGCGTGCTTGGTCAGGCTCCTGCGACAGCCGGTCTATTTCAGCACGAAACTCGTCCAAGTCTTGAAACTTACGGTACACCGAGGCAAACCGAATATAGGCCACTTGATCGAGGTTGCTTAATGCCTGCATAACCGCCTCACCAATCTCGCGGGCGTTAACTTCACGGTCTCCTCGCGCGCGAAGCGATTGGCGAATACGCTCAACCGCCGCCTCGATGGCTTCCGCGCTCACGGGACGCTTTTCCAGCGCACGCAGCATGCCTGCCCGTAATTTGGCTTCGTTAAAGCTCTCCCGGGAGCCGTCGGACTTCACCACCCGCGGCATAATCAGCTCGGCGGTTTCATACGTCGTAAAGCGTTCATGGCAGCTGGCACACTGGCGACGCCGACGCACCTGGTCACCCTCTGCTACCAGCCGAGAATCAGACACTCGAGTATCATTAGCACCACAAAAAGGGCAATGCATGGCAGTCAACCTATTATTTATTACGGGCGTATTTATTACGTGCGTCAGTTCGTGCAGCTAACAGCACAAAAAAGCAGATTCTTCATTCAACGCGGCATTAACCTAGCATTGTAACGATTTGGCACACAAGCTGCAGCGTTTGTCGTAAGTTGTTTAGGAGAACGCCCGCATGCCCACTTTCGACCAAACCGTACACGCCTATTTAACGCACCTTTACGGCCCTCGGGCCGGTGAAGTTCAGCGTCGCCTAGCCCAGCACCTGGCACACTTTCGCCTGCAGCTGCCGACAGCCCCAGCGTCTTTTGCTGACGCCGCTGAACCACCTGAGGCCACTGATGCACCAATGTGGAGCGAGAAAGACCAGTGGGTGATCAGTTACGGCGACTCCATTGTGGCAGACGATGCGCCTCCCCTTGCCGTCCTCGATGCGTTCCTCCAGCGCTATCTGGGTGAGCGCATCAGCGGCGTGCACGTCTTACCCTTCTTTCCCTGGAGCAGCGACGACGGTTTCTCGGTGATTCACTATCGGGAAGTAGACCCCTCGCTGGGGGACTGGGCACATATCCGCGAACTCGCCAGCCACTATGACCTGATGGCGGATTTGGTGCTTAACCATGTGTCACGAGAATCACTCTGGTTTGTGGACTACCTTGCCGGCAGCTTGCCAGGACGCGACTACTTTATAGAGGTAGCCCCCGAAACCGATGTTTCTCAAGTCACGCGCCCGCGCAGCAGCCCTCTCTTAGTGCCCGTGGCAACGCGACGAGGCACCCGTCACCTGTGGGCAACGTTTTCCGAAGACCAGATCGACCTGAACTTTGAAAACCCCGATGTACTGCTCGAATTTGTGGGCATTTTGCTGTTTTATCTCCAGCAAGGCATACGCATCATTCGTTTAGACGCCGTCGCATTTTTATGGAAACGCCTAGGCACCGCCTGCATCCATTTACCGGAAACCCATACGGTGGTGCGCCTTTTACGAGCCATCGTCGATGAGATGGCACCCGGGACTCTGCTGATTACCGAAACCAACGTGCCCCACGCGGAAAACATCAGCTACTTTGGCCTGGAACGCCTACCCGCAGGCAAACCCGATGAAGCGCACATGGTGTATCAGTTCGCCCTACCGCCGCTGCTGCTACACACCCTCACCCGTGGAGAAGCCTCCACTCTGCAATGCTGGCTTGCTAATCTGCCGGTGCTACCTGAACAGTGTACGTATTTAAACTTTACCGCCAGCCATGATGGTATTGGCGTACGTCCGCTTGAAGGGCTGCTGCCCGACCACGAGCGCGACGCTCTGCTGGAGTTAATGCACCGTTTTGGCGGCTTCGTTAGCATGCGCAGCAACCCCGACGGTAGTGACACGCCTTATGAAATTAACATTACCTGGTTTGAGGCCATGCGCGGCACGCGGCGTGGGCCAGACCCTTGGCAAATAGCCCGCTTTATCTGCAGCCAAGCGATTATGCTGAGCCTACAGGGAATTCCCGCGCTTTATCTGCATACGCTGACCGCTACGCTCAATGACCTAGAAGGGGTTGAACGCAGCGGGCGGCTACGCTCGATTAACCGGCGGCGCTGGAAACGTGATGAGCTAACGCTGCTGCTTGACACCCCCTCTACCCCCACCCATGACGTGTTTCATGCGCTTAGCCGCTTGCTTGAACTGCGTCGCAGTGAACCCTGTTTCCACCCCCACGCTGCCCAACGCGTACTGCCAAGCCCACCTGACCTATTGGCGATTGAGCGCGGCCCGCTCAGCGATGGCCGTCGCCTGCTGACAATCTTTAACGTGACCGACGCCCCGGTTGCACTGCATAGCGCTGGAGACGCCGTCAATCACACTCTGCGCCTGCATGATTGGCAACCGCTCACACCTCAAAACGGCGGGCAAGAGGAACCAACGCTGCCGCCTTATGCGGTGTACTGGCTGGTAGCGACGGGTTAACGCGAGCATTGCGGCATATCGCCTCAGGGCAGAAAAACATAATCGCCAAGTAATCGCGCAATGACACACTGTGGCCAAGATCATTAATAGGGGTTTTAGTTAATTATGCTGCAGCAAAGCATTGCGATCGGCCCGATGGGCTTTAGTCTTCACCAGCTCATCATCGGGTTAGCGTTTTTGCTCGCACTGCTCGCCGGCGCGCTGATCGGTCAACGCCACCGGGTAAGTGTGAGCGATACCCTTTTCACCGTGCTGTTTGTCGCGATCATCGCTGCGCGCTTGGTGTTTGTGGCGCGCTACTGGGGCGAGTATGAAGGCGTGCTTGACCGCCTGGACATTCGCGACGGCGGCTTCGATATCGTCGGTGGTTTAGTGGCCGCGCTGGGCTATGCCGCCTGGGCGCTATGGCGTTCCCCTCGCCAGCGAATCCCGCTGAGCGGAGCATTGCTGGTGGGCGGCCTCACCTGGGGCCTAATCGCGGGAGGCTCTCTTCTGATTGAGCAACAGTCCCGCCCCTTACCCGATGTGGCGTTGACCACGCGGGACGGAGCGCCCACCACGCTAGCGCAACTAGCAGAGCAACAGCAGCAGCCCATGGTGGTGAACCTTTGGGCCAGCTGGTGCCCGCCCTGTATTCGTGAAATGCCGGTGTTTGAAGACGCCCAGCAGGCGGAGCAGGACATTACGTTTGTTTTCGTCAATCAAGGGGAAAGCGCTCAGCAAATAGAAGCGTTTATGAACCAACACGCGTTTTCGCTGGAAAACGTTTGGCAAGACCCCAACAATGCCCTGGGCCAAGCCACCGGTGCCCATGCCATGCCTACCACGCTCTATTACAATGCCGAAGGCCAGCTGGTAAACACTCACTTCGGTGAGCTTTCCCGCGCCACCCTAACGCAAGGGTTAGAGCGTTTAAGGTAACGGTTTTCAATGCCGCTGATGCTAAATATTCATTAAGGATACGGTTATGCAACGTTTTACGCTTTCTAGCCTAGCGCTTCCCACCCTAGGCCGCATGGTCATGTTAGCTGGCATTGGTGCTGCCCCGCTAAGCTATGCAGAAGCGCTTCCCGCGCCGGTTCAGGCGCTGCGCGACCAAGGGCTTTCCATCCACGGCCAGTTCGAGGCACCCGGCGGTTTAAGGGGCTATGGTGCTAGCGTGCAGGGTCAGGATATGGCTATTTACTTAACCCCCGATGGCGAGCACGCCATTGTGGGTACGTTAATGGATAGTGAAGGGAACGACCTTACCGAAGCCCAGCTCGACGAGCACGTCCGCGTTCCTTTAGAAGCAGAAACATGGCAACTGCTGGAAGAGAGCCACTGGATACAGGATGGCGACAGCGCAGCACCGCGCATTATTTACACCTTCACTGACGCCAACTGCCCCTACTGCCACCAGCTGTGGGAGCAATCCCGCCCCTGGATAGACGCTGGCAAAGTGCAGCTGCGCCATATTATGGTCGGCATTTTAGCCCCTGACAGCCCAGCCCTCGCCGCCACAATGCTCGGCGCAGATAACCCCAGCGCCGCGCTGAGTGCCCATAGCGAAGGGGAGCGCGTTAGTGCCAGCGCCCAATCACGGGAGATTGAAGAGCAGGTCTATTCCAATAATCAGCTGTTTGAAGCGTTAGGCCTATACGCCACGCCAACCAGCGCGTTTCAGCGCGAAACAGAGAGCGGCAGCATCCGTATTGATCGTGTTCAAGGCCTGCCTAGTGAAGAACGCCTGATTGAGATGATGGGCAGCGAAGCCCCTTGAGGTTCGGGGAACCTTTAGCCACGGCGGGGTCTTATTAGGCTTCTTGTAAACAATGGAGTGTTTTTAATGAAACTGACGCATAAGCTTTCTCTTGCAGCCCTGCTGCTAGGTACCGTGGCGCTGACGGGCTGCGCGACGCAGGATGCGACAGTCAACGATGAGCCGCTAGAGAATACTTACTGGAAGCTATTATCAGTGGGGGAGCACGCAGCGGTGACCACCGACCAGGCAAGTGAAGCGCATCTGGTGCTACACACTGAGGAGTCTCGCCTGGCAGGCTCTACCGGCTGTAACCGCCTGATGGGGCAGTACGAACGTGATGATGACCGATTAAGCTTCGGCCAACTCGCCACCACCCGAATGGCCTGCCCCAGCGAAGCGATGATGCAGGAGCAACACGTTCTTGAGGCGCTCAACGAGACTGCCCGCTGGCAGATAGAAGGCAAAACGTTGACACTTATCGACACAGAGAACGCGGCGCGTGCTCGTTTCGAGGCGGTGCATCTGTACTGAGTCCCGACTGAGCGCCTCTCATAAGCCTCGCCTACCCAGCCCCCTGTATTTAACTGCGTTAACGTGGCACACACACTGGCATCACGTGCGCAGTTTTACTGCTAGCATCATGGATAAGGAGCGTTACATGTATGATCCCCAACAGTTTACGCTAACCGGCCACGTTGCCCTGGTCACGGGTGCTGGCGCCGGCATCGGCCGCGCCATTGCTGAAACGTTCGCCGGGGCTGGCGCAGCCGTCGTGGTCAGCGACCTGGATGCCGCATCGGCCAACCTCGTAGCAGAAGGTATCTCGGCGGATGGCGGCAAGGCAACGAGCATAGCGTGCGATGTCACCCGCGAAGAGGATCTTGCCGCCGTGGTGGCCAAAACAGTCGACACCTTCGGCAAACTGACGCTGCTGGTCAGCAATGCCGGCGGTGGCGGCCCCAAGCCCTTCGATATGCCCATGAAGGACTTTCGCCGTGCCTATGACCTTAACGTGTTCTCCCTCTTCCGTCTGGCGCAGCTGGCCGCTCCCGAAATGGAAAAAGCGGGCGGCGGCGCGATTTTGGCCATTACCTCGATGTCAGCGGAAAACAAGAACAAGCGCATGGCCGCCTATGGCTCCTCCAAGGCCGCCACCAGCCACTTGGTGCGTAACATCGCCTTCGACCTTGGACCGCAGAATATCCGGGTTAACGGCATCGCCCCAGGCGCCACGCGCACCGAAGCATTAAAGTCGGTGCTAACGGACGAAATTGAGCAGCGCATGCTAACCCATACACCGCTGCAGCGGCTGGGTGAGCCCCAAGATATGGCCAATGCAGCGCTATTTCTCTGCTCACCGGCCGCCAGCTGGATTAGCGGCCAGATCCTGACCGTCTCTGGGGGCGGCGTGCAGGAGTTAGACTAGCCCAAACGTCGCTGCAAAAAAGGGAGGCGACCCGTGGGCCGCCTCGCTTAATTATCTCTCTTCTCTTGTCGTCTATCTTCGCTTGATAACGTTAATTTACTCGTCGGCAAGCTGCTCAAAACGCGGCTCGCCCACGTTCCAAGGAATCACGTCGCCTTTCTCGCCGGTGTTGGCATGATCGCCAAGCACATGCCCGTCGTGCTCACGCGTCTGCCCGTACAACGAACGACGGTGGAACGTCGGCCCAAAGCGCTCTAGCGTGTCGGCCACATCGCCGGTGTAGCGCGGGTCTTGGGGCCGCTCTTGGCTGCTCATGTAGTACGCAATGTCCCATGCTTCTTGGGGGTCGAGCGACCGGGGCTGCCCAAGCGGCATATTGTTGTAAATAAAGCCTGCGGCGGTGTCCACCCGCACGATACCCGCTCCCCAGTTGTTCGACCCATCGCCCCACGGAGCAGGAAAGACGTACTCACCGTTTTCATAGTGCCCCGAGCCATCCTCCTGGTGGCAAATTGAGCACTGCTCCTGATAGGCCGCTTCGCCTCGCGCATAGTCGGGTGCTTGAGCGGGTTCCTCAGGCGCAGGAAAGCCGCGCCCGTAGATAGGCTGGCTAGGGTACATCGGCGCCCCGGTGGCCAGCCACTGGTGGTAAGCGCTCAGCGCGAGCACCTCATCGCTACCGTACTCCGGCGGTGTGCCGTTCATAGAGTACGCAAAGCAGCCGGCAATACGCTCTTCTAGATTATTAACGTGCTGATTTTTACCACGGAAATCCGGCAACGTGACCGCCGCTGGCCAAACCGGCGCGCTAAATGGCTGACGTCCCTCACCCAAGTGGCAGCTAGAGCAGTTCATGTCGTTATACACATTCTCCCCGCGCAGCTGCTGGGTATCGGTGAAAAGCTCATAACCGTAACGAATGACTTTTTTAAGCTCGGGATGAATATCCGCCGCGTCGAGGTCCGCCATGGTGGGTGGAACATGGACAAGCTCACCTTCCTGGGGGGCCGGAAAGCCTAGTTCAACCAACCCTTGGTAAGCCGCTTCATCTTCCTGGGTGGCATCGCTATCGGCAAAGGCGTTGATCACCAACCCCGTGGCTAATGAGCCTCCAACGAGCGCTAACACGAGACGCTTTTTATAGAACATCATTGCGCTGCCTCCCCGGTTGAATTGACCGTTTGTTCACTCACCGTTTGCGTCGCATACCATGCGGATACGGCCTGAATATCGTCATCACTCATGCGCTTGGCAATCGCGCCCATCAAGTTCTGCGGGTCGTTGCTACGCTCGTCGTTTTTCCATGCCAGCAGTTGAGCGCTGATGTACCCCGCATGCTGGCTGGCAATGCCCGGAAAATCACTTCCAGCGCCTTGCCCACCTGGGCCATGGCAGCTTTTACAAGACACGATATAGTCATCCCAGTCGCCACGCTCAGCCAGTTGCTGCCCGCGGGCTAGAGTCGCCTCGCTGGCATCTTGGCCTCCTTGGGCAGGCGTGACCGGCATTTGGCTGTAGTAAGCCGCCACATCGGCAATTTGCTCGTCACTGAGCATATTGGCAAACGGCATCATCGAGGCGTTTTGTCGGTGCCCCGCTTTAAAATCATGTAGCTGCTTGGCGATATAGCCCGCGTCTAACCCCGCCAAACGCGGCCAGGACTCCCCACCGGGAATATTCATACCCGCACCGTTTGCCTGATGGCACGCGGTACAGGTTGCTGCAGCTGCTTGGCCACGCTCTGCATCCCCCTCCTGGGCAAACGTTGCGCTGGCCGCTAGGCAAGCACTGATTAGCAAACTCGCCTTGCTCCACTGTTTTTTATTCATAACTCCCCCGATTGCTTGGTCGTTACTGCTCTTTCATTAACGCTTTTTCATTACTACGTTTTCATTAACACGCTTTTAGTAACGCGCTCGTTTTACGTTTTTTGCTGTTTTTAGGTGTTTGACGTCACCGTTGGCACCGTTAAGTGCGCGCTAAAACCACCTGCTTTCATATTTTCGAATGTCACACTGCCGCCAAAGCGCTCAGCGATGGCCTCCACAATGGCAAGTCCTAAGCCACTTCCCTGCTGCTTGCTGGCTCGCCAAAACCGCTGGGTAAGCTGCTTTAAGGTGGCCTCATCCACCCCTGGCCCCTGGTCACAAACACTAAACGTCACGTGGCCATCACCACCGTTCACGGCTAAAGTCACCGGCGCTCCATGGGGGCCATGATGCAGCGCGTTATCCAGCAGGTTACGTAGCGCCGTGACGGCAAGCTCTCGGGGCATTGCCAGGCATACAGGAGGGAGTGCCTCCGGCGGCTGGCACTGTCCTGGTGCGGCTATGCAGTCGGCTATTGCGTATTCCACAATCTCAGCCACCTGGCTCGGCTCGCCATCATCAAAGCGCATGCGCCCTTCCACGCGGGCCAGCGTCAGCAGCTGATCTAGCGTATGTGCTAGTCGCACTACGCCTGCTTCAGCGTGGCGCAACGACTCTTCAGCCGCACTTTTTTCAGCGCGGCGAGCAATTTGAAGGTGGGTTTTAATAGCGGTTAACGGGGTACGCAGCTCATGGGCGGCGTCATTGGTGAAGCGCTGCTCGCGCACCAGGGTGTACTGCACACGGGTGAGTAGCCCATTAAGCGTATCAATAAGGGGTTTGATCTCTTTGGGTACACCATAAGTCGAAACCGGCGCCAGCGCCTCAGGGTGACGACTAGCCAGCGCCGCTCGCAGGCGCGCTAACGGCAGCAGCCCCCGCCACACCCCCACCCAGAGCGCAATAAAACTGCCTATCGAGGCAACGATAAAGGGCACCACCGCCACGCGGATAACATCACTGAGCAGCTTATCGCGCTCATCCATACGGTCGGCGGTGGTGATGACTAAATCGCCACGCTCGTAGGTAAACACCCGCCAGGTGGTATCCCCCTCTTCGCGGTAGGTGTGCCCCCTAGCGCCGGGCGAAAGTACCGCTTCAAGGTCGGCATGTGTGCGAGCAATGATGTTGCCTTGTGGCGAGTGAACCTGGCAGGCCAAGCCTTCAATCGGTGGAATCGAAAGGGCCGCTGTTGCACTCTGCGCCCACACCTCCTCAGGCAGCTGAAGCACTAACCCCGCAACCATACGCGCCGATTGAGCCAAGCGCTGATCGAGGGTTTCGACAAACTTTTCCTCTAGATCATTCAGTAGCCAAGCCGCCGCTACGCCCCATAGCACCACCAGCGTTAAGCCGAGGGTCAGCAATAAGCGGGCACGTAAACTCATTGCTGCCCCTTATGAGGTGTGCCGGGTAGATGCACCGCTTCAGGTTTACCAAGCCGATACCCCAAGCCACGCACGGTTTCAATCACACCGCTGCCGAGCTTGCGGCGAAGGTGATGGATATGCACGTTTAGCGCATTGCTCTCTACGTCATCGTTTAAACCGTACAGGCTATCTTTTAACTGGTCTGCCGACAGCACGCTGCGTGGCGAGTGCAAAAACGCTTCCAGCAGCACCAGCTCACGTCGGGAAAGCGCCACTTTCTGCCCGGCAACGCTCACCTCGCGCGAGGCCGGGTCGAGGGTTAACGCCCCATGAACGGTCAATCCTTTGCTGCGCCCTGAGACACGGCGCAGCAACGCGTGCAAGCGCGCCACTAACTCATCAAGATCAAACGGCTTTACCAGATAGTCATCAGCGCCGCATTGAAGCCCATCCACCCGGTCACGCACGGCATCCCGGGCGGTTAATATCAATACCGGTGTCGTGACGCCCTGCTCCCGCCATGTTCGTAACAGCTGCAACCCGTCACCGTCGGGCAGCCCGCGATCCAGGATGACCACATCGCTCTCGACTGACTGCATGGCTTGGCGCGCGGCCTTCATCGAAGAGACGTGATCGACGACAAAATCGTACATCATCAAGCCTGAGCGAATACCCGAGGCCACCAGCGGGTCATCTTCAATGAGTAGGACATGCATAGCGGTTTCCTTCTACAGTGGGGCCAGCATGGCAAACGCGCATTAACCCAGCGTTAAGCGCCGAGCCACATGCATGACCCGTATCAATAAAAACACCCCTACTGTGAAAGTAAGGGTGAAAACGTCATCCAGCGGGCAATAGAGTGAAGCGTGTTATACGCTAGGCTAAATTCGCTTCGCTATTATCCACCCCACCACCATGGTGACTAACATGGCGAGCAGCGGTAACGATAAGCCCCCAACCGAAGCAATCGCCGGGCCAGGGCAGTAGCCAGAAAGCCCCCAACCAATCCCAAAGAGCGCCGCACCGCCCAGCAGCTTGGCGTCTAAATCCTGCTTACTGGGCAGCTGGAAGGCGTTACTAAACAGCGGAGTGCCACGGGCATACACCAGCCGATAGCCGATAAAGGTGGTCACCACCGCGCCGCCTAACACAAACATCAACGTGGGGTCCCAGGCGCCGGCAACATCTAGAAACCCTAATACCCGCGCGGGGTCTGTCATGCCCGATATGGCTAACCCTAGCCCAAACAGCAGCCCTGCCAGATAACCCGCCGCCGTTTTAGCCGCATTCGCGCTAATAGCCCGGCTCATACACCACCTCCTAAAACGTGGCGCACGATATAAACGGTCGCAATGGCCGTCACAAGAAATAGCCCCGTCGCGGCGATGGAGCGCGGCGCCAAGCGCGCTAAGCCGCAAACACCGTGCCCGCTTGTACAGCCGCTACCAATGCCGGTGCCTAGCCCGACTAACAGCCCGGTCATCAGCATGAGCGGCACACCGCCTGCTGGCTCGCCAATCACCGCGCCGGGGGCACTTGCCACATTGCCAAGCCCGCCGCCAAAAGCCATCACCACTAGCGGGCCACTCACCAAACCCACTAAAAACGCCAGCCGCCAGGCGCTGTCGCCTTTCGGCGGCTGAGTAATTAACGTGCCAATGATGCCGCTAATGCCCGCAATGCGACCAAGCGACCCCATCAACCATACGGCAGAGAGGCCAATTAATACGCCCCCGACCAACCCTTGCAGACTCGCTGTCCAGTCCACGGCGAACTCCCAAAAGTGCATGTAACGCTGTTGATTTAATGTGCCGCAAGGCTAAACACCGTATTAGCGCTTGGTTTTACACGTTGAGATGCCCAGCAGCGGATAAAGCGGGCAAAAATTAAACAGGCCGGTTGCCAGCGGCACAACGCCAATCCAGCCCCAGGCGCCTACCGTACCGGTCAGCGCCAGCCCAATCAGTACGGCACCCACCACAATGCGCGCCACTTTATCGATACCGCCTACGTTAGATTTCATGAATAGCTCCTTTCCTTCAGATAAAAACGCTTAAAAACGATTAATGGGGACTTTTAAATACACCTGACCGTTATCTTCTGCAGGCGGCATTTCACCGGCCCGCATATTGACCTGCACCGACGGTATAATGAGTTTCGGCATACCCAGCGTGGCATCACGTTCGGAGCGCATTTTGACGAAGGCGTCTTCGCTAATGCCTTCATGAACATGCACGTTAGCGGCGCGCTGCTCTGCCACGCTGGTTTCGTGCTGGTAGGTATCGCGTCCTGGCGCTTTATAGTCGTGGCACAAAAACAGCCGTGTTTGCTCCGGCAAGGCCAGCACTTTTTGAATCGACCGGTAAAGGGTGCGGGCATCGCCACCCGGGAAGTCACACCGCGCAGTGCCGTAATCGGGCATAAACAGCGTATCGCCCACAAACGCCGCATCGCCTATGACATACGTTAAACAAGCAGGCGTGTGCCCCGGTGTGTGGAGTACCTGGCCTTGCAAGCCGCCGATGGTAAAGGTATCCCCTTCATTAAACAGCGCATCGAACTGGCTGCCATCCCGAGCGAACTCCGTACCCGCATTAAACGCTTTGCCAAAGATCTCCTGAACCTCAACGATATGCGCGCCAATACCGGTTTTACCGCCTAACTGCTGATGCAAATAGGGTGCTGCAGAAAGGTGATCAGCATGTACGTGGGTTTCCAGAATCCATGCAACCGTCAAGCCGTTATCGCGGATAAAGCCAATGATCTCATTGGCTGAACGTACGTCCGTCTGCCCAGCGGCATAATCAAAATCCAGCACGGAGTCGACAATCGCACAGGCAGTGCTATCAGGGTCTTGCACCACGTAGCTAAACGTATTGGTGGGCTCATCAAAAAAGGGGGTGACAATTGGGCGTTGCATACAGGGCCTCCCGTCGGTGGTTTTTGATGCTGCTATACACCTACTATAGACCATATATGGTTATATGTTTATACCTTTATGGTATTTAAGATCGCTTTATTAACGCCTCTATTAAGTTCGCGCGTAGCTGGCATCGCGTGAAGCACTAGAGAAATGAACAAAAAAAACCCTGCCATAAGCAGGGTTACAACATCGTTGCCGCTACACCTTGCCTTGGTTATCCAGCTCCACTGCTTCGTGCATGCGCGTTAGCAAATCGGGTACTGCAGCTTGAACACGGTTCCAACTGGGTATAAACGGCCGCTCCCGTGGGTTTTCTAGAAACAGGTTACCTGCTTCTAACAGGTTGCTGGCAAACAGCTCAACCGCCTGCTCTTCACAGTGCCGGTCCAGGCTCAACCCGTTCATGGTGGCATCGTGATCATAGGCTTCGATAAGGTCTAAGGCATAGCGGTAATAGGTGGCTTTGAGCGTGCGGAAATCCTCGCTGCTAAAGCTCACTCCGTGGGTGGCAAGCTTGCGATACAGCGCCTTGGCGATATCCAAGCTCATGCGGTTAAGGCCGCCATTAGGGTCGTCTTCGCTCACCGGCTGGTGTTTATGGTCATAGGCATCGGCGATATCGACCTGGCACAGCTGCCTTGGCGCATAATTGCGCTGTAACTCGGAAAGCACGCCAATTTCTAGGCCCCAGTCTGCCGGTATGCGTATGCCCTCCAGTACTTCACTGCGCATCGCGAATTCGCCAGACAGCGGGTAACGAAAACTATCCAAGTAATCGAGATAAGGCAGCGGCCCGCACACTGTCTTCAGGGCACGTATGAGTGGCGTCACCATCAGTCTTGAGACTCGCCCGTTTAGCTTCCCCTCGGCAATGCGCGGGTAATAACCTTTACAAAAACTATAGTTGAACCGTGGATGTGCAACGGGATACATAAGGCGTGCCAACAGGCTGCGGTCGTAGGTGAGAATATCGCAGTCATGCAACCCCACCACCGATGAGCGCCCTGAGGATAGAATATAGCCTGCGCAATACCAGACATTACGCCCCTTGCCCGGCTCCAACGCGCCTAACCCATGGCTCTCCAGCTCGGCATCTAGCGCCCTTAACCGTGGGCCATCGTTCCACAAAATGCGGGTATGTTGAGGCAGGCGTGCAAAAAACTCCCGGGCATATAAAAACTGGTCGCGGTCGGCGCGATCTAAGCCAATCACCACTTCGTTGAGATAGGGCACGTTAACTAATTCATCGACAATAGCAGAAAGCGCTGGCCCCTCTAACTCTGAAAACAACGAGGGCAAGATCAACCCCATGGGGCGCCGCTTGGCAAACTGGCTCAGCTCCTGTTCCAACACCTCTACCGGGCGGCGCGTTAGGTTATGAAAATCGGTAATCACGCCATTTTGATGAAAGTCACTCATTCGCTGATCCTTTTTTGCATTAGGCTGTAGCAGACGGTAGACGGGGTGCCGCCGCTAATTGGCGGTTATCTCGCCCCCACCAGTGGGCCACCCCCTCGGCCCAGCCGGTTGGCCCGGTTGCCTCGGTGCGGTATAAGGCATCACTTTGCGGCGATACCTCTAAGCCATGGCACCCTCTAATCACCACGGCCTGATCCACCGCCTCTAGCATGGTGATATCGTTCGGGCCATCGCCCAGCCCCAGCGCAATCGGCGCGCTACCCCTAAGCGCGCTGAAGCGTTTAATTAACCACGCCACGGCACTGCCTTTATCGGAGGCGCGCCCCATCACATGCCAAAAACGCCCCCCTTGGGTCAGCTCAAGGCCATCGCCCGCTAGCGCACGACGAAACGCCTCAATCGCTTTCTCATCATCCTGCCAAATCAGCGGCTCACTCCCCTCCCGCCGCTGAGCCGCCCTGGCCCGCGCCTCGTCCAGCCCGGTTAGCTGCATGATTTGCTGAGTATTCAGCTCACTCATACGGGTGAATCGAAGGCCAAGTCGTTCTCGCCATATTTTTAGCCGAGCGCCAATAAACCCCACATCTACCCCCGTGTGTTTAACGACCACCCCATCGCAGGCACTGCCTGGTCGGTCTAAACGGGCATGGCACCAGCCAGGCGGCAAACCAATCACGGCGCCATTTTCAGCAACAAACGGGGTTGCCGTTAGGCCAAGTAATTCACGAAGGGGGATCAGTTCAGCGCGGGTTTTGCTGGACACAGGTATCACCGGCACGCCTAGCTGTTTAAGGCGTGCTAGCCAAGGGGCCGCAGGGGAAAAGTCGTAGGTATGGTGATCCAGCAGTGAGCCATCAAGGTCTGTTACTACCAGGCGCGGCGGCAGTACTGGGTCTGTAGCACACGGGGCTACGTGTTGCGGCAATGCCACCGGTGTTGAAGGAGCGTTGGCCTGTTTAGACATAACATCACCTTTTGCTATCGTAAAAGCGTTCAGTACATCAGCGCTAACGCGTCGATAAACAAATAAAGCAGGTTATATGCCAAACAAATACAAGCGTTCAAAAACAGGTAGATAGGAATAAAAAAGAGGCTAAATATGCGGGCGCACCAATAAAAGGCATCTAGCTAGCACCAATAAGGTGCAAAAAACGATTCCGTGAAGCGCCAAGCGGCTGCTACAAAAATTTAAAAAAGACGAAAATATTTGCACAAACCCTTGGCAAAGCATCTCAAATAGCTATACTGACATTGTACTCACTGGCACTTCTGTACACCCCCTCACCTGATGCCAGTGAGCTGCAGTGAGCCAAGCCCTTTAATGCCCGCCTCCCCCGGCGGGCTTTTTTTTGACTCAGCTAAACGCTACTCAACGTGAATAACCACCTCGACGCGGCGATTGCGTGAACGCCCTTCTGCGGTACTGTTATCTTCTAGCGGCTGCGTTGCCGCAAGCCCTACCGCGCGTAAACGCTGTGGTTCTACGCCAGCCGCTTCAAGCGCCTCTACGATGGCAATGGCACGTGCACTGGAAAGCGCCCAGTTAGATGAAAACTCAGGGGTATTAATCGTCTGGCTATCCGAGTGCCCTTCTACCCACACCTCACCATCGTAACGCTGTATTGTCTCCAGCAGGCTGCTGACAAGCGAAGTGCCGCCTTCTGAAAGCTCCGCCGCCGCGGATGGAAACAGCAACCGATCCTGTACACGCAGGCTAATACCTTCGGCAACGCGCGACACTTCAACGCCTTCCAGGTTAGGAAGGTAAGGCGACGTTTCTACCCGTTCGACTAGCGCTTCATCCAGCGCCAGCGCATGGCTAACGATCTCGTCTGCCTCTTGTACATTCACCGGCGGACGATCGGTCAGCAGCACCATATAATCGGCAAATGGCGACACTGCCTGCTCGCTCGTCGCTAACAGCGGGCGCGGCAATACCGTCTCAGGTACTGTCTCAGGCGCCGTTTCAAGTACCGTATCAAGTACCGCTTCAATTACCGTTTCAATCGTAGGCGCTTCAGGCTGCGCAGGTTCCGCGATCACACGCGCCAATAAGGGCGGCACCCCCACTAATGGACGGCGTTCCGGCAATCCAGCCACGCCTAACGCAGCACTGATGGCCATCTGGCTCAGCTCGCCGGGTTGAGTGGGCGCTACATAAAAGCCTTCACGCGGAGGACGCACACCGGCAAGTTCGATAGGCAACGGTATGTCCAGCATGGGCAGAGCATCATAACGTGGTTCTGGCGCTTCTTCTTGCGGTTTCCACGTTGGGCTAGTGACCCCAGCCCCGGCAATAATAATCACGAAGAGCGCTACTAGTAACGTCATTATATCGATGTAGCTAATCATCCAACCGCTATTGCTATCATCATCTGAATAGGCAGTGAGCAGCGAATCATGACGTGGCCCAGCGCGGTGATCTTCAAGCATTCGGGCAATTACTCATTAAGTTTTTAACCTCATGGCCGATATAGACTAAGCGTGGCAGACTAGTCTACCAAAAGCCGTTTTGTAGCGAGAAGGAACTATCAGGTGCGTAATCGTTTTATTTCATCCTCTAACCTGCGTTTTTTACGCCCTGTTAGCGTAGGGCTTGCCGGCCTAATGCTCAGCGGTTGTTTTTATGCCAATACCTCACAGGCGCCGGTGGCCACCACCTACCCCTACACAGAGCAGCAACGCATGCAGGCAGCCCACCACTGGGAAGTGCTTGCCCGGCATGAAGCCAGCGGCATTCTGCGTAGCGAGCGCGTGCGCTTTAGGGATTTACACATTCCCGCTAAAGAGCACGCCTATCTCAGCGCCTACAGCGGCGGCGAATTCGAGCGTGGCTTTCGCACACTGCTGACCAGCGAACTAGTTTCCCGCGGGGGCAGCGTAACCACTCAGCCCCGAGCAGGTGGCGCCACCATCCAAATTGATGTGGAAGTCGTCGAGCACCGTGATCGCGGGTTTATTCGCCCGCCCGTTGGCGCCTTCACCGCATTAACGGCAGGGGTCGCCGTGGCGACTATCCCGTTTAACCAGTGGAGCGAACCTGCCTTAGGGCTTATTCCCGCCGGCGTTTTAGCAGACACCACTAGCGGCAGCTGGACCCATACCAGCAATGAAGAAATTATCGTGACCACGCAAATTGTCGAGGAAGATCGAATTCTCTACTCCTCCTCGAATATCTACTACATCAATGCGGGAGATCGTCGCCACTACGCTCCGCATCGCGTTCCCCAAGCGCCTATTACGCCCACTGTTTCCATCACCGATAATTGGTAACGCTATGTTTTTATCTTCGACTGTCACTTTCGGGCGCAGTTTAGCGCGCCGCACCCGCTCTTTACTGCTGATAGTGGTCACGCTGTTACTGGCAGGATGCGCCAACTTTGGCAACACTAACACCCAAGCACCGCCGCCTGAGCCCGACCTTTCTGAGCTAGTCCACGCCGCCGCTAGCCAAATGGTGGCAAGCAACCCAGACATCACTCGTTACAGCCCGATGATCGCAGCGACGTTTGTCAGCATCGACAACCTCAGCCAATCCTCAACGCTTGGCCGAATTAGCTCTGAACTCATGGCCTCTGCCCTGGCGAGAGAAGGCATGCAGGTGCGCGAAGTCAAAATGCGCGACAGCATGTTTATTGAAGAGAGCGTCGGCGAACTGATTTTATCCCGCCAGGTACAGCGTTTAAGCGCCCAGCACAATGCGCGCTCTATCCTGATGGGCACCTACGCCCAAGGGCAGGACTACGTTTATGTCAGTGCGCGGGTAGTCAGAGCAGGCGATGCTATGGTGCTGGGCAGCACGGATTTTAGGCTGCCCCTGAACAACAACACCCGCAGCCTGTTAGAAGGCCAAGGCGGCTGGTAACGTTTAGCCGTCCGCGTTCGGTTTAGTGATGTGCTTCCGACAGGAAGCACTGTAACTGCCCCACAGCACGACCAGCCAAAAGGCGTAAAACATGGCGCCACTGTTGTGGGCTAAAAATGTTTGCGATAACCCAAAATCAATGTACGCCACAGGCAGAAGTGTTCCCGCCACCGCCAACGCCCGAACATGAAGGTCTGGATGCAGCAGCCCTGGGGCAAAGACCTTAAGCGGCACCATATAAAGCAGCAACAGCGCAGCCAGCCCCACCAGCCCCTGCTTCGCTAGTACATCGATAAACTCGTTATGCGCATGGTCAAACTCTGTGACCATCTGGGTAACGGCCCCCTGTTCAGCAAGCGCCACCTGCCCCTCGTAATAGCCCGTCTCTCCCCAACCAAGCAGCGGCCGTTCGCTAATCAGCTGCGCTGCGCCGCGCCACATTTCAAAACGCAGGCCCAGCGAGGTATTCCGCTCGCCGCCCGACACATACAGGCTAATATCATTAACCGCCGCTTGGATTCGAGGCTGCACACCGGTTTGCGGCAGTAGATATACCGTCGTCACGATGGTCAGCATCACACCCACGGCTATCAGTTTTACGGAGGTTGCCAGCTGGCGGCCATAACCACGATAGAGGACAAAAGCGATCACCGGCAGACCAATCCAGCCTCCTCGGCTACCCGACATCAGCGAGCCGACCATGCCCAACAGCGCGCCTAATAACAACAAGACTACCCACAGTGCACGTTGACGCTGAACTACCGCCCAGCCCAATCCTGCCAAACACAGCACGCCCATTAACATGCTCAAGTTACCAAACTGGATAACTTGCAAATGCCCGTCTGCACGCTCCGCTCCCTCCACCAGCTTCTGCCACATCCCCCAACTGCCCGCGCCAATAGCCCCAATGGCTAACCCGGCCCACAGCCATGCCTGGCGCGGTGGAAAACGCAGCACAAGTAGCAAAACCGGCACCGCTAGCAAAAAGCGCACCGGGCGATCAAACCCTTTCGAGCCATGGTCAAGCATCGACAGCCCGCCAACAACGACGCCGTACGTAACCAGCGCCACAATAATCCAACGGTCTTGAGCAGAGAGCGGAAAAACAGAGCGGCCCCACACCGCACTGGCCAGCACCAACAAAGCTGCGCCAATGGAGTAACCCGAAGGAACCACCAGGGCAAGAGCACCCAATAGGAAAACAGCACCGCTGATAAAACAGCGCACCCGCTCTTCACGAGAAGCAAGATGACTCAGCATAGTGAACAACCTGACCAGGGCATGAAAGCTGCGGATAATAGCACACCCAAGAGTTAGGTAATGCTCCGCCATAGTGTCAGGCTAGAGGACATCTACCCGTGTCATTACGAGGAGCCTGCGACGAAGCAATCTCAAGATGAAAAGCTATCGGGTAAGCTCACCACCACCGAGCGATGATGCTTCGCCGCCATTGCTTCAATAGACCCTTTCAACGCTTGGCGGGCCGAGTCGTCGCCATGCACAAGACGAATCTCCTTAGGCCACTGGCGCATACGTTTAATAAAGTTGAGCAAATCCTGTTGGTCGGCATGAGCGGAGTAGCCGCTAATGGTGGTGACCCCGGCACGAATATCGTAGCGCTCACCGTCGAGCGTCACCCAGCCACCTTGCGGGCCGTAGCGCTGAATATCGCGCCCTGGCGTGCCAGCACCCTGGTAACCCACAAACAGCACCTGATGGCGGGCATCGCCCAGCATCGCTTTCAAATAATTCACCACGCGCCCGCCTGCGCACATACCGCTAGCCGCAATTACCACTGCAGGCCGCCCGCTTTCGGCTAAATAGCGCACGGTTTGCTCATGGATAGTGTGGTCATCCACCGTGTACAGGTTGGCGAAATTGAGCGGATGGCGCCCGGCGCGCAGACGCTGATGGGCTTCGTTATCCCAATACGGCTTCAGCGAGCGGTACACCTTGGTAAACCGCGCTGCCAACGGCGAATCGACAATAATTTCCAGCGAATGCCACAAAGCATGCTGACGGCCAGCGCTATGGATAATACCCTCCAGCTCATACAGCAGCTCCTGGGTACGCCCAACGCTAAACGCAGGAATAATCACCGTACCTTGATTCTCTAAGGCACGCTCGATAGCACGCCTCAACGTGTTCGCCCGTTCACGGCGGTGCTGATGCAGCCTGTCGCCGTAAGTCGATTCCAGCACCAACACATCCGCCTTTGAAGGCGACTTAGGCGCAGGCAGCAACGGCGAGCCAGGCGCCCCTAAATCGCCTGAAAATACTACTCGCTGCTTTTGGCCCAGCACACGATCGTTAAGCGCGACCTCCACGAAGCTAGAGCCTAAAATGTGCCCAGCCCGCTTAAGCTTTAACCGCATACGCAGCGCCGAATCGTCTACCACCGTGTGCCAGTGCGCGTAATCCACCGGCACTAACTGCGCCTGCACCCGCTGCTGAAATTGCTCGATTAAACGCGCATTACGGGTAAAGCCAATCTTTAACGCATCCTCAATCACCAGCGGCAGCAGCAGCGCCGTGGGTTCAGAGCAAATAATCGGCCCCTCAAATCCCGCGGCTAGCAAATAGGGCAAGCGGCCAATATGGTCGATATGCACATGGGTCACTACCAATGCCTTCACCGTGGAGATATCAAACCCCACCTCCAACTGCTGAAAGCTGTCGGCGGCGGCATCTTCACCCTGGAACAGACCGCAATCAATTAACAGTGACGCCTCATCATTGGCGATTAACTGATGACAGCTGCCGGTGACGCCACCCGCCCCGCCATGGTGAAGAATATTCGGAAACGCCATGTACCAGCTCCCCACGCGTAGAAAACCTAAGTATTACAAGCCTTACTATATTTAACCATTATGGAGAGCTAATACAACCTAAAGCACCATAACGGGGGAGCAGACACTTTTTTACGTTCCTGAAACAACAAAACCCCACCAAGGTGGGGTTTGTAAACGCGCTAACGCGACCTTGGTATCTACGGTCGATTAGTGTGTTTTCTGCTCAGGCAGCTCTTTCTTCAGCGCGTTGGCATAAGCAGTACGCGCTGTTTGGGCAATCGCTAGCTGCTGATTCAAACGCTGAACTTCTTGGTCAGTAACACGCAGGTTAAGCAGCTGATTACGAGCGTTTTCAGACAGATCGGCCAAATTATATTCGCGACCATCAATCGTAACGGTTTTTGATTGATCCTTCGCCATGTAAAGCTCCCTTCAATTAGCAATAAAAAGTGAAATAGGATTATAACAGCTTTGCCCGCTGCTGATTGCTGACAGCGCCCACCCAATACAGAGGGTTTGTTAAGCAGCAGGTAGAGCTGCTAATTCAGCTAGTAAACCCTCAACATCAGCGCTTTTAGGCAACTGTTGAGAAGCACGATTAGGGTGACGCAGTGAAAACGCCTTCAGAGCGCTTGCTGGCAACGCATCATCAAGCGAAGCAGCCTGAAAGCGTAATGATAACAGTTGCTCCGTCGGGGTATTCGCTTCTACGGCTCCCCAACCCACAACGCCGTAACCTTTTACATAGAGCAGCAGCTGGTCGCCCTCTTGGTAATAGCCACCTGCCCCAATAGCGTGCAAATTTAGGACAGAGGTTTGCATAGGAAAGTTCGCCTTGCCCCACGCTAGCGGCAGAATATGCCAGAAATAGCGCTGTTCAACAGCAGGAGCTTCTTTCGGCGGGGCACGCTCAGGTAGCACCTGTTCAGAGCCTGTGGGTTCAGAAAGCGCTTGACGGAGAGACGCACGGCCCTGCTGGTAAGCAGCGCTATATAACGCCAGGCGCTGGCGTAGCTCAGCTATATGCGCATCGACGAGGTGCAAATTGACTAGCTGTTCCCGCGCCCGGGAACTCAACGCCCAGGTTGGATAACGACGGCCTTCAATGACAACGCTTTTGGGCAGTTTCGGCATTATGTTCCCGCTTGTCGCCTAATATAAGCGCAATATTCTACTGAATTCGCATCGGCCGGTAAAATAGCACCCTACCGGTAGCGCTTTACGCAATCCAGCCATCATCATCAACAATGGTGCGCATGGCCGTTAACTGGGCAACGCCTTCGCCAAAACTGCCGCCGACCGGATTAAACACATCCAGGTAGAACGTTTCATCCGGCTCTGGTACATCATCCCCAATGATCTCTACAGCAATAGTGGCTTGAGTTTCACCAGGATAAAGAATGAGCGTATCCGCGACTGCCAAGTAGTCCTCCCCTGCTGTAGCGGTGCCATCTCGCGTGGCAAAATCAACGCTTAACCATTGATCTGGATCGTCGCGCTGGCCAGTAAATTCCAACAAGAAATAGATCAGTTGAGTCCCTTCATCACCCTCAACTATTGAAGTAGCAACATCCTCTGGCCGGCTGGGCGCATTAGGGTCTGCTTGACGAAGCGCTTGATCGATCCACTGCTGGTAAAAGCTAACACGCTGAAAACCCGCAATTTCACCGAAGCTACTGTCTGGGCTGCTATTCACGTCCGGACGTTGACCGTTGCGGCTTAACGACGCGGTATAGGTCGCGATACCCGCCACCTTATCGCCTATAAACGCGGGTCCCCCACTGTCACCTGGCGCAATCATCCCTTCTGCGCTGCCCAGCCCCGTATCATGCAGGCCCATCAGCGCGCCCAGCGCATCATTAGCGCTGCTACCGTTATCAAAATCGATAATCAACTGCGAGCCTGGCAACGGGTCCCAATTGATCCCCTGCCCAAAGGTGTCTTTCAACGCCTCACCCGTCGTATCAAAACGATTAGCCGCCATGCGCTTCACAGGCCCTTCGCGCCCGTTTTCCACATAGCCGCCAGCGCCTTCCCCCGTTAGGCCGTAACCCACTAACGAGATAATACTGCCTAACTCATCGCCATAACGATAAAGCGTGCTGCGCTCAACACTATAAGGTGCGGGTTCGCTTAGCCATAACAGCGCCAGATCACTGTTGTTCTGGAACGTATCGTAACGCGGATGTAGGCCATACGCCGAAGCGGGCAAATGAACACGCCCAGCTGGTGTTTCCAGGCGTACCGTTACCGCCTCTGCCCCCTCCAGCACGTGGGCGGAGGTTAATACGGCACGACCACCATAAAGCAGTGTGCCCGTGCCGTAGGAACCGCCGGCTTCTACCAGCCCCACGCCATCAAAGCCATCCCCTGGAAACACACGATAACGCTCTGGATCGCGGGTAACGGTCACCATCGTCACTTACCTCAGTATGTTAGTTTGCCAATGAACGCCAAATAGTGACAACAAAAATGACACAGGCAGGAATCAGGCAGCGTTTTAATAAGAAGTGTTTTGAATCCACCAATTTATCACAACCGCTAGCGCTTATTTTTACAAACAAGCGCTTATTCTGCGGCGTTTTCACTTTTACGGGTAACATGTTTCCGGGTAGTCCCAACGACTACTCAGAAACCTGACTCTCAATACCAAGCCGTTAAGCTTGCTAATTAAAACGTGTAGCGATGCCAAATACGGCCACGGGAAACACCGGAATGTCGATATCGTCTTTTAAGCGTTGCTCTTCCGCACGCAGGTCATCGTTCAGCGTTGGGTTGGTGGCTTCTAAATTACGAGTCGTGCGCGGCGAAACACTGGCATCAATGGCCACCAGCCCTAGCTCTGAAAGGTAGAAACGCCCGCTTCATGGGAGCTACGCCGGACACAGGGTTAATTTTGTAAGAGATGTCTGACAGCATGTAAGAAATAACTTACAAAGCAGACGAGAGGGCATGAGCGCGCGCGACTTATCGTTGCTATTGCACCGGCGGCTCTTTAGGATGCGATGTTTTATTCAAGAGCGAGAGACAGCATGGAATGTGCGCTAACCCTTCAGGAGAAAGAAAAGTGAACAAAAACCCAAGGATGATTGGAAGGCTTTTTTTTGCCGTTGCGGTTATCAATATTCTCGCGATTCTGTTTTATCAAGCCGTTACCTACCGCGTATTTTTTCACTCCGACTCCGCCATCATTAATGTATTGGCTGGTGAAATGGTAAGAACCGGGCGTTTTTTTCCGGAGGAGTGGTTCTACGGCTATGGCGATGTATGGATTGTTTATAACCATGTATTTATTGCACCACTGCTGCTCTTTTTTAAAAACAGCTTCGCGCTACACGCAGCATCAGGATGGATATTTTCCGGGCTGCTGATATTGTCCACGATATACTTTGCAAAACGCGCTCAGCTACCCACAATAGCCACGTTTGCACTGCTGGCCACGCTGTTTACGGGCATATCGCCTTATGTATCCGAAAGCCTGTTTGGGCAAATGTCTCATGGCTATGCATGGGGCTTTCTATTTCTCCTGCTCACCCTTGGGGCTGTGTTTCCCCCACAGACGCTTTCAGAGGGTGCCAAAAGCCGATGGCACTTGGGCGCTCTGGCAGTGCTGCTTTTTTTGTTAGGGCTAACAGGGGTACGCTTTCTTTTCAGTATTTTGCTCCCTCTTTTTGCCGTGTTAGCCACTCTAACGTGCGTTAAATACCTGCGTGATGGCGCTCAACCCCATCAACGCCTGTCTTATCATCCTGTTTTTGATGGCTATCACTCTACATGGCTCGCCGCCGTCATAGGCTTTTGTAGCGTATGCTACGGCTTAGGGTTGGTGCTGAACAAACTCTGGCTGACTGAAACCATCAGCTATATGAATATCGCCTCATCTCTGACGATTACTAGCTTTGAAGAGGTGGCAACACACTTCCGGCTATTTATTGAAGGGTACTTCTTTTCTGCGGGCATACTCCTTAACCCGCCCTCTGACTATAGCCTACCAACATTTCACAGCGCGCCGATTGTCTCGCTTACCGGTGTTGAGCTTATCTTTCGGGCCGTACTATTTACTTGGTTTTTCTTTTTACCCTGGGCTCTGCTGTTTAAATCAGCAAAAGAGGATAATCGCTTACTCTTTACGTTAGTACTCTTTTACTGCTTTAGCTTTATGCTGACGTTTATTTTCTATGTGTTTAGCAATAACCTCGCTGTTGCTATGCCGGCAATTCGCTACTTTGCGCTACTGCAAATATTATCGGCGGTCATCAGCATTGTGTTTATTGCCAAGTTGGCAGACCTTTGGGGAGGGCGTGTTTGGCACCTTTATTTTGTGGTAGTGGTTTTTCATTCGCTGTTCGCTTGGCAACACTTAGTCGGAGATGGCCTAACCCGTACACAAAATGGCAGCGTCGCGTTTAAAGAGAGCCCATTCGACCCTTTAATCGCCTTGCTACGCGAACATAATCTCGTCTATGGCTATGCGAGCTTCTGGAATGCTTCCGTTAACACTGTATTAAGTGCCGGGGACGTGAACATCGTGGGTGTTACTATTCAGCCTGACAACATTTCGCCGTTTAGGGTGTTAGCTTCTGAGGCGTGGTACCGCCCCTCTTTTCACCAGGGGCCAACCTTTCTGCTGTTAAGGGGAGAAGAGCGCCAACACATGCAGGATCAGCTTCCCGAGCCGTTAGCAGAGCCTAGCGCTGTTCATGAGGTTGGCGCCTTCAAAGTGCTTGTTTACGATTTTAATATTATGGACAAGCTTTATGATGGCAGCGCTCGCGAGCCTCTTCCTGCGAGTGAACGCTACGGCGAATTAAGCGGCTGCCCAGCAGTGCTAGAGATGCCCGCCGGCCAAGAGCGTCGCATTGCACTGAACGTTACGAACCTTTCGCAAATCACTTGGCCTTACCGGGGCGCTTACCCGGTGCGGCTGGGTGCTCACCTGCTGACCCCCAACGGTGAGCCGGTGCAGGCCGACCTATTGCGGGCCGCGTTAACCGCTAACCTTGCTCCAGGAGAGCAGGATTCGGTTGAGATCCTTCTTCCACCTACCGAGGCTGGCGATTACCGGCTAGACGTTGACCTGCTGCAAGAGGGCGTTGCCTGGTTTGGCAATGCCTGCACGATCCGCTTGGTGGTGCGTTAAGCACGGTTTAGCGAACCCACGTGTTAAGCCAGCCCGGCATTAAAAACCCCACTCAGCGGTGGGGTTTTTTGTTAGTGCTTTACGTCTTCCGGCAATTCCGCCTTCAGCGCGCCCGCATAGGCCGCCCGTGCCGTTTGGGCAATGGCTAGCTGACGCTTAAGCTGGGCGATTTCTTGCTCGCTCACCTGTAACTGCTTTAGCTGTACTTTAGCGGCGTTATTCAGCTCACTTTGCTGGTAAGTAACGCCACCGATGGTGACTTGCGCTTCATCGGCCATAAAAAAACTCCTTATGCATCAATTAGCTATCGAAATTAAACGTGATATCGTCGTCTTCGCCGCTATCAAATAGCTCTTCTAAATCCATCTCTTCTCTGGGGGTTTCATTTTCAGCGGCGTTACGCAGCTGATATAAGCGCTCTAAGCCTTTTAAGCGGTGCTCGGACAGTAGCTGCGAATACGCGACCGTTAGCGCGCCTGACTGGGCGAGTTCGGCAAGTGTTTCGGGGGCAAGCGCTTTAAGCGTGTTTTCATCAATGTGATGAAGCCCCGGCACCTGCCGCCCTGCTTCGCTCTCCGGATTGCGCGCCGTTACCTGCCAGGGCACGATTACGCCTGCCTGATGCAGTTGGTTAACTAACCGTTGCGTTAGCGTTTGCGCATTACCTACTTTTTCTAAAAAGGTAATAGTGTCTTTTAAGCGCTGGGTCGGCTCGCCTTCATCGTTAAACAGGCGCGTGGCTCCTTCGCTGGCTTCTAGCTCTAACGCGGCGGCCTCTTCATCGATACAGACCACTTGGCGTTTGCTGGTTTCCTCTGGCAGCAGCTTAAACGGGTGCGCACGGTACCAAGCGGGCTGATAGCCGCCAATCCAGCGGCCATTGGTGTGCACGTAGACGTTTACACCTGCCTGAAGTGACTGCAAGGCCACCAACTCCAGCTCATCTTGCTGAGCGGAAGAAGGCACAAAGGCCAGTGCCATGGTCGGCATTAGGTGGGGCAGCTCTTCCGCTACTACGGGCACCGCCGCTTGCCCCAGTGCATGGCTTAGGCCGCTAGGCACCAAGCCCGCGTGGCGGTGGGTCGATTTACTTAGTGCAACATAACGGGGCATATCGTCCTCTCGTTGATTGACGCTGTGTGCCGCAGAATAGCACAGGGGCAACGCAAAACCGATGCCCTGCCGAGCAACCCTGCAACCAACAAAAAACCCCAGCCAAAAGGCTGGGGTTTTGTTGCCCCCGCGGCTCAATGAGCGTTGGGGGCGTAGGCAGTTTCGCGAACGACTTGCCTAGTAGTGCTTAGCTAATCTCAGGGAGATTAAGCGATGTTGGCGTCATTAAATACCTGAGTTTCACCGAAGTCAACAGTACCTACCAGGGTTGCACCGGTAAAGTTATCGTCAGCGGCTGTAGTTCCTGAAGTCACTTCAAAAACCTTGTACTCACCCAGGTTGTCGACGTTCTCAACCATTAGGATGGACTTGAGTTCATTCTGAACCAAGTTAGCAGATGCTGCAGCCGACCCAAACGTTCCGCCGTTGTTCAGAGCAGTCAGCACTTGCGCCCCTGTCAGGCTTTCAAACTCAACCGTGCCAGTAGCAGCACCAGAAAGAACAGTGAAGTCTGTAATAGCAACGCCGTTCTCACCGATAGCAGTGATTGCATCGATAGTTCCCGCAACACGCTGCTCAGACAGGTTGTTAGAGTTACCTGTTGATGCATCTACTGTATTGTTCAGCCAAGCGCTAAAGTCCAGAACGTCACCAGTTGCACCATCTTCAAAGTGAACAATGGTATCGTTGCCAAAACCGCCCGCATCGAATTCAACAGTGTCGTTAGTACCGTCGTTGGAGCTAAGAACGATAACATCATCGCCCGCACCAGCGTTAACAGTGTTTACGCCTACAGTACCAGAGTCTGTACCCAGAGAGGACTGAGCAGCAACTGTAGCAGTCGTGGTCGCAAGATCACCAACTGTAGTAGTTACAGTGGAAGTAGTAGCGATATTGACCTGTGCAGGAGTACCGCTGTCCACTTCTGCAGTGATGCCATTTGCATTCAGCGTAGCAGCGATATTTGACGCTGTAGTAGCTTCATCAGTAACTGTTTCGACGTTGTAAGTAGTACCGTCAACAGTGATGCTGATAGTTTCGCCAGCAGCGAACACACCACCAACAGTGATGCTGCTGAAGGCGTTTGCATCCGCAGAGTCGATAACTGTCTCAGAGCCAGCTACAACGTTTACTGCAGCGTTATAGCGAGCTGCAACGTTGATAGTAGAGTCTTGCTCTTGTTCCCAGTAGGCATTCTGGATAGCTGTTTGCTGAGTGCCAGTCAAATCTGCCCAGTTGCTGCCGAAGAACTTAACTTCAACGCCAGCTTCTACTTGCAGACCGTCAACAAGGTACTGAACGGTGACAACGTTGTTAGAATCAACAGAAGCAGTAGCAATTTTGCTCAGCTTAGGATCTTCGTTAATTGCTTTAAGGATAGCGTTGTTCAGATCTTCGACAGTCGTCAAACGAGCAGAGGTGCTATCAACGATGTCGATTAAACCACTCTCAAAGCCATCTACAAGACCATCAGCACCACCGACAACACCATCAGTTTCTAGGGTTACCTGGATCTGCTTGCCGAACAAGAATTGAACGTCTTGAGCGTCGCCTGCAGCTACTAACTGACCGGCGGAAGCATCAATTTCTAAAATAGCCTTAAAGCCCGTGTTCTCAGCGTAGATGGTATCTGCACCAGCACCCGTTTCAGCGGTCAGGTGAGTAGCGCCACCGGTCACAGTGTCAGCACCACCAGCGGTCACTACGGTTGCTTCGTTAACTTCATCATCCGTAGAAGTCAACGTAATAACGTTGTTACCAGCGCCTGCATTGATTGTCAGACTGGCTTGTGTGCTACCAGAAGTAGACGTACCGGTCAGATCAGCGGTGATGGTGTCGCTGCCAGAACCGGTGTTAATCACAAACGACTGCGCGTCAGAAGCACGGCCAGCACCGTCGTAATCAGCAACAAAGGTTACGTCTGCAGAAGTGCCACCGGCATCCAGGTTTACCAGATCCGATACAACCGTTCCTTCACCCAGGCTCAGCTCAGCGCCTTCGAACGCGTTCGCGTCGATTTCAGTCAGGTCAGCTTGGGTAGCGCCAATGTACAGGCTGCCCGCTGCGCCGATAGAGCTAATAACGATGTTCTGAAGCTTATCGTTAGTAGTGTTCAAAGACTCAATCTTGCTGCTGCGATCAACGAGAACGTTGAACTGCTCAACACCCAGATCAGAGTTAGAACCGCCACCGATGTTCACGTCACCCGCGATAGAACCACGACCAGCGTTGTCCAGCACGAGGTTAGACTCGATCAGGCTGCTGGTAGAGGACGGGTCTTGCGGCTGAGCGTTACCGGCCACTAGGAAGCCGTCTGCAACCGGCTGAATTGCCGCTTGGGTGAAGTTCACGTTGCTGAATTCGTTACCGGCCGGATCGGTCAGCAGAATTTCTTGTGCAGTGAAGTCCAGGTTAACGGTGTTTTGACCAACAGTTACCTGATCGTACGGCGTAGACAGGTTAACGTTGATGTCGCCGTAGCCTGCTTCTTCCAGCGCGTTGCGCAGCGCCAGTGCTAGGCCTGGGTAAGTGCCGTCGGTAGAACGAACGCCTTCCAAGGTAACGGTTTCGCCACCCAGGTTGAAGCTCAGGTTCAGGTCGACGTTGGCCAGCGGCGTGGTCGGGGTTTCAGTGCTTACGTCCGCGATGCGAACCAGCAGCGAAGAGTTGACTTGGCTAGCGGCTTCACGAATCAACGACTGGCTGTCGAATTCAGCAGTGAAGTTGGTATCAAACTGCGTATCACGAATACCGAAAGTCACATCTTTGGTGATGCTCAGGTTGTCGCCTTGCAGGCTGACGTTTTCAAACGTCATGTTACCGCGACCGAAATCGGCCCAGTACTGCTCAACGTTTTCCATGCGCGTTGCATCAAGCGTCACGTTTTCCAGCGCTTCGATGTAAACTTCTTCGATGTTCTTGGTGACTGGACGCGGAGCGGTGTTAGTAAGACCTTCGACTTCGTTGTCGTTGATCATGGTCGCTTCGATCTTGTCACGACCTGCACCACCGTCAAGAACGTCACCAGTGGCGAACGCATTGGATACTGCGCCGTTCTGGTTCTGGCCAACGGTACCAATGAAGGTGTCGTTGTCGTCAGTACCAGTGATGTTGTCACGACCGTCAGTCAGAATGAAGGTTTCGCCATCAACACCTGGATCAATCGGTGGTTCCGGCTGGGCTTCAACCAGTGCATCAACTGCTGTTTGGGCGTTGATAACTGTTGCGCTGTCCGCTGTAACGGTGAGGTCTGCGCCAAAGTTCAAGGACGTGGCGTAGTCAGCCGGAACTGTCTCTAAGTTATCAGCGGTGTAGTTAGAAACCGCTACGCGGTTGTTGAACTGCTGGAAGGCTTGCAGAGTAGCCGGGTCTTCAGAATCAGCGTAGTCCGCAACGGCAGCTACTAATGCAGCAACCATTTCGCCACGGCTCAGGCCGCTTTCCAGCAGGCCAGTCCAGTAAGCAATACCTTCTGCGTCGTCTTCCGGCGTTTTGTTAAGCGTGTTGGCGTAGATCAACTCAACGAATGCTTGGTCGTCGTTCAGCGTGTCGCCAAAGTACTCTTGTGCATCGGTAGTTGCGAGCATCGCGTCGGCCGCTTGGGCGCTGGAAAGGCCAAGCCCCTGCCAGTAAGCATTACCTTCGCCTTCCGAAGCTCGATTAAATATGGCTACGTAGAGCTCAGAAACTTGTGTTTTGGTTAAAGCCATTATCCATTTTCTCCTAATCGGTACCGCGATCTAGATCGACGAGTTTACCGCTGCTTTGTACAGCTCCAGCAAAGATGCATGAGCTGCTAATCTAAGTCAACAATTCGTTCAGCACGAATTTCAACAACCCCGTGACACTACCTTGCGCAAAGTACATGCCGTTGGGCTTGGTTTACCATTGTGGCACAAAGCTAATCGAAAGGAACGTTTCGGCCGCAAAAAGAGGTATAACCGCACAACTAAAAAGGCAAGAAAGGTTCCCCCTGAATTACCCATGCTGCTAATACCTTTTGTTTACGCTTTATTGCTGGCCGCTTTTTTAGTACGTTCCTGCTTTTTAGCCACACCCATTATAGTGGTGTTTGTGACAATTCCAAGGCTGCTGAAGTTAATCTAGCAGCATTTGCACGATTTGCACGTGGCTAGCCAGTGTAAGCATCGTCGCTCCCTTTCTATCGAATGAAATATAAGGTTTTAACATGGGTGTTTTGCGTTTTGCGTTAGCGCTGCTGGTCTTGCTCAGCCATATGCATATTTATGTGGCTGGGCTTAACCTGGGGGTGAGTGCCGTGGTGGTGTTTTATCTGTTAGCCGGGCACGTGGTGTGCCGGCTTTGGGAACGTCTTGCGTTTCAGCGCGTTAGCGATAAGCTGCGCTGGTTTTATCGTGACCGGGTATGGCGCATTGCTCCCCTTTATGGTTATGCCTTGCTGATTAGCCTGTTGGCCTGGGCATTGGGGGCTGAGAGCTATTTTATCTCGGAGGGTCTTTCAATGTTGGCCCTGGTACAGAATGTGCTGATTGTGCCGCTGAATTATTACATGGTAAGTGGCATCGACCGCTTTACCCTGCTGCCCCCCGCGTGGTCGCTGGCGGTGGAGCTGCAGTTTTATCTGCTGGTGCCACTGCTTCTTGTGCGCTGGCAGTTTGCTGCGTTAGCGGCGGCACTTAGCATCGGCGTGTTTGTATTGGCACAACTCCCGCTGCTGAACACGGATATTTTTGGCTACCGGCTACTGCCCGGCGTGCTGTTCATTTTTGTGGTGGGGGGTGTTTGGCAAAGCCGCGATTTGGCGGCTTCTTTGACCCAGGTCAAATCTTTACTGCTTTTCAGCCTGTGGGCGGTAATAACGGCCTACACAGGCTGGCTGTTTATGCACGTTGAGTGGCGGGCGCCTTACAATTTAGAGGTAGCGCTTGGCTTTGCGGTTGGGTTTCCACTGCTTGTATTGTTCTCTCGCCTTCGGGTTGCACCTTGGCTGCACATTGTACAACGCCTGTTGGGCGCGCTCAGCTACGGGGTTTTTCTGCTCCACTTCCCTGCTATGTGGCTGCTGGCTCTGTTTCGCCCAGGGCTGGAACACAGCGTCGTGGCGGTGGTGGCGCTCACCACATGCCTAGCTATCATTGGGCATTTTTGCGTTGAGCGCCCGTTGTGGCAACGTTACCGACAAATGCTGACGTAGCGATTAGGCGCAGCGGGTTAGCTTGTTTCAGGCGCGCCGTTTGCCAACATATCACGCAGCGTTTCTGCTAACGGCCGTTGTTTAGCGCTTGGGCACCATTGTTTCAGGCGCTGGGTATCGGCTTTTAGCTCTGGTATTTCATTGGCTCTTACAAAATCGGGGTTTACGCGCACTTCAAGCGTGTGGTTGGTTAGCGCTTCCAGCCTGTGCAGAATTTCCTTTAACGCTGTTGCTTGCCCACTTCCCAAGTTGAATACATCACCACTGCTGGCGTTTTGCGGCCACTGCTGTAGCACATTGACGTAAGCGGCGGTTATATCGCGCACATCGCTAAAGTCACGCTTTACGTCAAGGTTGCCTAGCTCGATATAGGGGGCGCGTTGGCGAAAGTGAGCCACCAATTTTGGGATTAAAAAGTGTGCGGCCTGCCCTGGGCCGGTGTAGTTAAAGGGCCGAGCAATGAGCAGCGGCAGGCGATCAGCAAAGGTACGCGCGATGTGTTCCATCGCTAGCTTTGATGCGGCGTAGTGGTTTACCGGCGCTGGGGGCACGTGTTCGTTAATGCTGGCCTGGGCATTTGCTCCGTAAACATTGGCGCTACTGGCCAATAACACCCGGGGCGCCTTCGGCAGCGTGCTTAACGCCTTCAGCAGCGTTTCGGTGCCAAGCACGTTGACGCGGTAAAAATCGAGCGGCGTGGGGTGCCCTACAAATGAGAGTGCGGCCAGGTGGTAAACCTGCTGGGGCGCGACTTGCGCTATAAGGTTGCTTAGCGCTTTGCTGTCATTGAGGTCAATGGGGTGGGTTTCATCGGCACCGCACGGTTGACTAGCCAGGGCCACCACGCGGTGGCCTTGGTGTTTTAAGTGGGCAATGAGGTAGCGGCCGGTAAAGCCGCTGCCGCCCGTTACCAGGCACGTTGGCATGGTGGCTCCTTGGTTATTTGGCTTAAGCGCTGAATAGATTTGCTTAACCGCCGGTGCCGTTTTTTACGCGCTCTAGGTCGGCGGCTACCATCATTTTGCATAGCGCTTCTAAGGTGGTCGTGGGTTTCCAACCGAGTTCGGCGGTGGCCTTGGCGGGGCTGCCAATCAGTAGCTCTACTTCTGCCGGGCGGTAAAATTTAGGGTCAATCACTACCACGGTGTTGCCGGTGGCCGCATCAAGGGCAATTTCGTTTTCTTCGCTTCCTTCCCAGCGCAGTTCGATATCAGCGGCTTTGAAAGCAAGCGTGACGAAATCGCGTACGGTTTCGGTGCGGTTGGTGGCCAGTACATAGGTATCGGGGGTGTCGGCTTGCAGCATGCGCCACATGCCTTCTACGTACTCTTTGGCGTAGCCCCAATCGCGTTTGGCATCGAGGTTGCCCAGGGCTAGATGACTCTGCTTGCCCAGCTTGATGCGCGCTACACCGTCGGTGATTTTACGGGTGACGAATTCACGGCCCCGCAGGGGCGATTCATGGTTAAACAGAATGCCGCTGGTAGCGAAAATATTGTAGGACTCGCGGTAGTTAATGGTCATCCAGTGGGCGTAGAGCTTGGCAACGCCGTAGGGGCTACGGGGGTAGAACGGCGTGGCTTCGGTTTGCGGCACTTGCTGCACTTTACCAAACATTTCTGAGGTGGAGGCTTGGTAGAAGCGGATAGAGGTGTCCACGATACGAATGGCTTCAAGCAGATTTACTGCGCCCAGGCCGGTAATTTCAGCGGTGGTGAGCGGCTGATCAAACGAGACGCCCACAAAGCTTTGGGCGGCAAGGTTATAGATTTCAGTTGGCTTGCACTGCTGCACCAAACGAATGCTGGAGGAAAGATCGGTGAGGTCGTATTCGACTAAGTGTAGGTTGGGGTGGTTTTCAATCCCGAGTTCTTCAATACGCCAAAAATTGACCGAGCTGGTGCGACGATAGGTACCGTAAACGGTGTAGCCTTTTTCTAGCAGCAGTTCTGCGAGGTATGCGCCGTCCTGGCCTGTAATTCCTGTCACGATCGCGTTCATGACGCAGTTCCTTTCTTCATAGGTACAAGGGGTATGCATTCAACATTCATTCATTCAACATGCATTCATTTAACACACAAAATAGTGTGACGGGCTGCCTGGGCAGCCCGCTACTGCTGATGGGGTATTGTGGCTGGCTAGCCTTAGGTGTCAACCTGAATTGTGTCAGCCTTGTGAAGCACGTGGTCAACTAATGCAGCGCTTAACAGGCCGTGATAGCGGGTGGCGAGCGTAGGCCAGCTACGCTGATGCAGCCACTGCTCTCTTGCTTGGTAGTAGCGTTCACGCTGCGCTGGGGTCGCGTTAAGCACGTGGGTTATGCCAGCCGCAATGTGTGGGCTATCAAACCCTTGGGTTTGCCACACGACTTCTTTTACTTCATCAAAAATCGGTGCTGGGGTGGTCAAAATATGGGGGCACGCTGCTACGGCGGTACGTACTGCAGCGCTGCTGGACTCTTGGGTGTACTGGTATGGCAGCACCACCACGTTGCATTCAGAGAGATAACGCTGGGCGTCTTCCAGCGGCAGAAACTCGGTTAGCCACTCGATGTGGCTATCAACGCCTAGCCGTTTGGCGGTGCGCTGGCAGCGAGCTAGCTCTTCTTGGGAGCTTGGTTCGTCGCGCACGGACGTTACCAGCCGAAGCTTGGCATCTTCCGGCAGTGCCTGCTGTTTGCGCAAGGCGGCAAAGGCTTCGATTAACGTATTGACGCCTTTGTGGGGCAGCAAGAAACCAAAGCTGCCAATAATGGGCGCTGGGCGGCTGCTGGTTGCCGGTGGGGTTTGACACGTATCGACGCCTTGTGGGAGCTGAGTAACGTTATCCGTTAGGCCAATACGCTTTAGGTAGTTGAGGTCGTCGAGGGTGTGCACGAACACTCGGTCAAACGCGGCGAGGGTAGCCGCTACCGTGCGACGACGTTGTGTATCAAAGTCGATCACGGGGCGCGTGGTGTGCAGGGTGATGTACACCCGCTTACCTTGGCGTCGGCTATGCTGTACTTCGCTTTGCAAAGCTCGGTCTAGCTCGTAGAAGGCAAAGTGGTGCTGTAGCCATACAACGTTGCCAGTGGCTTCTGTCAACGTGGGGCTTTGGCCACGCTGCCAGCGGTGCTGGCTGAGCTTGCCTTGGGGGGCGCTATTACTGTTATTAGTACTGTTATTGGTACTGTTATTGGCTAGCTGCGGCGCATGAATAGTGACCGCGAGCGCAGGGTCTTTCGCTTGTAGCGCCTCGACTAAGTGAGCGCTGTATTGGGCAATACCGCATGGCTCATCCCAGCTTGTGTATAGACTAATAGCCAGTGTGGGCACCGGCGAGTGAGCAACCGCTTGTAGACGGCCTAGCGCGCTAAGCACCGAATTTACTGCGCTAGGGGCGAAGAAGCGCGCCTGCATGGCATTGTGCAACTCGTTAGCGGCACGGGTTGCGCGCTCGCCGCCCTGGCGTAACAACTGCACCTGTTGCTGCACTTGCTCTACTACGCTGTTCACGCTGGGTTCTACCCATACTGCTTGGCCGGCGCTGAAGTGAGACTGAGCGTGGTCGAAGCAGTAGTTTACCCAGCCCGAATGCTTTGACGGGGTAAAATCAGTGTGGGCGCCATAACCGGTTACCACTAATGCACGGCTGAATTCTCCCGCTTCAATGGCGGGCATGTTTAGCCCTTCGCCCCGAGTGGGTAGGACGACCACATCGGCCGCTTGGTAAAGTTCGGCCATTTGCTGGGCGTTATAATCCTCCATAATGATGTGCAAACGTTCCCGGTGCTTTTCGCTTACGTATTGTTCGGCCCAAGCGTCCACTTGGTTGTGCGGATTGGGGAACGTTTTAAGCGTAAGCGTGATGGCTGGGTCGTTCGCTGCCAGCGTTTCAAACGCTTGCAGCAATACATCTACCCCTTTCCGGGGGAAGGCAGACGAGACATGCAGCAGGCTCACGCTGTGCTTTTCCGCTACCCGCGAAAGGTCAGCGGCGCTGCTCTTTTGTGCGTGCGGGTTGGCGACCAGCGGTAACGCTATTACGTGAATGGGCAGGGTGCAGCCGCTATCCATCAGCACTTTTTTTACAAACCACGCAGTGACGATTACCCCGGCATAGTGCTGGTTGAGGGTGCTAACCATCTCGCTGGGCACCCAGGACTCTTCCCAGAAAAACAGCGCGATGGGCAAGCCGTGGGTGGGGTCCGGCTCGATGAGCGGGTAGTGGTGATAGAGCGCAACCCGCTGCTCTTGGGCGAGCGTTTGCCATGCGCTAGCATCGGTTAATGCATTTAACTGGGCAACTTCTTGCTCGCCACCTGGGGTGCTGCGCACATGTGCTTCTGGAGTGCCTTCATGGGGGGCTAAACAGAGTATTGGGACGTGCGAGCTGGTGTGTAAGCGGCTAAGCAAATGGCGATTAACAGCGGCTAGGCTGTAGCTGCCATTAATATGACCTTGCAGGCGCACCCCTTGAGGCGCTGTTAACGGTTTGGCAAGCGGTGTATCTCTGAGTGCTGCAGCTTCCAGGCGCACGGCAGCGGTAATTTCTGCCTCAAGGTTTTGAAAATCTTCTTCGCGGAACTGCCCTGCCCGGCTAAACAGTCCATCACTTGCCGCCATGTGCCTAAGAATCCGCACTTTTAGACTAGGAAAACGGTTGAGCACTTTCAGCGCCAGCCGTTTTAACCAGGGAATTTGCGCCAAACGGCTCAGCACTTTACCACTCTCTTGTGCTGATTGACGCTGCCAGCCCATCACATAGCGCAGTGGAAGCGTTATCCGCCATGAGCGACTTGCCAGCACGCTGTTTAGGTGGTGCTCTAGGTGGCCATTATGTTGTTCTAACAGCTGTTTTTCTTGCCGTAACGTGTGGAGCATTTGCTCATATTGACTGTGCTGCTGTTGGAGCTGGGTGAGCTGCTCGGTTTGCGCTTCTATTTGGGCTGCCAACGTTTCCAAGCTGCCTTGCTGCGCTTGGGTAAGCTGCTCCAGGTACTCAAACCAGGGGCCGCTGGTTTCATCGGTTTTTTTGTGGGCTATCAGTGCATAATCTGGGTGAGCGGATACTACCCAGTCTAAGTAGTGACGCACCGGTGCGCCATCTTCCGGCGGTTTGGGGCCGTTTAAGCGTAAAATGTGGGCTTTGCCGTAGCCGGTGTCTGTTGCCACAAAGTGTAACAGCGGCGGCGGCAGCGGCTTAATATGGGTGGGGTCTAGGTGAAAACTCCACAGCCCAACGGTGAGGTTTTCAGGGTTGGGTGTTTCTAGAATCAGGACGCCACCGGGCAGTAGCGCTCGGTGTATTTCTTGAATTAGCGTTACCAGGCCATCAAAGGGGATATGCTCGGCAATATGAAAGCCGGTGACGGCGGCAAGGCTATTGCTTTCTGTGTGTTGCAACGCGGTAATGGCGTCGTTCACTTCAACGTATAGGCCGCTTTCGTTGCACTCTTGGGCCATGCTTTCGTTGGTATCAATGCCTTTGGCGGGCCAGCCGTTTTCCTGCATTAGCTCTAGCCATTCACCGCGGCCTGACCCTAAGTCGACCACCTGTGCGTCTGGGTAGCGCGCCATAATGGGGGCTAGCAGCGGCACGTACACCTTAAGGCGCTCTTTAATGGCGTTTTTGTCGCCGCGAAAGTGATTGGTAAAACGGGTATAAAAATCCATTACACTGACTCGTTAGATGCTGAGCGTGTTGCGGCTTGGCGTTCGCATTCGATGGTGGGCATGACCCAGCTACTGCCTAAAAAGAAGTCTTTTTCCATATTAACCATTTGGAAGACCAGGGCGTGATCTATCCATTGGTAGTTACGGGTTAGGTGGGTATCGCCACTGTGTATTGAAAGCGATACCGAGTAGCTGCCTGGGCCTAGATTGGCATTAAACCGCATCCGATAAGTAAGCGTTTCGCCTGCGATTAGCGTGCGCTCTATTTGGTGGGTGTGCCAGGTATTGGTTCCAAAAACGTCTTGGCCGACTCGATCCTTGAGTTTGTAGCCAATCACCAATTCGGGTAGGTCGGCATGAATGGCTACATCTATGCGCAGCTCTACTTCCTGGCCTACATCAACAACTTCGAGCGAGTTACCGTTAGCCGTGTGTAAGCTCACTTGGTTAATACTGGCCTCGCCCGTGCCGGAACGCGTTTGTATTTGACCGCTTTCTAACGGGGTAATCTCTACTTTGGCATTCTCTTTTTGGGCGATAATGGCGTTGTAGTAGTCCATGATGTCTTGAGGCAGGCCATCTTGCAGCACTCTTCCCTGCTCTAGCAGAATAGCGCGGTCACAAAGGCTCTGTATTGCTGCTTTGTCATGGGAAACAATCAGCAGCGAGGTTCCCTGGCGCTGAAATTCGCGAATGCGGTCAAAGCTTTTGTGCTGAAAGTAGGCATCGCCCACTGAAAGAGCTTCATCGACAATCAGAATTTCTGGACGAAACGCTGTGGCTACCGAAAACGCGACGCGCATCTGCATGCCGCTGGAGTAGACACGCATGGGTTTGTCGAAGTAGTCACCTATTTCAGCAAAGGCTTCAATATCACCCATCGCTTGGCTAATTTGAGCGTGGGTAAAGCCCATTAGTCCAGCTGAGTGGATGACATTTTGGCGGCCGGTAAGCTCACCATTGAACCCCATACCGAGTTCCAAAATGGCGGCTACACGGCCGTGGGTGCGAATATATCCTTCGGTGGGCCGCAAGGTACCAGTAATCATTTTCAGCAGTGTGCTTTTGCCTGCGCCGTTCTGTCCTACGATCCCTACCGCTTCGCCCTGGGCAACATCGAAATTGATATCGCGAAGTATCCAGGTCTCTTCTTCGGCATGCACTGTGCTAAACCAGCTGGCAACGCGCATGAGTTCGTTGCGGTATCGGCGGTAAGCTTTGCCTAATTCACGTATTTCTAGCAGGGGCTTTTTTTCGATGTGAGCGTTTGTCTTCATAGGGCGTCCACCATTTCTGGGCTGGCTTTACGAAACAGGACGGCACTCATCATCACTAGACCTCCGCCTAACAGGGTTAAGCCTCCTAAGGCTAGCAGTGAAGGCGCTTGGCCATAGGCCAGTACACTGTGGTAAGCGCCTACTAAGTGAAACAGCGGATTAAACGCCAATACCGCTTGTAGCGATTCTGGAACAATTTCTGCGGGGTATACCACCGGCGTAAACCAAAAGAGAAACTGCATGATAATAGGCATCAACTGCCCAATATCACGAATAAACACGTTTAGAATACCCAGCATCAGCCCTAAGCCCAACGCTAGCAGCACTGTAATACCCGTGAGTAGTGGCACCCACAACAGTGTCGCTGGGGTGAAATGCCCAAGTACTGCAAACACCACTAAAATCACTACAAATAATGCAATGTTATTAATCAAGCAGGAGCCTGTAATAATGACGGGCAGCGCTATTTTGGGAAACACCAGTTTTTTCATTAAATTGGCATTTTCAATGAATACGCCCAAGCAGCGGTTGAGAATATCGCTAAATAAGCTCCAGCCCAGCATGCCCGCTGTAAGGTAGATGGCGTACGCGTATTGGCTTTCGATACCAGGCAGTTTGGCAGAGAGCACCGCTGAAAGAATCAGCGCGTAGATAAGCACCATCGAAAGCGGGTGAATAATCATCCATGCGCCGCCTATTCGGCTGCGGGCAAAACGGGTGACCAGTTCGTGACGAATAGATGTGGCAATAAATTGGCGATAGCGCCATGCCCCTTTTAGGGATTCCAGCATTCCGTTACCTTTTGCCGTGGGCAGTCGTTGGGTCGCAAGGTGCCTTGCAGAGAGCGCCATGGTAAGCCAAGGGCTGAATAGGCACCACCGTTACAGGCACTCAGGTGTGGCGTAAGTTCCTTTCAGCATGGCTTGTGGTTTAAGAAACTAAAAACCAGCCTTCGGGAGTGAATGACTCTACATACTGTTCACTTGGGCACTGATGAAAACACCCAGAAACGCGATGCAAGAAAAACGAAAAACGGCACCAAAAATACCGATAAACAGATGGCCAAGAAGGGAGAGCTAACACCCAACGCCAAAAAGACCCATAACAGGCTACTGTTAATAGCAAAGCCACCTAGTGTTACCAACAAAAAACGCCAAGCACTGCCTTTTTGACGAAATGTAAAACGCGAGTGTCCCCAGAAAGACACCTGAAAAGCCACTACAAACGCAATGAAGTTGACCAGAAAAGGAGAGCCTTCCACCCACACGCGCAATAGCCACCAAGCAACGAACAGGTGAACTACCGTCGCCAGCCCTCCGACGAGGCCAAAGCGCATTACTTGGCCTATCAAACCGCGTATTTCGGCGTATCTTAATTCAGCTTTCATTATCAGGAACCCGCGACTCAGCCACGATATACAGAGGGCGATCTTTCGTTTCTATAAACAGCCGACCAAGATATTCGCCAATAACACCTATGGAAATCAGCTGCATACCGCCTAAGAACATGACGCCTGCAGTCAAAGATGCGTAGCCTGGAACATCCGCTCCAAGTACAAGTGTACGCAACACGATATAAGCGCCATAAAGGAAAGCGATCAGCGCAACGCCTACCCCTAAATATGACCAAACCCGTAGGGGCCAAGTGGAAAAGCTCACAATGCCATCGAGTGCGAAATTCCAGAGCTTCCAATAGTTGAACGTTGTATTGCCTGCCACACGGGGTGGTTGTTCATAGGTCAGCGCCTGGGTATCAAAACCTACCCAAGCGTATAACCCCTTCATGAAGCGGTTACGCTCTGGCAGGCTTTTTAAGACGTCTACCACCCGCCGGTCAAGCAGACGAAAGTCCCCTCCCCCTTCGGGCAAACGCGTGTGCGCCATCTTATTAAAAAAGCGGTAGAACTGTCGCGATGTCCAGCGCTTTAACGGTGTTTCTTGGTTATCTTCATCACGTACACCGTACACAATATCTACACCTTGCTCATGCCAGGTCTTCACAAATTCGGGCACTGTCGACAAAGGGTGTTGAAGATCCACGTCCATCATCACCACAGCATGGCCGCTGGCATGATCAATACCTGCTGACAACGCTATTTCTTTCCCGAAATTACGCGAAAAAGAGATATAGTTAAGACACTCATGTTGACTCGCATAATGACGCAGTAGGGCCAGACTGCCGTCACTAGATCCATCGTCAACAAAGATGACTTCACTGTTGAATTCCCATCCCTGACGAGCACGCATGAAAGCCTCAATAAATAGAGGGATAGACGCTTCTTCATTAAACGCGGGCACCACTAATGATATTGTCTTCTCACCCAACGTCACGGAATGTGTCTCGGCATCTAATTCTTTCCGGGTCATTCTGGCTACTCCACCAATTCAAGTAAACGAAGTCCTAAGGCAAGCTGCCTAGTATCACCGCCTTCCCCTGGATAACTAGGATCTCTGAGGAATTGATAATCTAGACGCACTTTAACCTCTTCTTTTCCTATGTGTTCCCGCACATCAATGTGACGAAGGCAGCAGTTCGCAGAATCCTCTTCTGGGAAAAACCAGCGTCGCTGAAGTTCACCCTCCACCCATACAGCAACTTCCTGTTCCGCAATAGACGGGCCGAAGTAAACACTAAAATGAAGCACTAACGCTGACACGTTTGCCAATTCTGGATCAGAAAGATCTAATATTAAGCTTGATGACTCTCCATCGCTCCACACTCCCCAAGACTCAATACTGGACCAACCGCTACCTAATACCTCATACCCTACACTGCGCATATTCCCTACTTTCACGAAACCTGGGTCAGCAAGAGGTAAATAAAAAGGGTTGCGTATCGCATCTTGCTCAGTGGCCAAAGCGTCTCCACAGTGGCCCGATGAACGCAAATGATTCATATACTCTAGCCAGTACAACTGCGGCTGAGCATAATCATGGAGGGCTACTAACTGCTGAGGGTCAATCGTATTAATAAATCCTGCACGTATAACCGCAGCAGAAGGCAGTTCACATGCAAGCTGGCTTGCCGCCTCCCATGGTTGGGAGCGCTGTGCCATGCTATTGGCAGTACGCTGATTTGAGGCGTGGTTTAACCCTGCCGTCAAGGCTAGTAAGGCAGCTAATACAGGAGCCACTTTACGCCTAGGACGTTTAATCAACAATAATCCAGCACAGCAATATAGTAGAACGCCAACCCCTAAAAAAGACGTTCGGCTATCTAGGTAACCACAGCTATTGAACTCAAGGCACCACTGCTGCTGACGAGAGGTGGCTGCTAGCGGAAACGCCATATATAGCATGAAAAATGCCGTCACTAATAACGTAATAATAGCTTGTTTACGACTAGGAAGTGGCATACGTAACAGCAAGTACCAAGCCGCTGCGAATGTTGTTAATGACACTAGTAATGTCATACCCCATGTGGCTAGCGTCATTTCCGGTAGAGATAAATGATAAAAAGATAGACCTGACAGCACATGATAAACAGAGGTCAAAAAGAAGCGTTCAAGATTAGGCAGACCATCAATACTGTTACCTTCATATTGCGACGGATATCCCCATAGAAACAGCAAATAAATTGCCATAACCAGGGCCACTAACAGTGTATCGGCCAGAAGCTTTGGGCCACATACCGATATTCCTAAAAATTTTCGCTGATTTCCTGAAGATGTTGCGGCATGGTTTAAATGCTCTATTGCTATAAGTGCGGTCGCTAAAAGAATTACATACTCACTGACCAGCATCGCTATTCCTTGTATAACATAAAGAATAGCAACCAGTGGTGTCGGAGCTTGGCTTTGCGTGACTAACCACAGCCGCACGGCCAAGACTAATAGAAATGGTACGGTGTTTTGCAGTGGGTAGGCATTCGGTGGCATATGCTCGTATGCGAGCGGGTGCAAAGCGAGCATTCCCAGCAACATAAATGCAGTAACACGCCATGCCCCAGCAGCCAATAGACGACTAGCATAACAAGCTATCAGTACCATGACGCCAAAATAGCCGAGCACCATCAAAAGCCGAGTCAACCAATTACCTGCCCAGTAGGCACCTAACGCATTCAGTGGCGTCATGAAGAAGTGGCCAATACGCCCCGTCAAGTAAGCAAATTCTCGTGCGGCTTCCCACACATGGTCCAAGCCACGCCAAGCATATTGTAAAAACATCGCGTCATCAGCCGTTAGCCGATAACCCGCCGTAAAAAGTACTAATTGGATAATAAGCAGCATAGCCAACGCTGCGCTTATACCGTACTTACTTACGTCTTTCTTATGACAAAGCGTTTGTTCCCTATCGCCTAAAACCTTCACCAAGATTAATCCTTTATTAATAGTTTTGTCGCTATAGAAATCTTGCTAAAACATCGCACCCTATTTTCGGGCTTAATTTTCGTGCTGAACTACTCAACCTTTAAAAAATTGTCTATCTTCACCGTTGAGTAAGCCTCCATCAATCTGGCTTACAAGGAGGCATATCATTAGCTAAGGCAGTTACGTGCTTTCTAACCAGGGCTTGCAGTGCCTGGGTAAAATTAGAGGTCGCAAACTGCTGTGCCGTTTGTTTACACACTTCAGGGGAGAATGCTGCCTCATCTTCACGTTTATGTGCTTCAAATTGTTGAACACACTTTGTCAGTGCTGCACTTGTTTGCTCTTCAACCCACAAACCTGAAACATGGTTTTGAATTGTCTCAGCTAAGCCACCTACACCATATCCAATTACTGGCGCTCCTGCAGCTTGGGCTTCAACCGGTAGGATGCCAAAATCCTCTTCTGCCATAAACACAAAAGCCTGCGACCGCTCTAGATAGTCTGTTAAAACATCATCCGGTTGGTATCCCAGCAGCGTAACGTTTGGCCCTGCTAAGGCTTTTAGCTTGGCGTAGTCTGGGCCATCGCCAATCACAATGAGCCTGCGCTCGGGCATCTGGTTAAAAGCTTCAATTACTAAGTCTATGCGTTTATAGGGCACCATACGGGAAGCTGTTAGATAAAATGATTCCCGAGGGCGGTCATGGCGAAACTTATCCACGTCGACGGGCGGATAGATAACCTCTGCCTCGCGCCTGTAAAACGTTCCAATGCGCTGCTTAATATAGTGCGAAATAGCAATAAAGTGATCGACTCGCTGAGCGCTAAGGTAATCCCATTGGCGCAACCGGTGTAACTGCCAGCGCATTAGCCAGCTAACAGGGCCACGAGCATTACCGGACTGGCGCAAGTATTGATGCTGCATATCCCAGGCGTAGCGCATGGGACTATAGCAGTAGCAAATATGCACCGCGCTAGGATCAGAAATCACTCCTTTAGCGACGGCGTGACTACTGGAAAGAATTAGGTCGAAGCCTTTTAAATCGAACTGCTCCACGGCTAAAGGCATTAACGGCAAATAGCGCCGATAATGTTTACGCGCACCGGGCAGCTTTTGGATAAAGCTGGTATGAATGGTGCGCCCCTTTAAACAGGGTATCTCATCTGAAGGCAGAAAATTGACTGTCGTGAAGACTTCCGCCTGGGGGTAACAAGCGAGCAATTCGGCCAGCGCTTTTTCAGCGCCAGCCCAAGTGGTCAGCCAGTCGTGAACGATGGCGACTTTCATGAATCCCTCTGGCTCCTATTCGCGTCCGTATTCGTCGTTATAACGGACGATATCATCTTCCCCTAAATAGGAGCCTGTTTGCACTTCAATCAAATGAAGCGGTATTACCCCCGGGTTTTCAAGACGATGAACGGTACCAAGCGGTATATAGGTCGACTCATCTTCTGAGAGTAAGAAACTTCTGAGCTTACTCAGATCGCCATGCCCTTCTCCTTGGGTGACCCTTGCTGTGCCCTGAACCACCACCCAGTGTTCGGCGCGGTGGTGGTGCATCTGCAGTGATAGCTTAGCACCGGGCTTCACGACAATTTCCTTCACTTGAAAACTGTCAGTTAATACCATGGTGTGATAATTACCCCAGGGACGATAAACGCGCTGGTGCGACTGTGACTCTTTACGTCCGGCGGCTTTGAGCGCGTTGACAATCAGCTTGATATCTTGAGCTTGATGTCGGTCAGCGACTAGGAGTGCGTCGTCAGTTTCCACAATTACTAAATTGTTAACACCCACTGCAGCGACTAACCGCGATTCGCTGTGAATTAGACTATTACGGGTATTATGGAGCATGACATCGCCATGAATAGCGTTGCCGTTCTCTTCATCATCACTGGCTTTCAGTTCGTGCAACGCATCCCATGCGCCGATGTCGCTCCAACCGGGCGCCATAGGAACAACAGCAGCCTCTTTTGTATGCTCCATTACGGCGTAGTCAATGGACTCAGTACGGCATTCAGCGAACGTTACTTGGTCAACCCGTAGAAAATAGAGATCTTCACTACGCTTGGCATAGGCACGCTCGCAAACTTCTAAAATATCAGGTGCATACTGGCGTAGTGCCTCTAGGTAAGCGCTGGCCTTAAACAGAAAAATACCGCTATTCCAAAGGTAGTCGCCGCTGGCCAAGTAGCTTTCAGCACGGGCTTGGTCCGGCTTTTCTACAAATGCATCAACGTTGTAACCAGCCCCTTGCGGCTCTCCGCGCTTAATATAGCCATAACCGGTATTAGCCGTGTTAGGCGTAATACCAAAGGTGACTAACTTACCACAGCGCGTCAGTTCACTCCCTTTGGCCACCGCCTCAGCAAAGGCTACTTCATCTTTGATGACATGATCCGCAGGCATCACGAGCAGCTCTGCTTCTGCGCTAGCGCTGCAAGCCGACAGCGCGGCGAGGGCAAGCGCAGGTGCAGTGTTACGTCCACACGGCTCTAAAATAATTTGCGCGTTTTCGAAGCCGATTTGATGCATCTGTTCGGCAACCAGAAAGCGATGCTCTTCGTTGCATACAACAATCGGCGCACCGGTATTTTCAACGTTTTCAAGACGCTGAGCCGCCTCTTGCAACAGGCTGCAGTCGTCTTTATGTAAATTTAAGAACTGCTTCGGGTAATGCTCACGAGAGACGGGCCATAGGCGTGAACCAGAACCCCCAGATAAAATCACGGGTAAAATCATTCTTCCTCCTTGAGATAAGTCATTGGTTAACGCCAACCATCCCAATCTTTAAATGCCATCGCTTTTTAACTTTACTTGACTAAGGCTGGCCATTAACAAAGCCTCTGGTTAGCGTCATCATAAGAATCTTTAAATCAAACCCTAACGACCAGCGCTCTATGTAGTACAAGTCGTACTCAACTCGCTTTTCCATCAGCTTGACATTATCCGTAATGCCCCGCAGGCCGTTCACCTGCGCCCATCCTGTCATGCCCGGCTTCACACGGTGCCGTTGCATATAAATATCAATATGGTCTTTGTAGTGATCGTTATGATCCATTGCGTGGGGTCTTGGGCCGACGAGCGACATGCGGCCTTGTAGGACGTTATATAACTGTGGAAGTTCGTCTAAACTGGTTCGCCGCAGAAAGTGGCCCAGTGGCGTAATACGCGCATCGCCGTAAGCAGCCTGCTGTGTTGTTTCACTATTGTGCAGCTGCATGGTTCTGAATTTGTAAATTTTAAAACGTTTACCATCGAGGCCATGGCGTTCCTGTTTAAAGAGCACGGGGCCGCCCATTTGCCAACGAATCGCAATGGCAATACCCAACATGACAGGTGTAAAAAAAACAAAAAGCAGCAAACCAAGCAGGCGGTCTTCAAGCGCTTTGATAAGCCGCATAGGGCCATTGAGGGGCGTGTAGTTTAGCTCTAACGAGTACAGGCCGGCGACTTGAGTAATTCGGTGATTTAACAAGCGTATATCCGGCAAATCTGGAAAAAAGCGGATGCTGGTCGGTATTCCGGCTAACAAACGCATCAAGTGACGAACACGGTTTCCTTGAACCAGGGGATATCCCAGCCAAATTTCGTCAAACTCGCGCTGAAAAGTACTAGCTTTAGCAAAAGCCGCCATTTTATGAAAAAACGCGGTGTTCTCTTCATCAATGTGATGCCCCACAATGATGTAACCCGCGTGCGGTATATCCATTACCTTTTTTTCTAGCAGTGCAATATTTTCTTTTTTACCAATTAAAAGCACCCGTTTTAAGTTACGCCCCTTGGCACGAAGGCGTTTCAAATAACTATAAAGGGCTGCGCGCATTACGCATCCCACGAGTAAAACCGCCAGCGCAGATGTCCCCATCCATAGGCGAGAGAAGCTTTGAGTCTCTTTCAATAACACCATTAATAAGCTAAGCAGGCCAATAGTCGCCAACCAAGCCACAGTGTACATGCCCAACATGGTGTACAAGCTGCGCCCTCGCCAGGGCTGATAGAGGCCGATAAGCTCGCCTACGGCCGGTAGCAGCAGACTGCCTATCAGAATTAGAAACAGGTAGTCGTTGCCGTTTTGCTCAACATTGGGCATCAGCCAAAGCACAACCAGTGCCACCGCAGTTGCAATACCCGCGTCGAAACAACGCATGGCACGTCGCAGCCATTCGCTACCTTGGCTTGCTCTTATAACAGCCATCGTACGTCGTTACCGAGCGATCTGAGCTGATGCGGACATTGACGCAAGCAGCGTCATCATTCGCTCTAGATGCTGACTTTCTAGGTTACCCACCGCAGTGTGCAGCGCAAGCATATCCAGTGCGTAGTTACCCACCGTGTCGACATATTGAATACGCTGGTCGTAGAGACTCGCTCTCGCATCTAGCACGTCGACTAGGTCTCGTAAGCCCAACTGCTCTCCACGCTCTGCGGCTTCTAAAAACAGCTGGCTGGACTCAATCGCTTGACTCAGCGCTTGCAGGCGGCGCTCTCCACCCTTTAGCGAGCGCATACGTTGGCGTACTTCTTGGGTAGCAAGATTGCGTTCGTTATCCACAGCCGCCATGCTTGCTTCGATACGGCGTTCACCTTGGCGAACACTTGCATTGGTGTACCCACCACGGTAAATCGGTACGCTTAGCTCTACGCTTGCACGGTAATCTTCACTCTCTCGAAGCTCATCATCGCTGGCACGGTCTGAATAGCTAACGTTTAAATTTAGCTCAGGGTAATAGCCTGATCGCCTGACGCTTGTATCAGCTTTCGTAACCTGTTGCTGCTCCGTCGCTAACAGTACGTTGAGGTTTTGATTCGTGCGTGCAATCCAGGTATCAGGATCGCCCAAGTTGCTATCGAGTGTTACTGTTCTGAGCTCTCCAGGCGCGGTACTCTGAAAGCCTGGCATTACGCCTGTTAAGCGCTCTAGTTCACTAAGCGCATTGTCTAGCTCGTTTTCAGCCTCAACCGCATCCGATACAGCTTGGTCGTAGCGTGACTGCGCTTCAAGCAGATCTACTCGATTGCCTACACCTAAATCAAATGCACGGCTAGCTTGACGAACCTGTAAATCTAGCGAGTCTTGCTGGGCCTCCAATAAGCCTAGTCTTTGCGCCGCTAAATACGCTTTGATGTACGCTTCGCTGACCTTTAGTGCAAGCTCTTGCTCGACTACGGCAAGCTCTAGTTCCGCGGCACTCACCTGGGCTCCTGCCACATCCATTTTCCGCCAGCGCTCCAAGCTGAACAAAGGCTGCTGCAGCTGCACTTGCCACACAGTTTCATCTATTTCACCTGGGCGCGTCGCTTCCTGATCCAAACCAAAATCATCGGGAGACGTTTGAATATTGGTGGAGTCTTGCCAAAGATAGCTACCTGAGGCGCTAATTTGCGGCAAAAGCTGCGAACGCGCCATGGGAACCTCTTCACGCGTTGCCTCTAGCTCAAAACGTTGCCGGGATAGATCAGCATCATGGCGCAGTGCCCGGGCAAACAGCTCAGGCAGCGACGGTAACGTATGCGCGTTAGACTCACTGTTCGCTAACGCTTGTAACTCTGTGAGCGCCTGCTCATCGGCAGGCACATCACTTTGTGCTTGTAGCGGCTGGCTCAGTACAGAGATAGCCACTACCAACGCGCTAAGGGTAAAGCTTGGCGTCCTTGTCATTAATCCTCCCGAATAGCGCGAGCAAGCATATCTGTTACTGGCTTAGCTATGTAGCTGGCAAACGTGCGTTCACCGGTACGAATCATTACTTCCGCAGGCATACCTGACAGTAGCTGCATTTGCTCTGTCATATCTTGTTGCCCTTCTTCAGTCACCCTGATTCGTGCTTTATAGTAGCGCTGCCCCGTTGCCTCGTCTTCAAAGCTGTCAGCGCTTAAGTGAATAATCTCACCATCAATAATATTAGTAAGACGCTGATTAAAGGCAGAAAAGCGAATTTCTGCAAGCTGCCCGATAAATAGATTATCAATGTCGCGAGTAGGCACTCGTGCTTCCACTACAAAACCGTCGTTGGAAGGCACAACTTCCATGATGGGGTCGCCTGGACGAACAACGGCGCCGATGGTATGCACTTGTCGGCCCACAACCGTGCCGGAAACAGGTGCATAAATCATGGTACGGTTTACTTGATCCGTTAACGACGTAATGCGCTCTTCAGACTCAGCAATTTGCGCCTGGGCATTGCGCAGCTGCTCACCTACCTCAGCTTGAAACTCTTGGATAGTCGTTTCTTTTTGCATGCGGTTTTCGCTAATTTGCGAACGCAGCTGAGCAATATTGGCTTGAAACTCAGCATTGTCACCTTCGTACTGCAGTACTTGGCGCTCAAGCTCCCGTAAGCGCTGGTTATCACCAAGCCCTTCCCGATACAACGAACGGAAGTCTTCGGCTTCTGAACGTAACGAGCTAATACGTTGGTTGTTGACGCGAATACGCGATTCCAGCCCTTCAATTTGCTCCTGCATTTGGATAATTTGCTGATCCATTGCATTCAGCGTGCCTTGCAAGGACTGACGGCGGGCAACAAATAAACTCTGCTGAACAGCGGCTACTTGCTGAATTCTTTCGTTGTCTACGCTCATTAGCTCTTCAGGCATTTCAAGCGTATCGGTACCTTGTTGCTCTGCCAGCAACCGTACTTCCATTGCGCGATTTATAAAATATTGCGATTGAGCAATTTCTAGCTGAGAGCGCACCTGCGTATCACTGAGGATCACTAATGGCTGACCCGCTTCTACTTTGTCGCCGTCTTGTACAAGCAGTTCGCGGACAATGCCGCCCTCTAGGTGCTGAACCGTGCGCTTGAAAGACTCCATGGATACGTTGCCTGGAGCAACGACCGCTACGGCTAATGAAGCCGTGACAGACCAAAGCACGAATCCACCAAGGGCAATACCAAGAATAGCGTAACCTAGCTTTCGATAGCCTTTATCACTGGTAGGCAGTGCTTCATGAGCTTCGCCGTCAATAGTGGCTGGCCCTTGTGGTGTGATATCTATTTCACTTTTTGTGGGAAGCTGATCTTTGTCTTGACTCATGTTACGACTCCTCGCTGCCATTACCAGCGCCTCGACCACCCGCAATTGCTGATAGGCGTGCTGCGTTTTGCTGATTAACTTGGGGCCGCGGTTTTTTAGCAAATTGCGCGAGTACTTGGTCACGCGGGCCGAACATACTGACTTGGCCTTCTTTCATCACCAAGAGCTTGTCCATGGTTTTTAGCACGCTTGTACGATGGCTGATAACAAACAGCGTCGTGCCTTCGGCCTTCAAGTGAGCTATCGCTTGCCCTAACGCCTTTTCTCCCGCGTCGTCCAAGTTGGCATTCGGCTCATCAAGCACAACAAGCACAGGGTTACCATAAAGTGCACGCGCTAAGCCGAGACGCTGACGTTGTCCACCTGATAGCGCTCCACTTGTGGAAGAAATGATAGTGTCATAGCCATCGGATAGTTCTAGCACCATTTCATGAACACCGGCTTTTTTAGCAGCGGTGACTACTTTTTGCGGGTCGATATCGCCAAAGCGAGCAATATTTTCGCTAATGCTGCCATCAAAAAGCTCAATATCCTGGGGCAAATAACCTATATAAGGCCCCAGCTCGTCGCGGTTGTACTGATTAATTTCACCGCCATCAAGCCGTACATCCCCAACCTGGGTGGGCCATATGCCCAACAGCACGCGTGCCAGCGTAGACTTGCCGGCAGCACTGGGCCCGATAATTCCTACGTGCTCACCTTTTGCAACGCTGAAGTTAATACCGCGGATGGTTGCCATACGCGTACCGGGAGGCGCTGCAGCCACATTTTCAACGTCAATAATCCCTTGCGGTGAAGGTAGCGACATGCGGCGCTGCTCATCAGGAATTTGTGTGAGAAGTTCATTCAAACGTCCATAGGCACCACGTGCAGAAACGAAGCCCTTCCAGCCACCAATCATTTGGTCAATAGGTGCCAAGGCGCGCCCCATGATAATTGAGCCCGCAATCATCATACCTGGGGTCATATCCCCCCTAAGTACAAGCAGTGCACCTAGCCCTAAAATCATCGACTGAAACAGCAGCCGCATCACCTTTGAGGCGTTCGTAAGCGCGCCGGCACGATCACTCGCTTGGGATTGCTTAGCGAGGAATTCATGATGACGTTTTGACCAGCGCCCCATAATACCTGGCAGCATGCCCATGGCATGTAGCACTTCAGCGTTTCTCAAATTTGAATTTGCTAAATTCTGGGCTTGAATTTGTTCGCTGCTGGCTTCTGCCAATAGCGTTTTTGTCGACTTTTCATTGGCAACCGCCAATGCAAAAAGAATGATACCGGCGCAGGTAGCGAATACGCCTAGCCATGGGTGAAAAATAAACAAAATACCTAGATAAATAGGCACCCAGGGCGCATCAAAGAAAGCAAACAGGCCGTTACCGGTCAAAAACTGTCGTAGACTGGTAAGGTCATTCAGCGGCTGGGCGCTCTGCGTACCTTGAGCAACCAAGCTACGGCGAAACATCGCGCTATATAAACGTTGGTTAATCGTGGTGTCGAGTTTGTTACCAACCCTGACCAGCATTCTTGAGCGCACCAGCTCTAGACCGCCCATTATCATAAATAGAAACACCACCACTAAGGTGAGCATGATAAGGGTATCGAGGCTTTGGGTGGTGAGTACGCGATCGTATACTTGGAGCATATACATCGGGGGTACCAGCATGAGCAGGTTAACAAACATGCTGAAAAAGCCCACCGATATAAACGAACCCTTGCACGCGCTTAATGCTCGCTGCAGATCCGTTGCTTCCTGTTGCTTTGCCATGAAGGGGTCACCGTTGAATCGAAGAAATCACACATATGTTAATCGCGGCAGCATAACAGATGTGCTCTACACGCGGTAGGTCGCACTGCCACCCTAGCGCTCTGCCCCTCTATCAATCTATCTTCCTGTCAAACTACCCCTCTGCTGGAACGCTATATACTGCTAACCTAATCAGTTAAACGTAAAGCAACGGATTGAGCGCAATGGAGCACAAGCAAACAAGGGCGTGTTGGTACGTGATTCAGTGCAAAGGCGGTGAATCTTTCCGTGCTGCTGAAAACCTTGAAAACCAGGGGTTTGAAATATTTCACCCGACGCTTCGGCTGCGCAAAAAGCGCCAAGGCAGCCTGTGCTGGGTTACCGAGCCACTCTTTCCTTTTTATCTATTTATTAGGCTTAACCAAGCCACCAGCAACTGGGGGCCTATCCGCTCAACGCGCGGTGTAGCGAAGCTGGTAAGCTTTGGCCATGTCCCCGCGCAGGTACCCGATGATCTAATCTCTTCGCTTCAGAGCCAACATAACCTTGCTGCCCTCCATACCGCTGAAGCTCCCCTTATCAAGCCTGGCGAGACGGTGTCGATTGCAGAAGGGCCTTTTTCTGGCAGAGAAGCTGTTTTCAGCCAAGCGCTATTCAATCAAAAAAGTGGCGAAAAACGCGCCATGCTGCTCATTGAACTGTTAAATCGAACACAGCATATTAGCGTTCCCATGGATCACCTTTCACTGAAAGATTAATCAACTCTCCTAGGTTTGAAACATGAAAATTGCTGTCGCTGGAACCGGCTACGTTGGCCTTTCCAATGCCATGCTGCTGGCTCAGCACCATGAAGTGGTTGCGTTTGATATCGTGCCTGAGAAAGTAGCGATGCTGAATAAGCGCCTTTCACCTATCGAAGATGCAGAAATCTCAGCTTTTTTACAGAAAGATGGACTACATTTTCATGCCACGCTTGCGCCTGAGGTGGCTTACGCCGACGCTGATTTTGTAATTATCGCCACCCCAACGGATTACGATCCTGAAACCAACACCTTTGATACCTCAAGTGTTGAGACGGTCATTCAACAGGTAATGGCGACTAACCCCCAGGCAGTGATGGTGATTAAATCCACCGTACCGGTGGGCTATACCGTTGAGGCAAGCCAGCGCTTCGGCACTGAGAACCTGATCTTTTCTCCGGAGTTTTTACGCGAAGGCAAAGCGCTTTACGATAACCTGCACCCGTCGCGCATTGTGGTGGGCGAACATTCGCCCCGTGCACAGCAGTTTGCTGAGCTATTGGCCCAGGGCGCGATCAAGCAGAATGTTCCTGTCCTGCTTACCAATAGCACCGAGGCAGAAGCCATTAAGCTATTTGCCAACACCTACCTGGCCATGCGCGTCGCTTACTTTAATGAGCTGGACACCTACGCCGAAACCCATGGGCTAGATACCCGGCAAATTATTGAAGGCGTGGGCCTGGACCCGCGCATCGGCAAACACTACAACAACCCAAGCTTTGGCTATGGGGGCTACTGCCTTCCCAAAGACACTAAGCAGCTACTGGCCAACTATCACGATGTACCTAACAACATGATCCAAGCCGTGGTGGAGGCTAACCGCACCCGGAAGGATTTCATTGCCAAAAGCATTATTAAGCGTAACCCGCAGGTAGTCGGCGTATACCGGCTCATTATGAAAACGGGGTCTGACAACTTCCGCGCAAGCGCCATGCAGGGTGTGATGAAGCGCATCAAAGCCAGGGGCATTAAAGTCGTGGTGTATGAGCCGGTATTGGAGCAGAGCGAGTTTTACGGCTCGGCCGTCATCAATGATCTAGCCGCCTTTAAAAAGCTGTGCGATGTAGTGCTAACCAACCGTATGACGGAAGAGCTGCGAGATATTGAAGAGAAGGTTTACACGCGAGATCTGTTTGGGAGCGATTGAGCGCTACTTAGTCAATTATTTATTACATAGTTTCCAGACAGTACCGCGTTCATCACCACAAGTACTGCATAGCGCTTACCTTCTAGGGTATTAAACTCGCTACATCTTTTAGTCAGGAGAAATATGTTGAACTCAGTACGTTCTACGACCGTTATTATCGACGAAAGCGGCATAGCCTTTGGAACCAGCGGTGCACGTGGCTTGGTCGAGCAGTTTTCGGATGAAGTGTGTGCAGCGTTTACCGTAGCATTTATTACAGCGATGCAGGCATCGTTTAACGTTGAACGTATTGCGCTAGGCATGGACCGCCGCCCAAGCAGCCCAGCCATGGCGGCGGCCTGCACCAGTGCCGCACGTGCGCTGGGCGTTAAGGTAGACGATTACGGTGTACTGCCCACCCCTGCTTTGGCGCTACAGGCCATGGCGGAGAGCATCCCCTGTATAATGATTACCGGCAGTCATATCCCCTTTGATCGCAACGGCATTAAGTTTTACCGTCCAGACGGTGAGATTACCAAAGCTGACGAAACGGCTATTTTGAAGGCTCAAGCGGCGATGCCTTCCTTACCCGCACCGGAACGCAGCGCTGTCTCTGAGGCGGCTAATCAGGCGTACTCAACACGATTTACCTCGTGGTTTTCCGGTCAGCCCTTGAAAGATTGGCGAATAGGCCTTTACCAACACTCAGCCTCTGGACGTGATTTAAGCGCGCATATTTTAAGCGAGCTGGGTGCAGACGTGGTGGTATTGGGGCGCAGTGAGGCGTTTGTGCCGGTTGATACAGAAGCGGTCAGTGAAGAAGATCAGGCTCAAGGGCGTGCTTGGGCAAAGCAGCATAAGTTACACGCGCTATTCTCTACCGATGGAGATGGTGACCGCCCTTTACTTGGCGATGAGACAGGCACCTGGCAGCGTGGCGACATTGTGGGGTTGCTATGCGCTCGTGCGTTAAACATTGAAGCACTTGCGGTTCCCGTTAGCTGTAATACAGCGATTGAAACTTGCGGCGCCTTCCAAGCAGTGGAACGAACCCGCATTGGCTCTCCGTATGTATTGGAAAGCATGGCTTCTTTAACCAAGCGTTTTGAGCGGGTAGCAGGATTTGAGGCGAATGGCGGGTTTCTGCTGGCGAGCACATTGGAAAAAGAGGGCCGCCGATTAACTGCTCTTCCTACCCGCGATGCATTGTTGCCTGCGCTAACGCTGATGGTCGTCGCCGCTGAACGAGGCATAGCCCTTTCACGGCTTTTTGCCGAGCTGCCTGCCCGTTACACTGCCAGCGACCGGCTGAAGAGTTTTCCCACTGAGAAAAGCCATGCCTTACTAACAAAATGGGAAGCTTCACCTGAGCTTTTGCAGCAAGCGCTAGGATTAGACGCCTCCATTGTGCATATAGATAATACAGATGGCCTTAGGGCGACTCTTGAAAATGGCGATATTATTCATTTGCGGCCTTCCGGCAACGCCCCGGAGCTACGCTGCTACTGTGAATCGGATGAGCAGAACAAAGCCTTGTCATTAGTACAGCAGTGCATGAATGCGCTAGCCACGCTAACGCTTTAAATTAGCCAGCATAAATTAGCCAACAAAAAACGGGCACCCTTTTCAGGGCACCCGTTTTCTGGGCTTTCCTTAGCCTAGGAGAAACTAATTAGGCTACACGCTTTGGTTTATTTATAAACCGGGTAGCGGCCACATACGGCAGCGACTTTATCCAGCACCTGGGCTTCGATGCTGCTGGTATCTTCGCCTTTGGCGAGGACATCAAGAATATCGCAGATCCAGCCGGCTAGTTGGGTGCACTCTTCTTCACCGAAGCCACGCGTGGTGACTGCAGGCGTACCGATGCGCAGGCCAGACGTGACGAACGGGCTTTGCGGGTCGTTGGGCACGGCGTTTTTGTTAACGGTGATGTGAGCACGGCCAAGGGCGGCATCCGCATCTTTACCGGTCACGCCTTGTTTAATTAGCGAGAGTAGGAACAGGTGGTCTTCGGTGCCGCCGGAAACGATGTCGTAACCGCGATCGATAAACACTTTCGCCATGGCTTGGGCGTTTTTAACGACCTGCTGCTGATAGGTTTTGAAGCCTGGCTCCATCGCCTCTTTAAAGCAAATGGCTTTCGCGGCGATGACGTGCATCAAGGGGCCGCCCTGGCCACCGGGGAACACGGCAGACTGTAGCTTTTTCTCGATCTCTGGGTTGTTTTCCGCCGAGAGAATCACGCCGCTACGCGGGCCACGCAGGGTTTTATGCGTGGTAGACGTGACCACGTGAGCATGGGGCAGCGGGCTTGGGTAAACACCGGCAGCTACCAAACCTGATACGTGGGCCATATCAACCAGTAAGTAAGCGCCTACTTCGTCGGCGATTTCGCGAAACTTCGCCCAGTCAACAATTTGTGAATAGGCTGAAAAACCGGCGATGATCATTTTCGGCTTATGCTCACGGGCAAGCTGGGCCACCTGATCGTAGTCGATAAAGCCCTGTTCATTCAGCCCGTACTGGATGGCGTTGTAGTGCTTGCCAGAGAAGTTAGGCTTGGCACCGTGCGTTAGGTGGCCGCCCGCGTCCAGGCTCATGCCTAGGATGGTGTCACCCGGCGTCACCAGCGCTTGGAATACTGCGCTGTTTGCCTGGGAGCCCGAGTGAGGCTGAACGTTAACGTAGGTGGCACCAAATAGCTCTTTGGCGTAGTCGATGGCGAGGTTTTCGGCGATATCGACGAACTCGCAGCCGCCATAGTAGCGCTTGCCAGGATAGCCTTCGGCGTATTTGTTGGTCAGCTGGCTGCCCTGGGCTTCCAGTACGCGGGGGCTGGCGTAGTTTTCAGAAGCAATGAGTTCGATGTGGGCTTCTTGGCGTGCAACTTCTTTCTGCATCGCATCAAAAAGCGCGTCATCGAATCCGGCAATTGTCATGTCGCGGCTGAACATCGGCGAGAACCTCGTAACGAAACGATCATCATGGGAGAAGCGAGGGCGCTATCATAACGCAGCCTGACGCGACTTTCATCGCATACGCATCAGGTGTTGCATGAGTATGTTTCATGTTACAGGCGCCCCGCGGGCTGACCAAATGGACAGCATTGCGTCTTGATCTGTTTATCTCCATGGCTATTTATCTCCATGACTATGCCTCGCCTAACAGCCCTAAGCTGGCTGCGGGAGCTTGGCGCCTTAGGCTGGCGGAGAGCGCGTGGCCGATAACGCCAATCAGCAGCGCGCCCCCTATCGGTAGTATGAACCAAAGCCCTACGTGCAGGCGTGGAGTTAAATCCAGCCAGTAGAGGTAAAGCGCGGCGGTGGCTAGCTCCGCCAGCACTGCTCCCATTAAACCGCTGGCAAACCCTAACAGTGCATATTCAGCCCCCTGCACGCGGGAAATCATCTTAGTGCCTGCGCCAAACACCCGCAGCAAGCCGCTTTCGTGGGCGCGCACCGGCCTACTTGCTGTTAGAGCAGCATAGAGCACGCTGATGCCTGCCAGTAACACGAGTGCTAACACCAGCTCTATGGCTCGGGTCACTTGCGTGAGCACTTCGCGTACTTGGCCTAATATGGCGTCCACATTGAGCAGCGAGACGCCGGGGAAATCGCTCACCAACTGACGTATTAACCCTTGCTCAACGTCTGGCAAATGGAAAGCGGTGATATAGCTATGCCCATAAGACTCCAGGACGCCCGGTGGAAAAATAACGAAGAAATTGGGGGTAAAGCTGTCCCAATTGAGGCTGCGCAAGCTTTCGATACGGGTGGCAATGGTATCGCTGCCGATCGAGAACGTTAGCTCGTCGCCAATGCTTAACCCTAACCGTTGGGCGAGCCCGTCTTCCATGGAGATCGGCACCATCGCGTCTCTTCCAGCGGGGGTGGCTTCTACTTCGTTCATAAAGCCTTGTGGCTCGTCTTGCGCTGCAAACCACTGCCCAGCCACGACTTGATTACCTGGAGGAACATCGGCTTGCCACGTGAGATTTAGTTCGCGGCGTAGTGAGTTATCACCTCGGGCATCTGGCGGTACGGCGTCCCGCGGAGGTTGCCCATTAATGCCGGTAATACGCCCGCGCACCATAGGATACAGCGTGCTTTGGGTGTCTACTCGGGGAGCCACGGCCTCTTCAAAGGCGTCGCGTTCGCCGGGCTGTATGTTAATCGCAAAGTAGTTGGGGGTGTCGTCGGGTAGCTGATCTTGCCAAGTCGTCAGCAGGTCGCCTCGCACCAGTACAATCATCGCCATGGCAAAGAACGTTACCGAAAAGGCCAGCAGCTGCCCTAAGCCTGCCTGCTTGCGCCGTGCTAGCTGCCGCCCCCCTAAACGAAACGCTTGGGACCATACACTGCCCCCCGAAAGGCGCTGTATCACTTTGAGAAGGCCATTTAGTAGCATCGAGCTGACTAACCAAAGCACGCCCAACAGCGCAGCGCCGCCCATCAGCAGCGCAACCGCTAGCGGCAAGCTGCCGGAGTAGAGCCACAGCAGACCGCCAAACACAATGCTTGCAACACCCACCACCAACCATGCTGATGGCGGCAGTGGGTCCAGCTCGCGGCGCAGTACTTTAAGCGCACTCACTTGTTTAATGCGCAATAGCGTTGGGCCCGCAAACCCTACCAACACCGCCAGCGCAGTAAAAATGCCAAGCCAAAGCGGCATGATGCCGGGGGGCGGGAGCGTCATTGGTAAAAAGCTGGTGAGTAGCCAAAGCAGCACGGCTTGACCGACCAACCCCAACAGCGCTCCAACCGCCGACGCTGCCAGCGCTAGCCCCAATAGCTGCAGGGAAAAAATCGTCACAAGTTGGTACTGGCTCGCCCCAAAACAGCGCAGCAGTGCGGCGGTATCCAGGTGGCGTTCCACGTAGCGGCGGGTTGACATCGCTACCGCCACCCCAGCCAGCAGCACGGCGGCTAACCCAGCAAGACCAAGATAGCTTTCGGCACGCTGAAGGGCATTACCTAATTGGGGCCGGTCTACCCGCACATCGCGCACGTCCACGCCGTCCCTTCTCAGCTCGGCCAGTAGCGTTTGTACTTCTGCCAATGCGGCGGGCGGCCCCGCCGCCAGTAGCTCAAACTCAATACGCGAACCTGGCTGCACTAAACCGGTATCTTCCAGGTCAGCGGTATGTAGCATCAAACGTGGGTTGAAGCTGCCAAAGCCGCCGGACTGGTCGGCTTCGCGCTCAATAATGCCGCTAATGGTGAGTTCGGTTTGGCCGACTTGGACGCGGTCGCCTAGCTCTATGTTAATTAGCTGAGCCAACCGGGGGTCGGCCCAGGCTTCTCCTGGCGGCGGCCCAGAGGCAATTTGCTCTACTCCGTTTCCGCGATCCACATGGGAAACGCCGTAGTGAGGGTACACGTCGTCAACCGCTTTCAAACTTGCCGGTTGGAAGCGCTCACCCCGGCTAATCATCGATACGAGATCTACCTGATCACTCAGCGTAAAGCCGGCTTGTTCTAGCGTTGCGCGCAGCTCTTCAGAGAACGGCTCGCGCTGTTCGAGCACCAGATCGCCGCCCAGCATTTGGCCCGCCTGACGCTCTAAGCCACGCTCTAGCCGGTCGAGAAAGAAAGCAATCATGGTTGACGCCGCTACCGCCAGCATAAGTGCAATAAACAGCGCCCGCACATCGGATGCTCGCAGGTCTCGTTTTAGGCTGCGGGCAGCAAGACGCCAGTTAAGATCACTCATTGCCACCCCCGTTGATGAGGGTTGGCTCAAAAGGCTCCAACTTGCCATTGGCGAGCCGCAGGCAGCGGTCGCAGCGCTTGGCAAGCGCGTGATCATGGGTGACGAGAATCAGCGTGGTACCCGCTTCGCGGTTAAGCGTGAATAGCAGGTCAATAATTTGTGCGCCGGTATCAGGGTCTAGGTTGCCGGTAGGCTCATCGGCAAATACCAGCTCTGGGTCGGTCACGAAGGCGCGAGCAATCGCCACCCGCTGCTGTTCCCCCCCAGAGAGCTGTTTAGGCAGATGCCCTGTGCGCTCCCCCAGCCCGACCCGATCAAGCCAGTGAGCAGCGGTACTATCGCCGCCTGCACGCGGAGATAGCTCTAGGGGCAAGAGCACGTTTTCAAGCGCGCTTAACGTAGGCAGCAGTTGAAAGTTTTGAAACACAAACCCGACGCGCCCTGCCCGCAGGGCCGCCCTGCCATCTTCGTCTAAGCGGCTTAATGGCTGCCCAAAAAGCGTTAATTCGCCATCGCTTGGGGTATCAAGACCTGCTAGAAGCCCTAAGAGCGTTGATTTACCGGCACCGCTTTTGCCAAGAATAGCCACGCTCTCTCCTGCCGCCACGCTTAAGGAAAGGTCGTGTAAGATAGTTAATGCGCGCTCACCGCTGATTACCTGCTTCGAAAGCTTTTCAGCCAGCAGCACAGGCGCGCTCGCGTCGCCACTAGGAACCTTATGAGTAGACGTAGTGTCGGTGGAAGGCGAGGTTTTAGGCGAGTGCGCAGTCGCGTCATCGGCTGGCAGCGTAGACATTGAGTCAGAGGAGTAAGGCATGAAGCGTGGCATCCCTGTAGCGTGGCAGAAACTAGCATTTCAAAAACGAGCGTGGCAGAAACTGGCATGGCGAAACCTGAACCGTATGGTAACCGGTGGGGTACTGGCACTGATAGTCACCTTCGGCACCTCATCACTCAACGCAGACCAAGCTTCTGTTCATTCAGACCCTGCTCACCAAGGCCCTACTCTGCTTGTGATGGGCGACAGCCTTAGCGCCGCGTATGGCATAGAGCAGGAACAGGGCTGGGTAGCACTGCTGGAAGAGCGTCTTGAAGGCCAGGCAACGGTGGTTAATGCCAGCATCAGTGGCGAAACCACTTCCGGAGGTGCACAGCGGTTCGCCGATATCATCGGACAGCGACAGCCTGATATCGTTCTATTGGAACTAGGGGGCAACGATGGCCTGCGCGGTTTAGCGCCTAACCAGATGCGTGCCAACCTCGCCCGCATGATTGAACAAAGCCAGCAAGCCGATGCGGATGTTCTGCTGCTTGGCATTGATATACCGCCTAACTATGGCCAGGCCTACCGGGATGCGTTTACCGGTGTTTTTCATTCGCTAGCCGATGAATACGATATTCCGCTGGTGCCTTTTTTGCTGGAGGACATCGCCCTCAATAACCAGCTAATGCAAAGCGACGGCATTCACCCCACCGCCGAGGCACAGCCGATTATTCTAGAGAACGTATGGCCGACGCTTGAGCCGCTGCTTTCTGAGCGCGCATCAGAAATAGCATTGCAGACCTCGGCTCAGTAGCACTCATGAAAAAGCACGGGTGACCAGCCCGTTCTTGTTCATACTGTCTTGTTCATACTTTCTAATGGGAAGATATAGCGCTTAAGTGCCGTAGCTTGTAGTCTTAAGCAATACTTGACGAACGCTAATGGCGCTTATGCCTGACTCTTCCCGCTCCTCGCTTGGCTCTCTCTCCCGTCGGCAGTTTTTAGCTACTGCCGGCGCGCTTATGCTGGGCGCAGGAATGGGGCTATTCCCTACTCCCGCCTCTGCTTTTAACCCCCAGCGTTTGCGCCAAAGCATGCAACAGCAATATGGGCAGGCCGGGCTCGCTGTATTAGAGGCGTGGTTTTCCCTCTTGGATCGCCTGCGCGGGCAAGATGTGCAGCGACAGCTACGCGAGGTTAATGATTTCTTTAATCGCCAAATCCGCTGGGTGGAGGATATTCACGTCTGGCGACAAGAGGACTTCTGGGCGACTCCGTTAGAGGCCATGGGCGAAGGGCGAGGCGACTGTGAAGATTACTCGATTGCCAAATATATCACCCTTAAACAGCTTGGCGTCCCTGGGGAGCGCCTGAGGATGATTTACGTGCGCGCCCGCATTGGCCGAAGCCAAATTACCCAAGCCCACATGGTGCTCGGTTACTACTCAACTCCAAATGCTGAACCGTTAGTGTTAGATAACATCGCCCCGTCGATTAGCCCCGCCTCCCAACGTACTGATCTAGACCCTGTGTTTAGTTTTAACAGTGAAGGGCTGTGGGCTGGCGGCTCATCAGAGTCGCGCGCTGATCCATTAGCACGCTTGTCTCGCTGGCGTAACGTGATTGAACGCATGCAATCACAAGGCTTCATTTAAAAGGATTAGGCACTATGTCGCTCATTAAACAGCTTTGGCTGGCCATTATCGCACTACTTCTGCTTTCGTTTGTCGGCAGCCTTGCCATTAGCATTGCGTCAAGCCGCAGCTACATTGAGCAAGAAGTGCGCATCAAAAATGAAGATAACGCCACTGCGCTAGCCCTCTCGATGAGCCAGCTCGATAAAGATATGGTGATCTTAGAGCTGCTCATTTCAGCCCAGTTTGATACTGGCTACTACCGCCGTATTACCCTACGAGACACCGAGGACAACATACTTACTGAGCGCTCTGCCGGTGAATATAGCGGTGACGTCCCCGCATGGTTTCGCAGCTTAGTTCAGTTTGACGTCCCCATAGGCGTGGCCACGGTACAAGATGGCTGGCGGCAGTTCGGCACCTTAGAACTTGAAAGCCAGCATAGCTTTGCCTACGCCTCTTTATGGCGCAGCATGCTTGAGTTAGCGAGCTGGTTCTTACTGGCCGGGGCGATAAGCTTAGCCATTGCTACCTTACTGGTGCGTGGTATAAAGCATCCGCTAGTACGTGTTGTGGCCCAAGCAAAAGACATCAGCGCTCGCCGCTTTACCACTATTAAAGAGCCCCGCACGTTAGAACTTAAAGAAGTTGCCCAGGCAATGAATGTGCTGTCAGCCAACGTTCGCCAAATGCTCAGCCAAGAGAGCCAAAAGCTAGATGAACTGCGCCGCCATCTTCAGCATGACCGAGTCACCGACGCGCTGACCCGTGATGTGTTTATGGGCAGGCTAGCATCGCTACTGGGGAGCGACGATGCCCGTGCTACGGGCTTAATGGTGATGGTGAGGGTTCAAGACCTGGAACAGCTGAATGAACAATTGGGCCATCAGGCAACTGATAGCTTACTGCGCGAGCTGGTAACACAACTTGCCTCGTTAGACGATGCTGCAGGGGAGACCTTCGTAGGCCGCCTTAACGGCAGCGACTTTATGCTGCTACTGCCATTAGAAGAAGATACAAAAGCACTTCTACCTCGCCTTCACCAAGCGTTGGATACCATCGCGCTCCAAGCACCCGCTACGGGCATTCACTTGCCAGCTGCCGTGGTTGCTTATACACCCCACGACGAGCGCGGCGTCCTTATGGCAACCTTAGACGATGCTCTAGCCGAAGCGGAAAGCAGCAGTGCACATAGCCGTATTGTTATTCGTGAAGCGAAGCAAAGCTCCTTATTTAACACCCATGCCGAATGGCGCACCGCACTGAATTCAGCCATCCTCAAAGGGCCACAGCTGGCCTATTTCCCCGTGACGGATGCCGAAAATAACGTGCTTCACTACGAGTGCCCTGCCCGCCTAGAGCTTGCAGATACGTGGCAAACAGCCGGCGTATTTATTCCCTGGATATCGCGCTTCGACTTAGAGCCAGCGCTCGATATTGCCGTCATTAAGCAAGCCCTTGAGCAGCTCACGATTGACCCTACTCAAAAACTGGGGATTAACCTCTCACTTGCCTCCATTACCAACGGACAGTTTGTTATTGAACTAAGAGCGCTGTTAGAGAAGCAACCGCAGCTCGCCAAACAACTCTGTTTTGAAGTGCCCGCAGTATTAAACGCGCATGCCATTGGCAGCTTACGTGGACTATGCAGCGCACTGCGGCCGCTTGGCTGTCAGTTTGGTATTGAGCACGTAGGGGCGGAGTTCACTAAACTTGCCGATCTGCATGATGTAGGGCTTAGCTATCTGAAAGTAGACAGCAGCTTAATTCGCGGGATTCACACCTCTAGCGAGCAGCAAACCATTGTGCGCGGTATGGCCACCTTATGCCACTCATTAGGCATTCAAGTGATTGCGGAAGGTGTAACAGAAAAAGCGGAGCTGGAAAGCCTGTTCCGTATAGGAGCGGATGGTGCCACAGGCCCAGGTGTACGTCTCTAAAAAGTAAGCGACGGCATACACTTCAGCAGCGCGTCTCACGACGCGCTGCCTTAAATCAGCTCGTCCCCATCTCCTAATAAATTGACATCGTTTTTAGCACGCAGTGATTTCCGTTCCATCACCTTGCTCTGGGCGGCAGCGGGTAAATCAGTAAAGCTAAGCACGCCTTTCTCCAGCAGCACTTCCAGCATGTCTTCCACTACCCGCACAAACGCCAAGTCTGACGCGATCATTTGCGCCGACTGCCCCGTTTGCTGGGCCAGAAAGGCGAATACCTCCGGTGAATCCGCCGCGATGGTGTCATTACACTCAGGCGATGGCTCTTTGCTGAGCATCACAATCTCCCCACGGGCATTTCGTTTGATGTAGAGCATAGCGGCTTCCTTGGAAATTTACATTTACTCAGCATATCAAAAAGCCCCACTCGGCGAACCGAGTAGGGCTAGAGTTAGAGCGCTTGGTTACGGTTCAATATTTTTAGTAGAGGTATCAATATCAACGCCAGGATACTGGGTGTAAGGGGCGGTAGCACCTTCTCCTTCTACATTTTTGACTGGCGTCGCTGAATCAGATCCTGGTTCAGTAAAGATATCCTCACCGCCATTGATCACATCATCAAGGCCTAATCCACCTTCACTTGCAGTATTCGTGGATGATTCTGTCTCTTCTGACGACTCACCTTCACCAGAAGATGACTTCTCGGCAGCGTCTTCCTGATCGCCTTTATCTTCTTTATCGTCCTGATCGTCCTGATCGCCTTTATCTTCTTTATCGTCCTGATCGTCCTGATCGCCCTGATCGTCTTGATCGTCTTGATCGTCTTGATCGTCTTGATCGTCTTGATCGTCTTGATCGTCTTGATCGTCTTGATCGTCTTGATCGTCTTGATCGTCTTGATCGTCTTGATCGTCTTGATCGTCTTGATCGTCTTGATCGTCTTGATCGTCTTGATCGTCTTGATCGTCTTGATCGTCTTGATCGTCTTGATCGTCTTCAGAAAGAATATCTTCTTCGGCTTTAGAAGCACCACCCTCTTCAGCAACAAGCGCATCCAGGTCTTCCATCGCGAAGAGCCCAAAACCGGTGGCTTGAATACCGCTTATCTCGTCGCTGTTTGGCTCGGCATTACCACCAATATTGATGGTTAATGTCGCCTCCGCCGTGAAGGGCCTCTCATCAGTGGAGTCGGGATGCGTTAGCTTAATCTCAAAAGACTCTGACATACCCACGTTAGCGGCATTGGCCTCAGGCGTGTAGGTATAGCTGCCATTTTTCTGAATGACCAGCGTTCCATACAGGCCGACTAAGGTAAGGCCGTTTTCACCCACGAGCTGCCACTCCCCGTCGGGTAGTTTGACGCTGAGCGTAGAATTAATGGAGCCTGGTGTTGCGCCTTCGAGCACGTTGCCAGTAAACGACTCGATGTTAAGCTGCTCATAGGAGCCAGGTTGGAAACTGGATACAATATTCTCCACCTCAACAGACGGGTATTGATAATAACCAGAAATTATCCCTGTACTTTTCCAACTTCTACCTTCAACCTCCGCGTTGAAAGTAACTCTGTAATTTCCAGCCTCAAGGCCATTAACATCTACAGAGCCGCTACCGCTCTCTAAAATGACCCAATCTCCTGATGCCCCTTCCTTCTCTAAGGACCAAGTAAGAGAGGCGCTTGATCTACCGGGCGAATCCAAATCAACGTCAGCGCTAAAGCGACCAGAGCCACTTTCAGCGTCTTCGCCAATATTGAATCCTTCAGTCCATTGTACGGCCTTATAACCATTGTTGGAAAAAAACCCAAATGACCCATCTCGGTTATCAAGTGAGTAATCAGATGTTGATTCTTCCAACACTGGGTCTGGCGTCACAGATTCATTATTGACCTCAGCACTTGCTTGTTGGCTCTCCAGCTCAATGGAGTTAACCGTGCCTTCCAAGGTAATGGTTAACGTTGACTTTACCGTGTCATCGTCGGCATCTCGCAGGTAGTAACTAAACACATCCTGCTCTACATCACCGATGTTCATACTGTCACGGGTTTCGCGATTAACTTCGTAGGTATAGTTACCGTCATCACTTACGGTCAACGTGCCAAATTGACCTTGAATAGACAGCGTTTGCCCTTCAGCAACTGCCTGGTTACCTAATTCAGTCGACCATAACAATGGATCTTCATCATCTGGGCCATCGGCGCCCCAGAAAGGCTCTTCAATTTGACCATTCAACACCGGCAGATCATCGGTTGACACAATTTCTGCAAACAGTTCAAAAGAACTTGCTTGTCTTTCAGTGGTGTAGACCGTATCGACAAGGTTGCCATTATCCATAAAGCCTTTAATGCTTAGAATAAATTCGCGGTCACCTACCTGAACATTCTGCAACTGTCCTGGATTGGAAATTTTGATCACATCGTCGTTATCGGGATGTGAAATGTCTGGGTTACTATTGACCGTTTCATCATGCTCAAGCTGAATAACCGTGGACACCTCTTTTGCCACACCATCAATCATAACCTTAAATGTAACGTTGAGATCAACCGTATTAAGTGAACTGCTACCCGCATTACTCACAAAGTTGTTATGCGTCAACGTACCTAATGAGAACAATTTATCAGCACCCACACCTTCAGAGTCAGTAAGACTACTGGCATAGGTAAAATCGTAGCCAGAGCCGCCCCCACCCCAGTTAATATATATGCCTGCCGCATTAGTATTTGTTGTGACTCCACCACTACCTGAAGTAGCTGTTAGGTTTTCCCATGTTGCATTTAAGTTTCCAACAGCTAGTTCACTGACAGGCACTGTTATCGAGCTATTATCGCCGGATTCGCTAGGTAGATCGTCAACAATCACCACAGATATATCTGCTTCAACTATATTATCGAAACGATCTTCCAATGCGACTGTTATTTCTTTACCGACATTATCTGTCCCTTGCTCATCATGCTCTAGCGTGTTGGATTTGAGCTCGTAGGTATAACTGACGTCACCACCATAGAGATCCCCTGCAAAGCCAGTAATGCTTAGAATATTGCCACTGGACAATTCAATTACCACAGGACCTTCATTGGCAAGATTTTGCAAGCGCTCCCAGGTAATCTCTTCCCCAGCAACTGTCAGCGAGCGAATGCCGCCTTCAGCTTCTAAAGTGAAGGAACTGCTCTGTATCAAGCTACCATCACCTTCATGCGTGCCGCCTTCGAGCCAAGCTTCATCGACGATAACATCGCCACCTTGGACACCAAGACCACGAATAACAGGATAATTTGGCACTGGAGCTGGGGCCAAGTCGATTGTGGAATCAACTGGCTCAAAAGTAATGTCAAAGCTGCTCGAAGCTTCGTCATTATCACCATCTTGAACAGCTACATTTACCGGCAACTCATACGGGAGAAGCGTATCAAGGAATTCACCGCTAAAATTATTAACATTATATTGACCTCCTTTAGAGCTACCGTAGAAGCGAATTTCGTCAAAGCCTTGTTGATAATCAACATTCAATGCAGAACCAGTGCCAACCGACGTACCAGCACTGAAAATCTCCCAGCTCATTGCCCCATCTTTGCCCATCTCAAACGATAGCTTTGTCAGTTGCTGACTAAAATTCGCTACCAATGTTTGGCCATCATTAATTAAGTTATTATCAACTCCGATACCATTGGTTGACCAATTAACATTCCCACCAGATGAACTAAACGATACCTCCAGATTCGGGCTATCAATTTCCAAATTACCGTCAATACCACCACCTTTAATGCCCGTAACAGTGGTTCCAAAACTGGCAGCCACGGGATCTAAAGCCTCGATTACGTTTAGCTCATAGCTGCCGCTATTAATATTTAGGTCAATGGTGAAGACCGGGCTACTGCTATCCCCACCCTCTTTAAAAGCAATTAGCTGCTGGCTCTCTTGGTTAAACTCGTACTGCAGCTTGCTGCCACCTGAGGTCAAGAATGTAGTATTGGAAGAGCCGTCATCGGTATAGTCCACCTGAATAAAGCCGCCACTCTCTTTCAAAGTAACGTTCTGTACTGACGAACCGTCGCTATCAGCACCAATAATCAGATTGAGTTCACCGGATGCCTCACTACCTTCAGCGGCGGAAACCGTTACATCGTTGATGCCAGCCTCATCAAACTCAGGCACATCATCGATGATCTCTACATCCAGCGTGGCAGATATATCACGGCCAAGCTGATCAAAGAGAACGATATCGAACTCCTTGCCTAATGAATTTCTTCCATCGCCTAACGCATGATCAAGATTACTCACCAAGGTGTATTCATAAGAGACTATTCCGGTGCTAGCGTCAAAGCCCGTCAACGTCAGGATATTGCCAGAGTCGGAAACAAGCTCGACTGGTGTAGTCCCAAGAGACTCCAACTGAGCCAAAGTCACCTCGGTAGAGCCGATCTCCAGCTTATCTATACCGGCGGCAGCTACAAGCGTGAACTGCCCGCTCTGAGTGAGAGCTGATGTATCAGGATCGGTGCCATCGCCAAGGTTCTTCTCGTTGAGGATGACATCAGCACCGCCGCCGTCGAGGCCGAGGATGTGGGGAGGGGTATCAAAAAATTCCGGAACTTCCGTATCGGTTTCCATCGGATCTATCAATACCTGCACTGAACCGCTAGTATTGCCCGCTTCATCTGTAACGCTGTACTCAAAGTTGGCCGAAGCCAGCTCACTCCAGGAAATACCTGCAATAAAGTAGTCACTGCTATCTGTACTGTTTGTACCAGCGCTATAACCGTCAGCATATTCAGTTGCCGTGAACCTAAGCTGGTCAAAAATGGTGCCATCCGGCAGACTAAAGCTGCCATTGCTGCCACCTGTATTGAAATCAACCGGCACGTCGTTTAGCTCTGCTCCGTTAATACCACTAAAAGTCCACGACCCAACCTGCTCACCATCGAGCCAAGCTTCAACACGCCCTACTTCACCTTCATTAGCAATTAGGTTTCTAACAGACACCTCTGCGTTCATTGAAGGCTTATCAAAGTCGACAACAATAGTCTGAGAACCTACTCCACGGAAACCAAGTTGTGTAGGCACTTCGTTCTGCACGCCAGAGCTATCTCTTACCCCCATGCCATTCGACTGAAAGCTCAACAAATCATTATTTTGCTGACCGTCAAAACCATAGGCATATATTGAAACACCGGTATTCTCCCAATCAGAGGCTTCGCTCCCCCTATTGAAATTGAGGCTACGTGCAACGCCCTCTTCAGCCGCTTCGCTAGCGCTCACTGCCCAGTACAGTTCAGAGATAGTACTGAATTTACTGAATTCAGTACCCACCTCAGCCTCACTGAAAGTACCGTTACCGTTGGCATCCAAATAGAGTTTGCCGTAAATAGGTAGCGATATAAGGGTAAAGTTCAGGTCTACTTCATCTGTTTCCCTATCTTCACCGCCGAGAGAAGGATCATTCTCTCGAACTGTTGGCGTAGTTTCACCTTCATCTACACCACCCCCAACCTTGAAGCTGCGGAAGAATAAGGGATTTGTTACAACCCCTTCTGGGGTTTTATCACTTTCGGTGAAGAAATCAGCATTGGTGAGCACCGGATCAGCGATGGGGGGCGTGTTATCCACAGAAACCATGCGCGTCTCTGAGTCAGTCGCACTGTTGCCCGCTTCATCTGTCGCCGTAACGCTCGCTTCAACATTATTGTCGGCGATCAGATCACCGGTGTTAACGTCTACGCTGTAAACTAAATTTCCATCAGCATCTTCGAATACGTCACCTGTTAAGGTTTTGCCGTTGACAGTCAGTGTGACTTCGTCACCGACCTTCACGCTACCCCCTACTGTACCGCTAACAGTGATGACGTCTTGTCCTGACTCTTCGGCGTTGATTACGTCGTCATCGGCAATGATATTGATAGTGATCTCGGCCGTGGGCAAACCAAAGTCAGCGGTCAGCTCTGCTGAGCTGGCCGTGTTGGCGTTGGCATCGGTGGCCACCGCCTGAGCGGTGTAGGTGACCCCTTCATTGAAGGTGCCGCCGGACAGGTCAACGCTCCAGTTGCCGTCACCGTCGTTGGTAGCAGTGAAGGTCTGGTCATCTTCTCCCTCTGCCGAGATGGTGACTTGCACGCCGGTAGCGTTGCTTACATTGGTAATGTCCAGCGTCGCGGCTGTCTCGCCAGAGTCACCGTCTACAAACTCGCTGGCTACGATATCGAAGTTTTCAATTGATACCGTCGGCAGCCCAAAGTCAGCGGTCAGCTCTGCTGAGCTGGCCGTGTTGGCGTTGGCATCGGTGGCCACCGCCTGAGCGGTGTAGGTGACCCCTTCATTAAAGGTGCCGCCGGACAGGTCAACGCTCCAGTTGCCGTCACCGTCGTTGGTAGCAGTGAAGGTCTGGTCATCTTCTCCCTCTGCCGAGATGGTGACTTGCACGCCGGTAGCGTTGCTTACATTGGTAATGTCCAGCGTCGCGGCTGTCTCGCCAGAGTCACCGTCTACAAACTCGCTGGCTACGATATCGAAGTTTTCAATTGATACCGTCGGCAGCCCAAAGTCAGCGGTCAGCTCTGCTGAGCTGGCCGTGTTGGCGTTGGCATCGGTGGCCACCGCCTGAGCGGTGTAGGTGACCCCTTCATTAAAGGTGCCGCCGGACAGGTCAACGCTCCAGTTGCCGTCACCGTCGTTGGTAGCAGTGAAGGTCTGGTCATCTTCTCCCTCTGCCGAGATGGTGACTTGCACGCCGGTAGCGTTGCTTACATTGGTAATGTCCAGCGTCGCGGCTGTCTCGCCAGAGTCACCGTCTACAAACTCGCTGGCTACGATATCGAAGTTTTCAATTGATACCGTCGGCAGCCCAAAGTCAGCGGTCAGCTCTGCTGAGCTGGCCGTGTTGGCGTTGGCATCGGTGGCCACCGCCTGAGCGGTGTAGGTGACCCCTTCATTGAAGGTGCCGCCGGACAGGTCAACGCTCCAGTTGCCGTCACCGTCGTTGGTAGCAGTGAAGGTCTGGTCATCTTCTCCCTCTGCCGAGATGGTGACTTGCACGCCGGTAGCGTTGCTTACATTGGTAATGTCCAGCGTCGCGGCTGTCTCGCCAGAGTCACCGTCTACAAACTCGCTGGCTACGATATCGAAGTTTTCAATTGATACCGTCGGCAGCCCAAAGTCAGCGGTCAGCTCTGCTGAGCTGGCCGTGTTGGCGTTGGCATCGGTGGCCACCGCCTGAGCGGTGTAGGTGACCCCTTCATTGAAGGTGCCGCCGGACAGGTCAACGCTCCAGTTGCCGTCACCGTCGTTGGTAGCAGTGAAGGTCTGGTCATCTTCTCCCTCTGCCGAGATGGTGACTTGCACGCCGGTAGCGTTGCTTACATTGGTAATGTCCAGCGTCGCGGCTGTCTCGCCAGAGTCACCGTCTACAAACTCGCTGGCTACGATATCGAAGTTTTCAATTGATACCGTCGGCAGCCCAAAGTCAGCGGTCAGCTCTGCTGAGCTGGCCGTGTTGGCGTTGGCATCGGTGGCCACCGCCTGAGCGGTGTAGGTGACCCCTTCATTAAAGGTGCCGCCGGACAGGTCAACGCTCCAGTTGCCGTCACCGTCGTTGGTAGCAGTGAAGGTCTGGTCATCTTCTCCCTCTGCCGAGATGGTGACTTGCACGCCGGTAGCGTTGCTTACATTGGTAATGTCCAGCGTCGCGGCTGTCTCGCCAGAGTCACCGTCTACAAACTCGCTGGCTACGATATCGAAGTTTTCAATTGATACCGTCGGCAGCCCAAAGTCAGCGGTCAGCTCTGCTGAGCTGGCCGTGTTGGCGTTGGCATCGGTGGCCACCGCCTGAGCGGTGTAGGTGACCCCTTCATTGAAGGTGCCGCCGGACAGGTCAACGCTCCAGTTGCCGTCACCGTCGTTGGTAGCAGTGAAGGTCTGGTCATCTTCTCCCTCTGCCGAGATGGTGACTTGCACGCCGGTAGCGTTGCTTACATTGGTAATGTCCAGCGTCGCGGCTGTCTCGCCAGAGTCACCGTCTACAAACTCGCTGGCTACGATATCGAAGTTTTCAATTGATACCGTCGGCAGCCCAAAGTCAGCGGTCAGCTCTGCTGAGCTGGCCGTGTTGGCGTTGGCATCGGTGGCCACCGCCTGAGCGGTGTAGGTGACCCCTTCATTGAAGGTGCCGCCGGACAGGTCAACGCTCCAGTTGCCGTCACCGTCGTTGGTAGCAGTGAAGGTCTGGTCATCTTCTCCCTCTGCCGAGATGGTGACTTGCACGCCGGTAGCGTTGCTTACATTGGTAATGTCCAGCGTCGCGGCTGTCTCGCCAGAGTCACCGTCTACAAACTCGCTGGCTACGATATCGAAGTTTTCAATTGATACCGTCGGCAGCCCAAAGTCAGCGGTCAGCTCTGCTGAGCTGGCCGTGTTGGCGTTGGCATCGGTGGCCACCGCCTGAGCGGTGTAGGTGACCCCTTCATTAAAGGTGCCGCCGGACAGGTCAACGCTCCAGTTGCCGTCACCGTCGTTGGTAGCAGTGAAGGTCTGGTCATCTTCTCCCTCTGCCGAGATGGTGACTTGCACGCCGGTAGCGTTGCTTACATTGGTAATGTCCAGCGTCGCGGCTGTCTCGCCAGAGTCACCGTCTACAAACTCGCTGGCTACGATATCGAAGTTTTCAATTGATACCGTCGGCAGCCCAAAGTCAGCGGTCAGCTCTGCTGAGCTGGCCGTGTTGGCGTTGGCATCGGTGGCCACCGCCTGAGCGGTGTAGGTGACCCCTTCATTAAAGGTGCCGCCGGACAGGTCAACGCTCCAGTTGCCGTCACCGTCGTTGGTAGCAGTGAAGGTCTGGTCATCTTCTCCCTCTGCCGAGATGGTGACTTGCACGCCGGTAGCGTTGCTTACATTGGTAATGTCCAGCGTCGCGGCTGTCTCGCCAGAGTCACCGTCTACAAACTCGCTGGCTACGATATCGAAGTTTTCAATTGATACCGTCGGCAGCCCAAAGTCAGCGGTCAGCTCTGCTGAGCTGGCCGTGTTGGCGTTGGCATCGGTGGCCACCGCCTGGGCGGTGTAGGTGACCCCTTCATTGAAGGTGCCGCCGGACAGGTCAACGCTCCAGTTGCCGTCACCGTCGTTGGTAGCAGTGAAGGTCTGGTCATCTTCTCCCTCTGCCGAGATGGTGACTTGCACGCCGGTAGCGTTGCTTACATTGGTAATGTCCAGCGTCGCGGCTGTCTCGCCAGAGTCACCGTCTACAAACTCGCTGGCTACGATATCGAAGTTTTCAATTGATACCGTCGGCAGCCCAAAGTCAGCGGTCAGCTCTGCTGAGCTGGCCGTGTTGGCGTTGGCATCGGTGGCCACCGCCTGAGCGGTGTAGGTGACCCCTTCATTAAAGGTGCCGCCGGACAGGTCAACGCTCCAGTTGCCGTCACCGTCGTTGGTAGCAGTGAAGGTCTGGTCATCTTCTCCCTCTGCCGAGATGGTGACTTGCACGCCGGTAGCGTTGCTTACATTGGTAATGTCCAGCGTCGCGGCTGTCTCGCCAGAGTCACCGTCTACAAACTCGCTGGCTACGATATCGAAGTTTTCAATTGATACCGTCGGCAGCCCAAAGTCAGCGGTCAGCTCTGCTGAGCTGGCCGTGTTGGCGTTGGCATCGGTGGCCACCGCCTGAGCGGTGTAGGTGACCCCTTCATTAAAGGTGCCGCCAGATAGGTCAACGCTCCAGTTGCCGTCACCGTCGTTGGTAGCAGTGAAGGTCTGGTCATCTTCTCCCTCTGCCGAGATGGTGACTTGCACGCCGGTAGCGTTGCTTACATTGGTAATGTCCAGCGTCGCGGCTGTCTCGCCAGAGTCACCGTCTACAAACTCGCTGGCTACGATATCGAAGTTTTCAATTGATACCGTCGGCAGCCCAAAGTCAGCGGTCAGCTCTGCTGAGCTGGCCGTGTTGGCGTTGGCATCGGTGGCCACCGCCTGAGCGGTGTAGGTGACCCCTTCATTGAAGGTGCCGCCGGACAGGTCAACGCTCCAGTTGCCGTCACCGTCGTTGGTAGCAGTGAAGGTCTGGTCATCTTCTCCCTCTGCCGAGATGGTGACTTGCACGCCGGTAGCGTTGCTTACATTGGTAATGTCCAGCGTCGCGGCTGTCTCGCCAGAGTCACCGTCTACAAACTCGCTGGCTACGATATCGAAGTTTTCAATTGATACCGTCGGCAGCCCAAAGTCAGCGGTCAGCTCTGCTGAGCTGGCCGTGTTGGCGTTGGCATCGGTGGCCACCGCCTGAGCGGTGTAGGTGACCCCTTCATTAAAGGTGCCGCCGGACAGGTCAACGCTCCAGTTGCCGTCACCGTCGTTGGTAGCAGTGAAGGTCTGGTCATCTTCTCCCTCTGCCGAGATGGTGACTTGCACGCCGGTAGCGTTGCTTACATTGGTAATGTCCAGCGTCGCGGCTGTCTCGCCAGAGTCACCGTCTACAAACTCGCTGGCTACGATATCGAAGTTTTCAATTGATACCGTCGGCAGCCCAAAGTCAGCGGTCAGCTCTGCTGAGCTGGCCGTGTTGGCGTTGGCATCGGTGGCCACCGCCTGAGCGGTGTAGGTGACCCCTTCATTAAAGGTGCCGCCGGACAGGTCAACGCTCCAGTTGCCGTCACCGTCGTTGGTAGCAGTGAAGGTCTGGTCATCTTCTCCCTCTGCCGAGATGGTGACTTGCACGCCGGTAGCGTTGCTTACATTGGTAATGTCCAGCGTCGCGGCTGTCTCGCCAGAGTCACCGTCTACAAACTCGCTGGCTACGATATCGAAGTTTTCAATTGATACCGTCGGCAGCCCAAAGTCAGCGGTCAGCTCTGCTGAGCTGGCCGTGTTGGCGTTGGCATCGGTGGCCACCGCCTGGGCGGTGTAGGTGACCCCTTCATTAAAGGTGCCGCCAGATAGGTCAACGCTCCAGTTGCCGTCACCGTCGTTGGTAGCAGTGAAGGTCTGGTCATCTTCTCCCTCTGCCGAGATGGTGACTTGCACGCCGGTAGCGTTGCTTACATTGGTAATGTCCAGCGTCGCGGCTGTCTCGCCAGAGTCACCGTCTACAAACTCGCTGGCTACGATATCGAAGCTGTCGATCGAGACGTCCGGCAGCGTATAGCCGCTTTCCGCGCTCACCGGGGAGCTAGTGTTATCTGCGTCATCACGCGCCGTGGCTGAAACGCTGTACTCGCCGGCGGGTAGCTCAGTGCCCAGATCTACGCTCCAGATGCCGTCTTCAACCGGGACGTTGCCGGAGAACACTTCGCCATTGGGGCCCGTCACGATGACGTCCACGCTGGTGGCATTCGTGGCGGTGCCGGTCAGTTCGCTGCTGACGGTATTGTTAGTTGAATCTATAACGAAGGCTGTAATTTCAACAGTTGGCACAGGTGTCGGCTGTGGCTCAGGGGTCGGCTCTGGCTCAGGGGTCGGTTCTGGCTCAGGGGTCGGCTCTGGCTCAGGGGTCGGCTCTGGCTCAGGGGTCGGTTCTGGCTCAGGGGTCGGCTCTGGCTCAGGGGTCGGTTCTGGCTCAGGGGTCGGTTCTGGCTCGGGGGTTGGCTCTGGCTCGGGGGTTGGCTCTGGCTCAGGGGTTGGCTCTGGCTCGGGAGAGACCGCATCATCCTCTGCTACACCATCCGCAGCAGCGACGGCTCCACCATCAAGCTCAAAAAACTCGGCGCCTTCTAAGCCTCCTTCAGTACTAAACGCGAGCGGGTCGGTTTCTTCAGCAACGCGGGCAACACGCACGAAGCTGCTGCCCCCGCCACCACCGCCGCCAGCACCAGCACCGGCTGCGGTGGCGTCAAGTATGTCAAGAAGGTCGCCTTCTTCATCAAGTGCCGCCAGCAGCGTGTCGAGGTCGTCGTCCATCGCGCTGGCTTCTTCGGTAGCGACGATAAGATCACTGTCTAACTCAGGAGTGACGGCAACTTCTTGCCCACCTTCCACAACGCTGGCACCGCTGCCATCAGCAAAATCTAACTGTACCTGGCCGTTTGCCGAGGTAATTAATACCTCGCCTTCCTGTAGCACGTCGCCAACACGCAGTTCGCGTAGATTGCCCGCTTCATCACGCGCCCAAGCCTGACCAGTAATTGCAATAACGGTTGCAGCTGCCATGTGTCACTCCTCGATCACCAATATGGGGCCGCTGCTTTAGTGCATTGGCACTAAACCGAGTAGCGGCATATGTATCGATAGTAGGAGGTAAGACAACAGAAAAGTATTGTACCGATGGACAAAAAGCGCGCCTTGTTAGGAGGCGCGCTTCAGGTATCGGCATGGCTATCTCATGAGTGTAACTAGTTACTATTAAGGGCTATGAGTTGGTTATTTGTTCTGAGACAGGCGCCAGCTTTAATATCAGCTGTAACCTGTCTCGCACTGTGAGCTTCTTAAAAATCGCACTTAGGTGGGCTTTCACCGTACGCTCGGTAATATCCAACTGGCGTGCTACTTCTTTATTAGTCGCTCCTTTGGCAACCGCGAGCGCGACACCGCGCTCACGCTCGGTCAACTGCTGCAAGCACTCACTGAATTGATAGTCGCTCACGTCACCACGCTGCTGTAATGCTTTGAAAGTGCCGCCTAGCACTTTGGCCAGCAGCGCTTGCCCCACCCAAACGCCCTGATTGCTAACCACTAGCGAGACTTGGTTAAGCACCTCGGGAGCGGCAAGCGTATGCACATAGCCTCTTGCCCCTAAATCGAGCGCTTTTAACGCCTCTCGATCATCGGGGGAATAGCTCATCACGACCGCAGTTGCTTTTTGCGCGTTCACTTTGGCAACGAGGGTATCCCACTCGGCCACTGTCGTTAGCAACCAGACCACATCGCTGGGCTGAAGGTGGACGCCTAGCGTGCTAGGAGTTAAGGCCAATGCCTCGGGAAACGCTTTTTTCCAACGGGCTTTTAGACTGCCATCTGTTGTTACAAACCAATGTGTCATTAGCGCTCCCCCATGGAATCTCGCCATGCTCTTAAAACGGGTTTAAGCAGGAACTGCATCACCGTTCGCTTCCCTGTCACAATATCTATCTGTGCCGTCATCCCGGGGATGACCTGAAGCCGCTCGGCGATGTTTTCATCTTCAGAACTGCGCACGCGCACTAGATAAAATGTATTGCCTTCGTCATCAGTAATCGTGTCCGCGCTAATATGATCAAGCTCTGCCTGTAACCCACCGTAAATGGCGTAATCGTAGGCTGTCAGTTTGATAGTAGCTGGCTGCCCAGGGTGCAGAAACGCGATATCTTGGGGTGCAATCCGCGCTTCTACCAATAACTGCTCATCGCTGGGAACAATCTCGACGACCTCTTGGCCCGGCTGGGCGACACCACCAATGGTGTTGATATGCAGCCGCTGTACCACACCATCAACGGGCGAGCGAATTTCGGTAAGCCGCACGCGATCCTGCAACCCCGTGCCCGACTGCTGAAGCGCATTGAGATCACCCAGCACTTGGGCTAAGTCGTTGCGCCACTCACTCCTTCGCTCTGCGCCTAACTCGCGCAGCTGCGTTTGTGCTTCTTCTACTGCGGCTTCTAAGCGAGAGACGGCGGCATCGGCTTGGTTACGCTCACCGGTAGCGCGGGATACTTCACGCTGTAGGCGAAGCACTTCGACTTCTGAAACAGCACCCGAGGCAAGCAGGGGGCGGGTTAAATTTAGTTCTTGTCCAGCCATACTGGCTTCACGCTGGGCAGTATCCCGCCGCGCCTGCGCTTCCCTCAGTTCTTCCCGACGCTGGCGAATACGATCTTCGAGGACATTTTCTTGCTCTCTAAGCTCCTCTCGCCTGCTTACATACACCTCACGCTCTTGCATCACGATGCTAGGCACTTCTTGGCGTAGTTCATCGGATGGTTCAAACGCTGTATTGGTCGCTAGTGCGCGTAACCGCTCTGCTCGGGCTTCCAGTGCAAACCGCTGTGCACGGTTTTCCCGAAAATCTGACACGAACCGGGTGGGGTCAATTTGCATCAGCACTTCGCCTGCACTGACTACCTGCCCTTCTCGCACCATGATCTGCTCTATCACTCCGCCGTCAAACGACTGAATACGCTGTAGCTGACTAGCAGGGATTACCCGTCCTGAGCCACGGGTCACTTCGTCGATAGGAGCAAAATAGGCCCATACCACCAACGCGATAATGGTCAGCAGAACGGTGTAAAGGAATAGCCGAGCGCGGATGGGCTCTTGCTGCATGCGCGCCCAATCAGTGTCGCTCGCCCAATCTCGATTGAGATGCGCCGATGTCACACGCCGAGCAAAGAGGCGATCCATGAAGGGACGAAACGGTTTTTGGCCTTTCTCCGAGAAGCGCCCTATGGCTTCGAAGCCTTTTTGCTCTGAGGTTGAAGAGGACTTTTTAGCCACTACGACGCCCTCCCAATCTGACCTTTGCGCAGTGCTTCAACGACCGTATCACGGGGGCCATCCGCAACGACTTTGCCGGCATCCATCACAATGATGCGATCCACGAGGGAAAGTAACGAGGTGCGGTGGGTAACGACTAAGATGGTTTTGCCTGCGGCTACTTTCGTTAAATTGGCTTTGAAAGCTTCCTCGCTGGCGTTGTCCATCGAGCTTGTAGGCTCATCCAAGAGCAGAATAGGCGGGTCTTGCACTAACGCCCTCGCGATAGCCACGGCCTGCTTTTGCCCACCAGAAAGGGCTTGGCCCCGCTCGCCTACCTGAAGATCGACGCCATTCGGGTGGCTATTAACCAGCGACTCAAGGCCAGCGATGTCGATAGCTCTGAGTAGCGCTTCGTCATCGACACGGTCGCTTCCACCCCCTGCCACTATGTTCTCACGCAATGAGCCGGCAAACAGACTCACATCTTGGGGTACATAACCAATATGTCGGCGCAGTTGTAGCGGGTCTAACTGGCGAATATCGACATTATCAACCAGCACTGCGCCTGACGTCGGCTGATAAAACCCTAATAACAGCTTATTAAGGGAGGATTTACCGCAACCAATGCGGCCCAGCAGTGCCACTTTCTCACCCGCTTTTATAGCAATAGAGACATCACGCAGCGCTTCGCGCTCTTCATTAGGGTAACGTAGCGTCACTTTTTCTAAACGGATATTGCCCGAAACACTCGGCTTTTCTACATACGCTTTGCCTTCGTGCCGCTCGACTTGTTTATCCATCACGTTATTCAGCGACTCTAATGCCGTCGAAGACTGGTGATACTGCGCTAATAAAGCGGCGGCTTGGCTAATCGGTGCCATAGCGCGGGATGAGAGCATATAGGCGGCAATCAGGCCGCCCTGGGTCAGGTTGCCTTCGATGATCTGGTAAACCCCCACAATAATGACGCACACGGCTACGCTGTGCTGAGCCCACTGGGCAACATTAGAGACGGAGGTGCTAACCAACCGTAGTTGAGCAGAGGTTCTGGAAAGAAAAGCAGACGCTTTTTCCCAATGCCGCTGAATGCGGCTTTCTGCTCGCAGTGCCTTCACATTTTCCAGCTGAGAAACCGACTCAACCAGCAGCGCATTACGCTGGGCGCCCACTTCCCAGGTGGTTTGTGAAAGCTCATGCAGCTTTCCTTGGGCCGCTAAGGCATAGAGCAACACAAACACAATACCGGCCAGCACGGGCAGTACTAGCCAGGGATTGATGAGCGCAATAATGGCAGCAAAGAGAAGCACGAAGGGCAAATCAACGATGCCGATGATGGTGGCAGAACCGATAAACGCCCGCACGGACTCAAACGATTGCAGCGTGGCCGTGAACGAGCCGGTCGATGCCGGGCGCGCCTCTAAGCGCATCCCCAGCACTTTCGCCATGATTGAAGAGGAGAGTTTGACATCAGCCCGGCTGGCGGCCAAATCAACAAAGCTGCTGCGCATTAAACGCAGGGCTAAGTCGAAACACAGCACGATAAAAATACCGATCGCCAGCACCCAGAGGGTTTCTGTCGCCTGATTAGGCACTACGCGGTCATAGACATTCAACACGAACAGCGGCATCGCCAGTGCAAACATGTTGATGGCGATGGAGCCGAGCACGATATCGCGATATAGCCGCCTGTTCTCGCGAATAACACCCCAAAACCAGTGCTGATCCCGGCGCTTTTTAACACCCGGCTCTGAGGCATTATCTGCACGAAACTTGGGGCGTACGTAAATGGCCTCGCCACTGTAGCCTGAATATAGCTCTTCCAAAGGCACGTCTATATCGGCCTCGGAAAGTTCAGGGAAGATAACCCGTGCTTTTTGCTGTTTAAGGTCTAGCCCTAATAGTACGCACGCACGACCCGGTTCCAGCAAGAGAATAGCGGGAAATAAGGCGGGGTTAAGCGCTGATAACTTACTTTTTACAATTTTAGCGGTTAACCCTGCCCGCGAAGCTGCTCGCCCAAACACCGAGGGAATAAGCCGACCTTGTTCTAACGGTAAGCCAGCCTTCAAAGCCTCAGATGACACATCGTGTTGATGGTAGGAAGCAACAGTTTTCAAACACTCCAGCAACTCATCGCTTGGTTCTTTCCCGTCGCTACGGGCAGCCTCAGAAACTGTCAGCTCACTTTGCGTCACAGAAACCTCATTTCCCGTCCGAAGTATAAGCATCTCGGATACTCAGATGCTTATCGCCCACTGTTTAACCACGCGTTACAAACGCATCCGCGTACCCAACGCCTCGCAGCTCAGACTGTAGGGAGCGCGCGTCCTCCAAGGTCGCTAACGGCCCCACCTGCACGCGGAAATTGCCTGCTGCAGCCACCACTCTTGCGCTGCTAGATAACTCGCTATTTAGTTGTTGGCTAAGTGCTTCAGCACGCTCAATAGCGCTTAAGGATGCCACCTGAACATAGAGCCCTTGCGCTTGACTGGGTGCTGACTCCTCTGTCACAGCAGCTTCGACGGGGATCGCTACCGTCATCTCTTCAGATTCTGAGTAGGCGCTGATGGGCGCACTGCTGCCTTGTTGTGCAGAAATCCCACGGGTAAAGTCGTCTAAGGTAAAACCACGTGGCCCCTCGACACCGCACGCCATGCGGATATTGTCAGCCATGTCCTCATAGCCAAGCTCGCTGAGGCTTGGAATATCCTCACGGGTCACTTGCAGCGTGCTCATTAGCTGCCCCATGGCAGCCAGCGTACGCGCCTGCGCTAATGTCAGGTCAAACTGCGCATTGGAGTAAGCACGGCTTGCTTCGAAAAACTCATTTTCACTGTCCAGCACGTCCAACAGAGTACGCTGACCAATATCAAACTGCTGCTGATAAGCGCCGCGGACACGGTCAATCGACTGGCGGTGTTCATTTAAGTAGCTCAGCTGCTCGCTCAAACGCTGAGTGTCGTTATACGCAATTTGCGTCGTTTGCCGGACATTAGTACAGGCTGTTTCACGCTGATTTTCAGCTTGCTCAATACGAGTGGTTGCTGCATTGAAGACTGCTTGGTCAGAACCACCGCGATAGAGGTTCATGCTGGCCACTAGCTGAATGCTATGCTCGTCTCTACGTCCGGCAATCGCATCATCTTGGTTATTGGTGCCCGTGCGCCCTTGGATATCCAAACGAGGCATGTAGGCTGCCCGGGCGCCCTCTAGCTCAGCCCTTTGAACAGCAATGTTCTCGATGGCTGCGTGGAAATCGGGATTGCCTTGGAAGGCCATTTCGATCGCTTGGCTAACATCCCTGGGCAGCTCATCCGCAAGGGACGGGGCAGGCAGCATGTTTTGTGCGGGTAGCGTCCCGACGATGCGTTGAAAGCGTGCCGTTACATCGTGGAGATTGGATGCTTCGGTCATGAGATTCGATTCAGCAAGTGCTAACCGGCCACTAATCTGTTCTAAATCAACACCGCGCCCAGCGCCAGAAAGTGCCCGTTCTTCAATTTGACCAAAAACACGCTGGTGTTCTCGGTAGTTATCTTGTGCTAGCCGAACCAGCTCACGATGGCGAAGCACATCAACATACGCCTGGAAAGACTCCAGAGCGATCTCTTCACTTGCACCGAGCAGCTCAAAATAGGCGATTAACCGGGCACGGTCCAAGCGCTCTACTTCACTGCGGGTCGCAAAGCCATCAAATACCATCTGGGTCAGCGTCAATTCAGCGAAATCAGAGTTATAGCTGCCGCGACCATCGTTTTGCTGATCCTGTCGCCCAACCCCAGCCGATACATCAATAGAAGGCAGATAGTTGCCCTGCGCAACTCTCACATCGCTACCCGATGCGCTGAAGTTTGCCCAGGCAGCATTCACTTGAGGGTTTGTAACAATGGTTTGTTGGATGGTGCTTGGTAGGTCTGTGGCACCGGGTGCGTATAAACTCGCCGGAAGCGATTGCGCAAGCGCTGTAAGAGGGATAAACGCCAGGGTGGTGACCGTTAAGGGCCGAAAAGCGTGTTGTGAAAATAAGTTTTTTAATTTCAATGCGGCATTGCCTTTCATAGTCTTCGTTCCCCAATAAACGTTGTGCGCTACTTAGTCGATAAGCAGCCCTCTTTCAGCATCCCTACCACTATCCCGACTACCACTAGCTGGCATTAAACGCTGACTGACCGTAATTATTAGATTGCTAATTAAAACGCCTTATAAACGCGCATTATTTTTTAGGCTAGCTTAATTTAATGGCATTAGCATCTTCGCTTACCATCAAACCAAAAGTCACAAAAATTTACAATCAAACTCTTAAAAAAACATTACTCCTTCTTATGACGTTGCCCATACCCAGAAAGCTGCTGAAGTGCCAGTCCGAGCAAAATCAACACTAGACCCACTAATGTAGAGGGCAGCAACGGCTCACCGATAACAATGTAGAGCAGTAGTAAGGAGATGGGCGGCGATAGGAAAATAAGATTCGACACTTTTGCAGTGCGAGAAACGTTTTGAACGGCTACTTGCCAAAGAATAAAGGCGACCCCCATTTCAAATAGGCCCACGTAAACGCCAGCGCCAGCAGCAGGCCATCCATGCCACTCAATGCCAGGCCCCAGCAGCAGCAACGCTGACAACACCGGTAGCCCTACGCTAAAATTCTGCCATTGGCCTATCAAAGGCTGACGTTTATCCTTCGCATTTAATAGCCAGTAGAGTGCCCAGACCAAGGTAGAGCCAAGCGCAAATGCCACGCCAAGCGGGTCCTCGAACGCAACATTAAACACAGCACCTCGTGTTGCTATTACCCAAACACCGCTGTAGGCAACTAACCCTGCCACGATATCTGTTCGGGTAAGCCGCTGTCCCAGAATAGGGACGGCAAGAAGCGCCATCGCCAGTGCCCAGGTGTAATTCAGTGCCATGGCTTCCTGCCCAGGCAGGCGATCATAGGCAGCAAACAGCAACAAATAGTAGGCAACGGGGTTCATCAACCCGGCCCAGGCGGCTGTCTTCCATCCACTACGTAGTGCAGTGAGCACGTTGCCTTGCATGATGACGATGGCACTCATTAACAGCCAAGATACCAGCGCGGCTAGCCACATCAGCTCTAGCGGGCTCATCCAGGCAAGCGCTACTTTGAATGCCGTTGCAACGGTTGACCACAGAGCAACGGCGCCTAACCCACACAGAATGGCGTAACGATCCTGACTCATCGGTCGATATGTCCGAGCGTAAGGTCGGGTTCGATATGGTCACGCACCTGCTTTTTCAGTGATTTAATATCGGGGAAACCGCCATCACGTTGACGCTCCCACAGCAATTTGTCATCGCACCAGATTTCAAATGTGCCACCATGAGAGGGAGAGAGTGCTACCTCTGTTAAACGCTCGCCAAACGTAGAGAGCAGTTCTTGCGCGTACCAAGCGCTGCGAAGCAACCACTGGCACTGGGTACAATAACGAATTTGAATGCGTGACATCTGACACTTCCTGTTTGGGAAAATGGATGTTTTTTGAAATGCCTATTGCGCTATATAAGCTGTTGCAGCGCTGACAGTATTAGACAGCACATGCTAATACAGCGTCATAGTCGGGCATTCTGTCACCTTATATTCGCAACTGCCAAGGACCCCGCATGGCTGAACATAACGTATCTCAATCACGGTTATATGAATGGCTGACAGGAGACGATGACAGCCGCATGTGTGATGACATTCCTGAAGACGCCTGCAGTGAACAGCCGCATAATTTCTTCAAACATCTTCTCGCCTCGCTGGGTAATAAATTGGCCGATGAGCTTTCCAGCGCTCGCCTAGTACTTCCCTGGCTGATGGGTATTATTGGTGCCCCTATCTGGATGGTCGGCCTGTTAGTGCCTATCCGTGAGGCCGGCGCGCTGCTGCCGCAGCTTTTTGTGGCGGGTTTTATTCGCTTACGGCCACAGCGTAAATGGGTGTGGGTCGCCGGTGCCATGCTTCAAGCCCTGGCCGCCTTTGCTCTGGCGCTACTTGCCTTGATGGGCAGCGGCGCAATCGGCGGTATATTGGTGCTGGGTGCGCTTGTCATGCTTGCCTTAGCCCGAGGGCTCTCATCTATTGCGACCAAGGATGTCTTGGGCAAAACCATTGCCAAGCGGCGGCGCGGCACGTTAATGGGCTGGAGTGGCAGTGTGGCGGGAGCCGCCACGCTTGTTGCGGGTGGCATATTGATGTGGTTCGGCGATCGTCCCGGCAATACGGCTCTGGCCATCTTGCTTAGCGTAGCTGGATTAGGATGGCTGCTGAACGCGTTTTGCGCGGCGAGAATAAAAGAAGTCCCTGGAGCGGTCGAAGGCGGTGAAAATGCTTGGGACAGCATTAAACTGGGGCTATCACTGATGAGATCAGATCCCACGTTTTTACACTTTAATCTTGCCCGCGCCCTTCTGCTATCCAGCGCATTAGCTCTCCCCTACTTGGCCCTCCTCGGCCAACAGCAGAGTGGCACTGAATTAGGCGGCCTGGGGCTGCTGGTGGTGGTCTCGGGCATCGCCGCGATGGTCGCAAGTCCTGCATGGGGAAAGCGCGCTGACCAATCGAGCCGCTGCGTCATGCGTGATGCGGCCATTGGTACTTTACTGTGCTGCTTGCTAGGCGCGGGTTTAAGTTGGCTACCGGGCGGATGGACACAGAGCGTGTGGCCTTATGCCGCTATTTATGGCCTGCTGGTGATTGTCCATCACGGCGTTCGCTTGGGGCGAAAAACCTATTTAGTGGATATGGCAAGCCAAGATAATCGCGCGCTCTATGTTGCGCTTTCTAATACGTTAACGGGCGTATTAATGCTTATCGTCGGGGGCATTATCGGCGTCATTGCCCAGTGGCTAGGCAGCGCCATGCTACTGGTGATACTGGCCGGCACTGCCTTCTGTGCAATGCTCAGCGCCCAGAGATTACCTGAAGTCGAGTAGCCTACTACTTTCATTTTAAACTACTCCCATTTTAAGCGAGCGCCTCGGTGACGGCTGGCTGCTAATATGAGCGCGGATAAATAGATAAAGCCAATAGACGCAATAGTGGTTTGCAATGCTTGCCAACGCTCGCCATGATAGAGGGAGTGATAGCGGTGGCTAGTTGTTTTTTTGCTATTTTTGTTTTGTTTGCGGGTATGAAATGCCGCATAGTCCTGCAGTAAGAGATTCCCATAAGGCGAGCCCCGCGTTGACCTACAACGTCATGGCTACGGAAGAACGAGAGCAGCAACAGGAACCCATTGATGAAACGATCTCCTTTAATTAGCCCGGAGCTACTCGAACGCATTGTCGACGCTTCTGAAGATGGTATTGTCGTTGCGGAGCAGGAAGGCGACGAAAATATACTCATCTATGTAAACAAGGGGTTTGAACGCTTAACTGGCTACAGTGCTGATGAGATTCTTTACCGCGACTGCCGCTTTCTACAAAACGAGGACCGCGATCAAGACGCTTTGGCATCTATTAGAGAGGCCCTGAAAGATGGGCACCCTTCACGAGAAGTGCTGCGCAACTATCGTAAAGACGGCACCATGTTCTGGAATGAGCTGTCGATTACGCCCGTTTACGATGAAGCCGATAACTTGATGTACTACATCGGCGTACAAAAAGATGTTACTGAGCGCGTAGAAGCGCAGCTAGCACTTGCCGCCTTACAGAAGCAGCAGGGGTCTGCCCAATAATTTTATTTTAACGAATGCGAAAATTGCGCTTGAACTTTAACCCGAGCAGCGTTATATAGCGGCTAAGTACTTATGTATCGACAGCATACACAGTGCTAGGCGCTTCTTATCTCATTAACGTTTAAACAGCGTAAGATTAGAAGCCGTTGTGATGCCGGCGCGCCGGCTTGGGTTGGAGGGCATACCATGAGCCGTGACCCCTTAAATCGTGAAACATATACCACCGAAGCGCTCGACGCTGACGAGTTTGATAACTTAGACGCGGTGAACGATGACCATTACGGCAAAAGCAAACCCAGCAAGGCAGATACCTTACGCGCTCGTCGGCAGGTAGAAGCTTGGTTAGAGGAGCGGCGATTGCAGCGCGCGATTGAAGACGACTGGGATGAAGAAGAGTAACGTGCATTCAAGCCGTTAAGCATCTACACCGCAGATTAAGATCATCGCCTCACCATGCTCGGGCATCATCAGTTTTCTCATCTGTTTTAACATCCAATTAGGCATTTTGTGCCTAGCTATTATTTCCGTGGTGCCCGGTTATATCCAGAATAGCGATGTCTCTATCGCTGTTCTGGCCTTTGTCCGCGCTGAGCACTATCATCTAGGCTTTACGCCAACACCTTAGTGGCGTCTTTTTTTCATCAACCTAACGGATATCCATGGCGCAATACGTATTCACCATGAACCGGGTTGGCAAAGTTGTGCCACCCAAAAAGCAAATTCTCAAGGATATATCGCTATCGTTCTTCCCTGGCGCCAAAATTGGTGTACTCGGCTTGAACGGTGCGGGTAAGTCCACACTGCTACGCATCATGGCCGGTGTCGATAAAGAGTTTGAAGGTGAAGCTCGTCCGATGCCTGGCATCAATGTGGGCTATCTCCCCCAGGAGCCGCAGCTCGACGACGAAAAAAATGTACGTGACACCGTCGAGGAAGCGCTGGGCGAAATTAAACAAGCCCAAGAGAAGCTAGACGCAGTATATGCCGCCTATGCTGAGCCTGATGCAGACTTTGATGCATTAGCCAGCGAGCAGGCGCGCCTTGAGAATATTATCGAAGCTGCTGATGCCCACAATCTTGAGCGTAAGCTTGAAGTTGCGGCTGAAGCGCTGCGTCTGCCGCCCTGGGACGCCAAAGTCGGCAATTTATCCGGTGGTGAGCGACGCCGTGTGGCACTGTGCCGCCTGCTGCTCTCAAGCCCTGACATGCTGCTGCTTGACGAACCGACCAACCACTTGGATGCGGAATCGGTTGCCTGGCTAGAGCGCTTCCTACATGACTATAACGGCACGGTGGTGGCGATTACCCACGACCGCTACTTCCTCGACAATGTCGCAGGCTGGATTTTAGAACTAGATCGCGGGCAAGGCATTCCGTTTGAGGGTAACTACTCTCAGTGGTTAGAACAGAAAGAGCAGCGTCTCTCCCAGGAAGCCAAGCAGGAGGCCACCCGCCAAAAAGCTATCAAGCAAGAGCTTGAGTGGGTGCGTAGTAACGCTAAAGGTCGCCAAGCTAAGAGTAAGGCGCGCCTTAACCGCTTTGAGGAGATGCAATCAGGCGACTTCCAAAAGCGTAATGAAACCAATGAAATCTATATCCCACCTGGCCCTCGCCTGGGTGATAAGGTCATTGAGTTTCACAATGTGGCCAAGCGCTTCGACGATAAGCTGCTTTATCAAGACCTCTCGTTCAGCATTCCACAAGGGGCTATCGTGGGCATCGTCGGCGGCAATGGTGCAGGTAAGTCAACGCTGTTTAAGCTGATTACAGGCAAAGAGCAGCCGGACGCAGGCGACGTTGTCATTGGCGAAACGGTTGAGATTGCCTACGTTGAACAGCTGCGCGATGCGCTGGATGATAAGCAGACCGTTTGGGAAGCCGTCTCTGACGGTCAAGATATCCTTAATATCAATGGCTATGAGGTGTCGTCCCGCGCTTACGTTGGCCGCTTTAACTTTAAGGGTAACGACCAGCAGAAACGCTTAGACGAACTCTCCGGCGGTGAGCGTGGTCGCCTTCAGCTGGCACAAACGCTTAAGCAAGGCGCTAACGTGCTGCTGCTGGATGAGCCTTCCAACGACCTGGATATCGAGACGCTGCGTGCGCTTGAGGAAGCACTGCTGGCGTTCCCCGGCTGCGCCATGGTGATCTCGCATGACCGCTGGTTCTTAGACCGGATCGCGACACATATTCTAGCGTTTGAAGGCGATTCAGAAGTCGTCTTCTTTGATGGCAACTACACCGACTATGAAGCTGATCATAGAAAGCGGGTGGGCAACGATACGCCTAAGCGCATGAAATATAAGCGCATTGATGCCTAAGATGCTACTGCTTCTCAGTGATTAACATGAGAACGCACCCATGCAGCAAAAAGCCCCTAATTAGGGGCTTTTTTTTATTCACACATTGCATCTTTTCGTTTTTTTAACGCCGCCGGCCGGTAAAAATCGATACCAAAAACAGAATTAAAAAGATTGCGAACAGAATCTGTGCAATCGTTGAGGCCGCCCCAGCGATACCAGAGAACCCTAGTACACCCGCAACAATGGCGATAATCAAAAACAGCATGGCATTGCCTAGCATCGTCTTCTCTCCTTTTCCATGGTGACGTTTCTGCTATAGCCGATAGAGATCCTATTGCCAGAGACGTGTATGCAATTGCATATTTAGCTCAGTACATTTTTAAGTACTCTTTTAAGTACTCTTTTCAGTACTTTTTATCGTACTTATCTCTGTCTATCGGCTGACTACCCTAATAAGGTTTAGCCAAAAAATGCTATTCGTCAAGCAACAATCATCGCCTGCCTGCCCTGGCAAGAGTTTGCAAATAACGGTGCTAAGCGTAGTAGGCAACCTTCATCACGCCGCTGGCCAGAACGCCCACGCCCCATTTGATCGGCGCTGGAAAACGAGAGCCGCTGGCCTCAATCGCCAACCGGGCATGATGACCATTATCTGCCGCCATTTGGCGAAAAAGAGGGCGGGAATTATGGTCAGCAACAGGGAGTTGGGTAAATTGTTTATTAAGCTGCTGGCTCATTAATTCTTTTGTGACAGCGGTCATACCCAAACCAAAACGGTCGCCAATCGCGCCTGCGGTTAACCCGAGGCCAAGGGAGAGACCATACCAAACGGGCGTAAAGTAACTAGTACGGCTATTAAGCTGGACAAGCCGTTGATGACACCAGGCAAGATGATCCAGCGTTTCCCCTTCTAATGGCTCAATTTGCCTCCGTGAGGCCGGCAATTTAATAAGCGCCATTTGCCCTTGGTAAAATCCTTGTGTGCCTACTGTCGCACTATGGGCTGCCCGCACCACCCCAGCAACATGCTGGCGCTCAAACTCATCTAGCGCTGCCTGGCCTACAGCCGCCGCCGGGTTGGTTCGGCGCGCCACTGCGGCACCGGGCATCAAAATGCGTAAAGCACTGTCCATGTGCGCAATTAAACGATCCGACCGGCTCAGCTGACGCTCCATGATGGCGCTTACTCCGTTCAGCAGTATATGTGGGCGACGCTACCTGTTCACTAGCCTGCAGGCCACGTAAATTGGCGTCCGCCCATCAAGTGCATGTGAATATGGTAAACCGTTTGCCCACCCATCTCATTACAGTTCATCACTACACGATAGCCATCATCGGCAAACCCTTGCTGCTTGGCTAGCTGAGCAGCGGTGTACTGTAAGCGACCAATAATAGCCAAGTCATCTGTCTCAATATCGTTTAACGTCGCAATATGCTTTTTAGGGATGATGAGCTGATGGGTAGGCGCTTGGGGGCTTATATCATTGAAAGCAAGCACGTGCTCATCTTCAAACACGATGTCAGCAGGGATTTCTCGGTTAATAATTTTACAAAACAAGCATTCCATGGAAAGCTCCTTCGTTATTTTAATAAAGTAGAACTTAATATAAGCAATACGACCCGAAAAAACACCCGCTGCCTAGCGAAAACGGCGCTGGGCAAGCAGATGGCGTACCAACGGCGCTAAGATTAACTCCATGGCTAACGACATACGCGCTCCCGGCACAACCAAAGTATGCGGACGGGTCATAAAGGAGTCTTTAATCATTGCTAACAGCCACGGAAAATCCACCGTTGATGGATCCCTAAACCGTATAACGACAAATGATTCAGCATCTGTGGGAATATCCTGCACCTCAAACGGGTTTGAGGTGTCTACCGTAGGCACTCGCTGAAAATTGATGTGGGTACGGGAGAATTGCGGCTGGATATAACGCACATAGTCATCCATTCGGCCTAGAATCGTATCGATAACCGCCTCTTGAGAGTAACCCCGCAGCTTCGTATCACGGTCAATTTTCTGAATCCACTCCAGATTCATAGTCGGTGCGACACCCACTAACAAATCCACATGACGCGCAATATCGTACTCTTGGGTCACCAAACCACCGTGCAGCCCTTCATAAAAAAGCAGATCGGTACCACAAGGCAGCGACTGCCATTCAGTAAAGGTGCCTACTCGATATCCAGCTTCAATTTTCTGCTTATCTTCAGCATGGATATAGTGTCGGAAAGTGCCTGTTCCATGTTCGCCATACTCAATAAACAGCCCTTCGAGCCGATCCAGAAGATTCGCCTCCACAGCAAAGTGAGAGAGCTCATCTTTACGCTCTGGCTCCTCACGGAAAATGCGCTGCAAATCATCACGGGTATATCGATGAAACGCATCCCCATCCACCATGGCAGCGTGCACATCTTCACGCAGGAACATGCGCTCGAAGCTGCGCCTAACCGTCGTGGTTCCGGCGCCTGATGAGCCCGTTATCCCAATGATGGGATACTCCCGAGACATTAGGCGCCCCTCGCCTGGGCTAGGGCCTGTTTCACTTTTTCAGGCACATCCACAGGCCGTCCCGTCGAAAGATCTAACAGCAGCTGGTTCACTCTGGCAGTGGCTACCACGTTATCTTTTTCGGCGTTGCGAATACGCTGATAAATCGTCAGCGCTTTCCCCGTCGGTTCAGGCACCGCTGTATCGATAACCAGAGCATCGGGCCAGCGTGCTTCATGTTGATACTGTACCGCCAGATCTACCACCACGCTGGGATACCCCTGCATATCCCACTCGGGCAAACCAAGAGCGGCGAAGGCGTGTACCCTCGCTTCGTGGAGCAGCGACACCAAGGCATCATGCCCTAAGTGTCGCCCGTAGTTCATATCGGTGACGCGTACCGTTAAGGGATGGCGATGAATAACCGCTTCCGCAGGAAATTCCAGCGTAACTCGCTCCATGCATGACTCCTTATCGGTGAAACTAGGCAGTGAAAAGCTCTCTTTGAATGAAAGCCCTCTTTGAATTCGCGCTTACTTTTCCCGCGCAATGGCACGAAAGGCGATATCTTGGCGATACTCTACGCCTTCCCAATGGATCGCGCTGACCCCTTGGTAAGCCTGCTGCTGAGCAGCTGATACGCTTTCACCTAATGCGGTAACACACAGCACTCGGCCACCGGCTGTGGTGATACTGCCTTGCTCAGTTTGCGCAGTGCCTGCATGAAAGACCTTACAGCGCGCTTTTTCAGCCGCTTCCAAACCTTGAATAACATCGCCTTTGCGGTAGCTACCCGGGTAACCACCTGCTGCCATCACGACCCCGACCGCAGCACGGCTATCCCACTCGCACTGCTTTCCAGCAAGCTCACCTTTTGCGCCAGCCAGGCAGAGAGCAGCAAGGTCAGAATTCAAACGCAACATGATTGGCTGTGTTTCGGGGTCGCCAAAACGACAGTTGTACTCAATCACTTTAGGGTTGCCTTCGGCATCAATCATAAGCCCGGCGTAAAGGAAGCCCGTATACGCATTGCCCTCTTTCGCCATGCCCTGCACGGTGGGCAAAATGACCTGCTCCATGATGCGCGCGTCTACCTCAGGGGTAACCACCGGGGCTGGGGAGTAGGCACCCATACCACCTGTATTCGGGCCGGTGTCACCGTCGTAGGCGCGTTTGTGGTCTTGGCTGGTGGCCATCGGCACCACGCTTTCACCATCCACCATGACAATAAAGCTCGCTTCCTCCCCTTCAAGGAACTCTTCGATCACCACGCGAGCACCCGCGTCCCCGAAGGCGTTAGCGTCGAGCATATCGCGGATCGCCGCTTCTGCTTCAGCTTCACTCATCGCCACAATAACGCCTTTGCCTGCCGCTAACCCATCTGCTTTGATCACAATCGGCGCGCCTACGTCTGCTAAATAGGCAAGCGCTGGCTCTACTGCGGTGAACGTTTGATAGTCAGCGGTGGGGATGTGATGGCGTGCCAAGAAGTCTTTAGTAAACGATTTAGAGCCTTCTAACTGGGCGGCCTGTTGCGTAGGGCCAAAAATCGTTAATCCTGCCGCCTTAAAACGGTCAACAACGCCGTCCACCAAGGGGGCTTCAGGCCCGACCACGGTTAAACCAATCTGCTCGCGCTGAGCAAATGCGACTAATCCGGCCAAATCGGTGGCAGCAATATCAACGTTGGTCAGCCCAGGCTCTGTTGCTGTGCCCGCATTGCCAGGTGCAACAAACACCTGTTCAACATCACTGGATTGCGCCAATTTCCATGCCAACGCATGTTCACGGCCACCGCCACCTATCATCAAAACTTTCATGGTCGTCCTTCTTACACGAGAGAGCGTTTATCGGGCGCATTATGCCACAACACGCCCCCAAGTGGTCTTATGCGTCCGTAGCGGCGTTGCCTGCAACGAGCGCGATAAATGGCGGGGGGCAGTCACCGTGATATTAGGAGTTTTTATCCTCTTTCGGCTCCTGCGTGTCGTCATCTTCCGATGACGTTGGCTGATTGATGGCTTTTTGCCAAAAACGCATGTTCTCTTCTGCCAGTTCACGCATGAACTCAATGGGCGAGTGGCGCATCGCCTGCTTCCACTGGGTTTGCATACGTTTTTGTTGCTCCAGCATCAGCTGCGTACCCTGCTCCAGGTAGCGCGCCAGGGGTAGCGGTGAGGACATATCATAAACACGGATCAGTTGGGCCAGCAGGTCATTAGAAAACACCTCGGCCTCACTATCGGCTTGTTCCTGTTCGATAATAATCGACAGTAAAATCGTGCGCGTTAGGTCTTCACCGCTTTTTGCATCTTCGACGCGAAAAGGTTCTTCATCGATAATCAAACGCCGCAAATCTTCAAGCGTTACGTAACGGCTCTGCTGAGTATCGTACAACCTACGGTTGGCATATTTGCGAATTACGCGCACTGCGCATCTCCTTAAACGTGATAGAGGCTTTTGTCGCCGTTGCTGGTATTGTGCCTGCAACACACGCTCATGCAAGCCAGCTTAACCGATTACCCGCGTTAAGCGAGCCTCTCTTTTGACAATAGACGACTGCCATGAACCTGATTTTGCTTGATCCCAATGACATTGGCGCTGACCGCCATGCCCGAATTACCGATGACCGCCGCCTCACACATTTAAGGGAGGTTCATCGCGCCACCCAAGGTGAAACCTTCAGTGTGGGCATTCAGGGCGGCCACATTGGTAAAGCCGAACTGGTGGAGCTCAGCCATGAACAGGCTATTTTCTCACTCGACACCTTAGAAGAACTGCCGCCGCCGCCGCTTCCCGTTCATTTGGTGCTGGCTCTGCCCCGCCCGCGTATGCTGGCCCGTACGTTGGAGCACGTTACTGCGCTAGGGGTAAAGGATATTACGCTGCTACACACCAAGCGGGTAGAAAAGAGTTACTGGCAGTCGCCGGAACTGCGCCCCGACAAAATTCACCAGCACCTGATGCTAGGCCTTGAGCAAGCCAAAGATACCCATTTACCTACGGTCACGTTAAGTAAAGGCTTTAGGCCCTTTATTGAAGCGCAACTGCCCTTACTACTGAATGGGCGCCGCGGCTTAGTGGCTCATCCAGGCATGCCGAACTCGTGCCCCAGAGGCATCAGTGACGCGACGCTATTGCTCGTTGGCCCTGAAGGCGGGTTTATTGAGTGGGAAGTAGAGCAGCTGCTAGCGGCAGGCTGCGAGGGCATACATCTTGGCCCTCGCATTTTGCGGGTAGAAACCGCCGTAACAGCCCTGCTATCCAGGCTGTTCTAGGACTGGTTATCGTCTGGATCGTGGGGGACGCGCTTCGCGCTCTCCCCGCACTGTGGGTTTTGTAAAAACGTGCTACGCACGTCTAGCAAGCCCAGGTGGCTAATGGTGCGGCGCCCCAACAGCAGCGGGTAAATCATTTCTTCACGGTCACGCAGGCTAAACTGCTCCTCATAAATCGTATCGCCCATACACACGTCCATCAGTACCACTGGGCGTTCGTCGCGGCCCCCAGCGCCACGCACTGCGAGTTCGCGGTAGAGCGGGCGCTCGATTTGGTCGCTAAATGTTTCGCCACTTGATTGATCCTCAAGTTTTAACCGAAAACGCACCCACTCCTCGCCCGCTTTTTCAAACATCTCAATATCTCGCGCATCTAGGGATGAGGTAAGTGCGCCGCTGTCTAGCTTTGCCTTCACCGCAATGCCCCATGGTTCAACGGTGGCATTTTCAACCCACCCGAATACCACAGGTTCCTCAGCCGTTACAGTGGCACTTGCCATTAACGTACCGACCATTAATGTACTTGCTAAAGTAGCCGCCCACGTTCGGCCTAAAAACGTTTTACCCATTGCATCTCATCCCTGTTGAGAAATTAACGAAGTCGTTCAAGCAGCGCTTGGGTGGCAAAGCCGTCCGGCGTTAGCCCTTGATCACGCTGAAAGGCCCGCACTCCTTCTCGCGTATTAGGCCCCATAATGCCGTCTGCAACGCCTACCGAATAACCAGCACTGTTCAGTCGCTGCTGGAGGGTTCTAACATCATCGCGGGTCAAAGGTGCCTGATCTCTAGGCCAGGACTGGGCAATCCCCTCACGGCCCGCAATAGCGTCGGCAAGCGTCGCGACGGCTAATGCATAGCTGGTAGCGTTGTTGTAGCGTAAAATAGCGCGGAAATTAGCCCCAACGATGAAGGCAGGCCCCTCTGCACCCGCAGGAACGATAATGGCCGCATTATCAACGTCAGGCAGCTCGCCATTAACCGCTCGCACGCCTTGCGCTGCCCACTCTGCGCTGCTGCGGCGCTCGGTTTGTGAGTAATCAAACGATGGCGGTAGCACTACCTCGGCACCCCAAGGCTGCCCGGGCTGCCAGCCGGCTCGCGCCAAGTAATTGGCTGTTGAGGCCATCACATCAGGAATGCTGCCCCAGATATCTCGGCGCCCGTCGTTATCGCCATCCACCGCATACGCTTCAAAACTGCTGGGTATAAATTGGGTGTGGCCCATCGCGCCAGCCCACGAACCGCGCATTTGATCCGCAGCAATATCGCCCTGGTCGATAATCCGCAGTGCGGCTAGCAGCTCTCCACGGGCAAACTCCCGACGACGACCGTCATAGGCAAGCGTTGCGAGAGATTCAAGCGTAGAGAAATCGCCGAAGTTGCTGCCATAGTTACTTTCAACCCCCCAGATTGAGACAATAATCTCGGCAGGTACGCCATAACGCTGCTGCATTTGATGTGCTGTATCACGGTGCTGCTCATACTTTTCACGGCCGTTATTAATCCGCGTGCTGGAAACAGCAGTGTCTAGATAATCCCATATTGGGCGGACAAACTCTGGTTGGTAGCGGTCAAGTTCAATTACGCGGTCACGATAGCGCACGCCATCGAAAGCAGACGACAGTGTCGCTTCACTAATGCCTTGAGCAGCAGCGAAGCGACGAAACTCGCTCAACCACTGGTTAAAGCTGGCATAGCGCAACTCCTCTGCGGCCTGGGCGTCCACCTCCGTCATTAACCGCTGACTCGCCTGTGCGTTGGCGTTCGTTGGGGAAACGACACCTGCGGCCAGCACGAGTGAAAGACAAAACGCTGCACTAGAACCTAGCGGTCCTTTATTTCTCAACAACTTTTTATTTCTCAACAACTCTTTGTTTTTCAATAACCTTTTATGTTTCAACAACATGGGAATAGTCTCTCAGCAATCCTTAGCGTGAGTCTGATCATGACGCAGAAAGCCGATCGTTACTAGTCCTGGTACTAGCCACCCAGACGAAACAGTAAAAGTATATGGAAGAGCAGTACGAATAGCGTTAACAGTAGACGCAGTATGAGATACCAGCGCGGAAAGCCTACCCGCCCTTCTCGGCTCACGTCGTAACCACCTATCAGCACAAAGCCCGCTAATAAAACCCAGAGGCCCGAAACGGTGTTCATCATCAGTGCTGGCCAAGCAATTAAGCTTGGCACCATCGCAAGCACTAATCGACGGCGGTTGCCCTCCCGGGCGTTTTGGATAGCCGCCCCCCAATGCACGCCGCCCAAAAACGACAAAATCACGGCGCTGTAATAAACAAAGCTATAAATCGCCATGATTTGCCACGCAATGGGACCCCACCACGCGAGTCCAAGGGCAGCCGCAAACGGAATTAACCCTGCAATGCCTAACCCCCAAGCCAAACGGCGATCACTGCACAGCAGCTTCATTACTTCCTCCTTGTTTATACTCGGCCTCTTCAAGCGCGGCTTCGTCAATCAGCCAACGCTGCCACTCATCAGGCATCACCAGAGGCGTTGGGAACTCTGCCGGTGCAACCCGCCAAGGCTGATGGCGTTCCAGACCACACGGCAGCGACGCTAGTACAGGCAACCAGTAGGCCACATACAGCCCTTTTGGATCATAGTGCCCAGCCTGCTTAAGTACATTGAAGTAGCGATCCTGGCGCGGATCACGCCCGACGCCCGCAATATAACGCCAATTACCCCAATTACTAGCCACGTCGTAATCAATCAAGCAGTGTTCGAACCACCACGCACCTAGCCGCCAATCTACCTGTAAGTCTTTGACCAGGAAGCTTGCCACGTTTTGACGCGCGCGATTGGATATCCACCCAGTGCGGTATAGCTCTAACATCGCAGCATCAATAAAGGGCACACCGGTAGTCGCATTGCGCCATGCATTAAATGCTGCGTCTGGCTTGGGTAACTGCTCACCACCAAACAACAAACGACCCTCTAGCTGAGCGGCACGCTGGAAGTAGTCTCGCCACAACAGTTCAAAAATAATCCAGTAACTTGATTCTGTCGCACCGTTTGCCTCCTCCCATGTTTTAACTTCCTGATGGACTTGTCGCGCCGATAAGCAGCCGCGAGCTAGCCAGGGAGAAAGTCGTGTTGAAAAGTTGGCACCTAGCAATCCGTTGCGCGTTTTTTTGTAAGAGTCACCGCCATTTTGCTGCCATAAGTAGCTTTTCAATCTATCGAAAGCGGCCGCCTCTCCCCCCATAAACCTGAAGCCTTGGCGATCGTCTGGCTGCCATGCATCACTGTCTGGACAGACTGACTTAAGTGGTGGAAAGCCGCGTGCTGCCTCTGGCCAAGGGGGCAACGTGATGGGTGCATGCTTGGGCGGTGGAATAACGCACTGCTTTTCAACAATTTTGCGAAACGCAGAAAAACTGGCGGGTAGCAAATCAGCGGCAAAAGGTAGCTCATCGGCACTAATCAAATATCCGTTATCAATGCATGTTAGCTGAGTCTCTGCTGGAAGCTGCTGTGACACCTTGGCGATATGCGCCACTTCTTCACTGCCAGCGTGGGCCGAGGTGCGAACTTCCCGCACATTAAGCGAGGTTGCTAATTGAACAACGACCTCGGCTGGTTCGCCAATACGCACTAGCAGATCGCTACCCCGTTGCAAGAGCTCTCCGCGTAGCTCCATCAGACTTTGCCAGAGGAACCGGAGACGAGCAGGGCCTAACCTCGGCGTTAGCTCTCCCTCCACACCAGGCTGCAACCAGCGCTGATCCAGCACATAAAGACAAAGTAATTGGTCAGGAGGAGAATCAAACTGTAGTAATAAATTATCGGCTACGCGCAAGTTGTCTTGCAGCCAGACAATATCGATCGAAGTAGTCATGCGCTTGCCTCCTAGGCATCCTTTACAGCTTGGATTCGCGACGACAGCGTTCGCTGCAGTAGCGCACTTCATCCCAGCAGCGCGCCCATTTCTTGCGCCAGCTAAACGGGCGTTGACAATGGGCACACTCTTTTTGCGGTAGATGTTGCTTATGGTGCATTCGCTATTCTCTATGTCTCGACGCGCGAGGACTGTTAGCCAGTCCTAAAAGATAGACACGCTCACATACAAGTACAATTATTGTACATGATAATACGCCGACACGACGCTATTTATGATTTTCAGGTATAAAAAAAGCCACCCTGGCGGGTGGCTGCTTATGGGCAGTTGTCGTAGTGAGCGGCATCAGAGGGTACGTTGATATCTTGCTGCACTCGCTTTACTCAACGGCACTTGGCTTAGTTAGGATCTGTATCTCGAGGATGCCGTTTGGCATTTTCGTGGGTTTCAAGTCCGCTTTTAAGCTCATGGGTCAGCGGGTCATAGTTAGGGCGAAGCTCATCTTTGACAGTGCCACTCCATAGCCGCGAGCCAACAAAATACGCCGCCCTGCCAATGACGTGGGCAGCGACGGGCGCTGTCATCAAAATAAATACAATAATGGCGAACGAGCGCGCTACTACGCCCACTTCGGCAAAGTGCATGGCTGACGCGAGCATAATCAAAATCACCCCTAACGCGGCGGCCTTAGTGGTTGCATGCATTCGGGTTAACAAATCAGGTAAACGCAGTAACCCAATGGCTGCCAGCAACATAAGCAGCGACCCTGCGATCAGCATGGTACCTTTGATAAATTCAATCATCTCGCGGCCCTCCACGTTCCAAAAAGCGCGCAAAGCCGATGGCAGCCAAGAAGCCCATTAGCGCAATTACAATGGCTGCATCAAGAAAACTCGCCACGCCAGACTGAATGGCGTACACCCCCACCAGGCCTACAACGGTGGTAGAAAAAAGCTCTAATGCCACAACGCGGTCTGGCAGGCTGGGGCCACGCACAACCCGCACAAAGGTCAAAATGAGCGCTAACCCCATAATAATCTGGCTAATTACAATCACGGTATCCATTAACGAAATAACTCCAAAGCCCGATGCTCCATATGTTTAAGGCTACGCCGCAGTTCATCTTCATCGTCTAAGAACATGGCATGGATGTAGAGCACCTTCTTATCGTCAGACACATCTAAGCTGAGTGTGCCTGGTGTTAGCGAAATTAGACTGGCCACCATAGTGATTTCCATTTCAGTGCGGGCCGAAAGGGGCAAGGCGATAACACCAGGTTGCATGTGCCAAGGCGGGGTTAATACGTCAAAGGCGACGCGCATATTGGCCTGGATCAGCTCTTTAATAAAAAAGCAGATAAAGCCAATAATTCTGGGTATACGTGCTGGATAGCCTTTTAAAGAGTCTACCTGAGGCTCAATAAGTAACAGCGCAATGTAGCCAAAGATCACCCCAACCAGCAGATTAAGGCCGGAAAAGTCGCCGCTTAACAGTACCCAGGCCAACCCTAACAGCAGGTTCCAAATTGCACCGGTCATGGTGTCTCCTCCATGGGTTCACCTATCTGTTCAGCTTGAATATCAATAGGTGTTAACAGTGCCGACTCGGCGCTGGCTGAAGGCCCCATCACGGCCTCGATGTACCCCTCGGGGGACATAAGCTGATCACCCACAAGCATCATCACCTGAATAATGGGTTCCGCAAATACACCAATCAGCAACGACATTGCGGCTAGCACCAACACGGGTAGATACATAATCCAGAGGTTGGGTTTTAATAGTCGACCATCATCACCCACTGGCGTTTGTAATTCTGGTATGTGGTTATCTTCAGGCAGCGCTTTCCAAAACACCTCATTCCAAATTTTCACCATGGAATAGAGCGTCATCAACCCTACCGCCAGCGCAATACCGGTCGCCACATAGGCCTCCGCTTCTAAACCCGCTCGCACCAGCACGAATTTGGCAAAGAATCCCGAAAGCGGGGGAATACCTGCCAAGGAAAAGGCGGAAATGAAGAAAGCCACGGCTAACCAGGGGCGCTCACGATATAGTCCGCCCATTTTTTTTAGCTGGTAAGTGCCTTGCAAACGGTGCGTAATACCGCTGATCAAGAAAAGATTCGTCTTCACAATAATGTTATGCATGATGGCAAATACACCACCCGCAATTGCCAGCGGCGTGTAAAGTGCAAGCCCTAATATCATATAGCCAATCTGACTCACGATGTGGAAGGAGAGAATACGCCTAAACTCGTATTGAGCTGCGGCGCCTAGCACCCCCGTCACCATGGTCAATACGGCTCCCCACAGCATAATATCCTGTAAGTAGCCCATGGTCTGATCGAACATCAGTGTAAAAACACGGAAAAGTGAGTAAACACCCACCTTGGTTAATAAACCGGCAAATAGCGCTGAAACAGCGACGGGGGGCGTGTGATAAGACGCTGGCAGCCAGAAAAACAGCGGAAACGCCGCTGCTTTGATACCAAAAGCCACCATGAACATAACGGCGAGCACTTCCACCATACCGCTGTGCTCTGCCTCATCTAGGCGTAGCGCGATATCGGCCATGTTCAGCGTACCTAACGTGCCATAAAGCAGGCCAACGGCGGTTAGGAAGATAACAGATGCTAGTAGGTTCAACGTCACGTACTTGATGGCACCTTCCATCTGAGCACGCTCTCCCCCCAAAATCAGCAACGCAAACGAGGCAACCAGCATTACCTCAAACCAGACGTAGAGGTTAAAAATATCTCCGGTTAAAAACGCACCGGCCACGCCCGCCAGCAGGAGGTGCATTAACGGGTAGTAACCAAACTTTTCGTGCCCACGCCCCGTGGAGGCCAGCGAGTAAATACCCATCGCTAATCCAATGATACCGGTCATTAGGATCATGACTGCGCTGAGCATATCCGCGATCAACGTGATACCAAAAGGCGCAGGCCAACTACCCATCTGCATAGTGACGTAGCCCTCTGACAGCACCACGACAAATAGCCATAAGCTAACCAGCAGAAGCGCTACGTTTCCCGCGACAGCCACAAAGCGCTGCATGGGACGTGAGCGCCAAAAGAGCAGTGAGACAGCGCCAGAAAGTAGCGGTAACAGGACGGGAAGTGCAACTTCAGGCCTCACGTGTCGGTATCCTTCATCTTGTCCAAATCATCTGCCTTAACAATTTCGTAGGCTCGGCGAATCAACACCACCGCGAATGCCAACACGCCAAACGCAATCACGATAGCGGTCAACACCACTGCCTGGGGTAGCGGGTCAGCGACCTCTCCCAAAGGTTGCAGCATTCCTTCAGGTATTAAGGGAGGCGCACCACGTGTCATCCCGGCTGTTGTAAAAATGAGCAGGTTAGCCGCATTCGAGAGCAGTAATAGACCAATGACCAATTTAACAATTGAGCGGCGAAGCATCATAAAAATGGCGGCGGCGTACAGTAGCCCAATCGCCAATGCCATTATCGGTTCCATTGAAGGCCTCCTGTTAACTTAGGGTTCATCCTTATCCACCTCCATCAAGGCCATCACCATTCCCATTACCGAGCCCAGCACCGCAAGGTAAACCCCAACATCAAAAATAAGCGGGGTGGAGGCTTTAAAATCGATAACAGGGATCGTCCACCACTGAGCCGTTAGGAAGGGCTGCCCCATAAACCACGCTGGCACCACAGAGATCATACCCAGCAGCAGCCCCACGCCGATCAAATCTCGGGGGTCCACCATCCGCAGCACTTCTTTAGTGGCACTAACGCCAAATGCAAACAGGTAGAGCGTGAACGCCCCTGCTGCCACTAGTCCGGCGATAAACCCACCGCCGGGTTCATCATGGCCACGCAGTAATAAAAAGACCGAGAACATCAGCTGTAACGGCATTAAAAAGCGCGCGGCCGTGTTGAGAATAATGGTGCCTGACTTAACCATCGTACGGCTCCTTAGCGCTATTTTTGTCGCCTTCATTGGCTTTATCACTACTGGTGTTGTGACGTAGCTTCAGCATGGCAATTACACCAATAGCGGCCAATGCGAGCACGAACATCTCACCCAAGGTGTCGAGCGCTCGGTAATCCACCAGAATAACGTTGACGATGTTACGGCCGTGAGCAAGCGGCGCACTGTTCTCAACCATGTAAGTGGAGATCGTTTCAAACTGATCGATACTCCATGCGGTCATGATAAGCAGAAAAATCAATACCCCCATCGTGGCCGCGACAAAGCCATCACGCACGCGCTCAAGGCTGGTTGAGAGGTTAGAAAACCTCGGTAATCGGAACAGCACCAATACCAACAAAATAACGGTAAGGGTTTCGACCAACAGCTGGGTAATCCCCAGATCAGGGGCGCTAAATAGAATAAAGATCAGCGCAATGGAGAAGCCCATTATGCCCACCGACACCACAGCGCCTAAGCGTGAGCGGGAAATGATTGCAAACAGCGCCCCCATCACCATCGTGCCGACCACAATCACTTCATGGAAGCGGACGTCCAGCGTAAAGGCTAGCTGAGGGGAGTGACGCAGTAAGATGGAGTTGCCAATCAGACCGATCAGCACCAGCAGCATGACAAGGATATAGTTACGCATATAACCGTTTTGCAGCAGGCGTGTTTGCCACTCAGAGAAGCGCACAATACCGTTCATTAGGCCCTCGTAGCCCGCTTCTGGACCGCGGCGCATTACCGGCGCCAAAACGGAGAGTTTGGCACGCACGCTATCCCAGCGTTTGAACAGCAGATACCCTAGTCCAAGGCTAATAATCGACATAATGAGTGCGGCATTAATGCCATGCCAAAGCGAGAGAGACACCTCTAAGGGTTGGCCGGACACTGCGGTTGCCGCGGCCGTCAAGAGTGAATCGCCTCCCAGCAGGCCCGGGAGCAAGCCCAATAAAAGTGACAAGACGGCCAGCAGCCCAGGACCTAACAACATGCTGAAGGGGGCCTCATGAGGCGTTTTAGGCGTTTCATGGCGCCGTCCATAAAAGGGTCTTAGCGCAATAATAACCGCCACGGCGATAGTGAGAATCGCAGACACAAATGCGAACAATATCAGTAAGACGCTGAAGCGTTCAGCACCAAACACTGACTCCAGCATTAACTCCTTGCCGATAAATCCAAAAAGTGGCGGCACACCTGCCAGCGAAAGTGCGGCGATTAGCGCGATCACAGCGGTGATTGGCATTTGCCTGCGTAAACCGCCCATGGCGGTCACATCCTTGGTACCGGTCTCATGATCTAAAATCCCGGCCACCATAAACAGCGCGCCTTTGTACATCGAGTGACCCAGTAAAAACGTCACAAAGGCGGTCATCGCGTAGTCAGTACCAATCCCCAACAGCATGGTCAACGTCCCCAGTGCCATAATGGTGGAGTAAGCAAGCAGCTTCTTAATATTGGTATGCTGGATCGCTAAGAATGCGCCAGTAAGCATCGTGGTCGCACCCACTACCGAGAGGACCCCCACCCATAACGCGGTGCCCCCTAATTCAGGCTGCAGCCGCGCCAGTAAATAAATGCCCGCTTTCACCATCGTGGCCGAATGCAAGTAAGCCGATACGGGAGTGGGCGCTGCCATGGCATTAGGCAGCCAGAAGTGGAAAGGAAACTGCGCTGATTTAGTAAACGCACCCAGCAGTAAGCAGATCAGCATAGGCGTGTAAAGGGCGTGTTCCCGCAAATCGCTTTCCATCTGGCCAATGTCTGAAAGTGACCAGCTGCCGCTTGCCACGCCTAGCAACACAAGCCCTGCCATCAGCGCAAGCCCGCCTGCAACAGTGACAAAGAGCCCCTGCCGGGCCGATTTCCGCGCTTCTATGTCCGTATGATTAAAGCCAATCAGCAGGTAAGAGGTAATACTGGTGAGTTCCCAAAAAACAAACAGGGTGAGCAACCCGTCAGCCAGCACCAACCCCAGCATTGACACCATGAAGGCCAGCAGCGCCAAGTGGAAACGCGCAATGTCCTCATGCCCTTTTAAATACCCCCCTGCATAAATTAAAACGCAAGTACCAATCACGGTAATCAGCAGCCCAAAGAGCAGCGAAAGCCCATCGAGCATAAACGTCAGACTAATGCCTAGCGAAGGTACCCACTGCCATTCCAGTAGCAACGGACCGTCATTAAGTACTGAGGGGGCTTGGCTAAAGAGCCAAGCAGCCATCAAAGCTGGGTACAGCGCGAGCACCATACTTGCTCGCTGGCCAAACCAGCGGTTCAGCAGCGGCGACGAGGCAGCCAGCACAAATCCCATTAATACGGTGAGTTGCATCTAGCAAAATCTCCTGATTAACAAACTATTTTTCCCCATATGGAAAAACCCATTCGGCATAATGCCTTGTCACTTTTACTCGGTGCTACACGCGAAGACAGCTTCACCTTTGCTGAGGATGTAACACTAAAGTGCGATAGGCATAAGTCGCCTATCACCTAGACCTCTGCTTCGATAAACTGACCTACGTTAGCAGTCAAAGCCGTGTTAGATAACAGGAATCTTTAAGCTGCAAACCTTATCTCAGGCACCTGCGGCTTACCAGTCATGCTTATAAACGCGCCTTTTTCGCTAGCACGAACCCCTAACCCCTTACCTGCAGCGTAGCCTATCTATCGATAGCACCCGCTGCCGCCCAGAATGTGGAACGCTAGCAATGCCGCTGCTATGGATACCACTGTTAACACTGGCTGGCACATTAGTGCCGTTATTAACTGCTTCTCGCGGGCGATTGCTCTGTACCACCGCAACCGCAATTCTCCCGTTGGCTGCCTTAGCCTTGATGCTCAGCCACCTACCGATACTACTAGACGGCGGCACAGTGTCACAGCAGTTGAGCTGGATACCGCTGCTGGGGCTTGATCTAGCCCTGAGAGTGGATGGTCTGACCCTGCTATTTGGCCTGCTCATCTTAGGCATTGGCAGCTTCATTATCATTTACGCTGGCTACTACTTAGCCAGAAGCGAGAATGACGGACGCTTCTTCTCTTACATGATGCTGTTTATGACAGCCATGCTCGGCATTGTGATGGCCGATAACCTGCTGCTCTTATGGCTTTTTTGGGAACTCACCAGCATTGCCTCCTTTCTATTGATAGGCTTTTGGGGGCACAGTAGCGATGCGCGACGTGGTGCACGTATGGCGCTCACGGTTACTGGCGCTGGCGGCTTAGCGTTGCTGGCCGGTATTTTACTGATCGGCCACGAAGTAGGCAGCTTCGCCCTACCTGACGTACTTGCCGCTGGCGATCAGTTACGACAAGCATCCACTTACCCTATCATTATGGCCCTGGTACTGCTGGGCGCGTTTACTAAGTCAGCCCAGTTCCCCTTTCATATTTGGCTACCTCACGCCATGGCAGCGCCTACGCCGGTATCTGCCTACCTGCACTCCTCTACCATGGTAAAAGCAGGGATTTTTCTGCTCGCAAGGCTACACCCTGCGCTCGGTGACACATCACTTTGGGCGGTCAGTCTAACACTGGCGGGTTTAGCGACGCTTGTGTATGGCGCCTGGTTCGCCTTATTAGAACGTGATTTAAAAGGCATTTTAGCCTTTTCAACGGTTAGCCATCTGGGTTTGATCGTGCTGTTACTTGGTTTAGATACCCCGCTGGCCATTGTAGCGGCGCTGTTCCATATCCTTAACCACGCGCTGTTTAAAGCAACGCTGTTTATGAGTGCTGGCATTATTGACCATGAAACGGGCACCCGAGATATCAGACGCCTGGGTGGTCTATGGTCGCTTATGCCCATTACAGGCACATTAACGCTCATGGCAGGCGCTGCTATGGCGGGGTTTCCACCCTTTAATGGCTTTCTATCCAAAGAAATGCTGTTGACCAAAGCCCTAGCCACCGAACTCTTTGGTGGTTTAGGCAGCGTGATTCCACTGCTGGTGCTAGTCGGCGCTACCCTATCGGTGGCTTACTCACTGCGTTTGGTATATTGCGTATTTTTTGCCCCTAACGTTAACCCATCAGAAGAAGTGATCACCCCCCATGACCCACCAAGAGGTATGTATCTCCCGGGCTTAACGCTGGCCTGCTTATGCCTTTTGGTGGGTTTATTCCCCATGACACTAGCGGCCCCTCTTGTTCGCACCGCGAGCATGGCCGTGCAAGGGGACAACGCGCCGCTTTTCGTTTTCGCACTGTGGCACGGTATTAATCTGCCGCTATTAATGAGCGTGGTCGCTATTCTCGGCGGCATCATTTTATTGTGGCGGCATAAAAACATCAGTCACTTAGCCTCCCTACTACCGGCGCCCAATGCCCCTGCTCTTTTTGAAAAAGCTGTCACACGCCTTATTAAATCGGCACTTTGGTTAACACTGCGTTTAGAAAACGGCTCTCTACAGCGCTATCAAGCGCTACTTCTTCTGACAGCACTCGGTATGACAGCGCTCGGCCTGAGCCAGCTAGAGTCGTTAGCCGGGGGCATTAACATGCAGCAAGTTGATGGACTGACACTGCTCGGCGCCGGAGTGATGATGATAGGTGCCATCGGCAGCGCGCTTGCTCACCGTTGGCGACTGGTATCTTTGTTAATGCTTTCCATGGTCGGGCTTACCGTCTCGCTAACCTTTATCCGCTTTTCAGCACCCGATCTTGCAATGACGCAGCTCTCTGTTGAAGTGGTATCCATGATACTGCTGATACTCGCCCTGTTTTTTCTTCCACAACGGCCTCCCCGCTGGGTATCGTCACAGCGGATCGTACGCGATATCGTACTGGCAGGCTCATTAGGTCTCGTGATAGCGGGGTTAAACTACGCGCTTTTGACTCGAGAAACGTTGAGCATTTCAGACTACTTTCTTGCCAATAGCGTGCCTGGCGGCGGCGGTACCAACGTGGTTAACGTCATTTTGGTAGATTTTCGTGGGTTCGATACCCTAGGGGAAATTACCGTACTGACCTTGGCTGGGTTAGCTACCTACAAACTACTTAATCGACTAAGACTCTTTAAGCCCTCCGGCAACCTTGAAGGGATTCGCTGGTCACGTCATCGCTACCCAATGATTCTTGAAGTCGTCGCTCAGATCATTTTACCGCTGGCCCTGCTGGTCTCAGTCTATATTTTCTTACGCGGACACAACCAGCCCGGCGGTGGCTTTATTGCCGGGCTAATCACCGCTATCGCGCTGCTATTGCAATATATTGCACGTGGCTATGAATGGACCAGCAGCCGCTTACCGCTCTCTTATCCGGTTATTTCAGTGCTGGGCCTTGTTGTTGCGGTGCTCACTGGCTTAGGAAGTTGGCTGTTCGGCTACCCCTTCCTCACGTCCTCATTTGGCTACTTTGATATCCCACTGATTGGCAAAACTGAGCTTGCGACAGCGATGCTATTTGATTTGGGGGTTTACCTTGCCGTCGTCGGCGCCGCACTCATGATCTTAGTAAATCTGGGCAGCGTGACCACCGCCCATCGCCCCACGCTCAAAACAACGCAGCAAACGGCATCAAAAGAGGGCAACAAATAATGGAGCTACTTTTTTCGCTCGTCACCGGCGTATTAAGCGCTAGCGGTCTCTACCTTCTGCTAAGGGGCCGCACTTTCTCAATTATTGTAGGGCTCACGTTACTCTCCTATGCGGTGAACCTATTTCTGTTTTCAACAGGCGGCTTGCAAACCCACTCAGCCGCCGTTATTGGTGCATCGGAAACGCCCGCAGACCCTCTTCCCCAAGCGTTGGTTCTAACCGCGATCGTGATTGGCTTTGCCATGACCGCATTTATGGTCATTCTGGCCATACGAGCACGCGCCGAACTCGGTAATGACCATGTCGATGGCAAGCAAGGTGAAGAAGGAAGTACTCGCTAATGGGCCAGCACATATTAATCTTTCCTATTCTGTTACCTATGCTGACAGCGCTGGGCTTAGTGCTCATGGGTCAGGCTCCCAATGCGTTACAGCGGCGCATTAGCATTGCCTCAACTGCGCTGCTCGTTTTGCTATCCGGCATACTTCTTGTCACTGCCAATAGCAATGTCATCAGCGTTTATAACCTGGGAGACTGGCAGGCTCCGTTTGGCATTGTGCTGGTTTTAGATCGTCTTTCGGCGTTGATGGTGGCGCTAACAGCCGCACTGGCTTTGGGATGCATCATGTTTGCCAGCGCGGGAGACGATGCTCGTGGCAGTAACTTTCACGGTATTTTTCAGCTTCAACTAATGGGCTTAAACGGCGCCTTTTTAACTGGGGACCTATTTAATCTCTTCGTATTCTTTGAAATTTTACTGCTGGCCTCCTATGCGTTGCTGATGCACGGTGGAGGTAAAGCTCGCATTGGTGCAGGGCTACATTATGTAGTGCTGAACTTGGTGGGGTCGGCGCTGTTTCTCATTGCGCTTGGGGTGCTTTATGGCGCGACGGGCACGCTCAATATGGCAGATATGGGCCGTCGCATTGCCCAGATGGAAGAAGCCAATGCAGCCCTCGTAACGGCAGGCGCGCTACTGCTTACCGTTGTCTTTAGTTTGAAAGCGGCTATTTTACCCCTCTATTTTTGGCTACCGAGCACCTATGCCTCTGCGCCCGCTCCGGTAGCGGCACTGTTTGCGATTATGACAAAAGTGGGGTTATACGCTCTGCTTCGGGTGCAAACACTGGTATTTGCAGAGAGTCCGGCCATTGTTTATATCGATGCGTGGCTTTGGTGGGGCGGCTTAACCACCCTGCTCCTGGCAGGCATCGGTGTTTTAGCCGCTCGGGATTTACGCACCCTCGTGGCATATTTAGTACTTGTCTCAGTGGGGACGCTAATGAGCGGCGCGGGCATGGGTCATATTTCAGGCACAGGCGCTTTACTCTACTATTTAGTGCACACCACGCTTATTGCGGGAGCGCTATTCCTGTTGGCAGAGCTGATTGGCCTTCAGCGTGGCAAAGCGGGTACCCGCTTGGTTCGTGCCCGTAAGCTCCATCAACCTACCTTACTTGGCGGTATGTTTTTGATTGGGGCCGTCGCCATGGCAGGCTTACCCCCTTTAGCGGGCGCATTGGGTAAACTACTCCTAATGCAGGCTGCCGATAGTGCACAGCGGCTATGGTTGTGGCCTCTACTGCTGCTAGCTGGTTTAGCGGCCATGGTGGCTCTTTCACGCGCTGGCTCGGTATTTTTTTGGGCTAGCTATAAGGGCACACCCTCCGGACCACGTATCACTCCCTTGCAGCTATCGGGCGTCACATGGCTATTGATTAGCGCACCGCTTTTAGTCTTATTGGCGGGACCTGTCAGCCAGTACACGCAAGCCACTGCTGAACAGCTTGCATCACCCCAGCAGACGATTCAGACGGTACTCCCCGAGGCCAATGTTTCAGAATTTGCGTTGCGCGCAGAGAGGAATCACTAATGCTAGCCCGCTATTTTCCTGCACCGGCACTGTCGCTCATTCTCTTTGTTACCTGGCTACTCATGGTGCGCAGCTTATCTTTCGGCCAGCTATTGCTAGGGGTGTTACTGGCCATTGGCATACCGCTGCTAACCCGCGCCTTTTGGTTACCCTTCCCTAGAGTCAAGCATCCTATCAAGCTGATACGTTTCATCTTGCGTGTACTGGCCGATATCGTTATCGCTAACCTACAGGTGAGCTTATTGATATTAAGTCCTAAACGGACTCCCCATCCTGGCTTTATTGAATACCCGCTACAGGTACAGGATCGTCTGGCTATCACCCTACTCGCCAATACCATCACCATGACGCCCGGCACCGTTTCTACCAATATACGGCTAGATCATACCTCACTGCTGATTCACGTCCTCGACATGCAGGATGAACAGGCGCTCATTCAAGATATACAAGAGCGTTACGAACGCCCCATAAAGGAGATATTTGAATGCTAGCGATCGCCCTGTGGATTAGTTTAACGCTCATTGTGCTAGCGCTCGCCATGAATGTTTACCGCTTGCTCATAGGCCCAGATATACCGGATCGATTGCTAGCGCTAGATACCATGTACGTTAATGCGATTGCCCTGATCGTTATCGCTGGGCTCTGGTTTAATACAAAAACGTATTTTGAAGCCGCCATGCTAATCGCCTTACTTGGCTTTATTAGCACTATGGCAATCTGTCGATATTTACTGCGCGGCGATATTATCGAGTAATGGAGGCTACGATGGCGTTGGTAGTGGAAGCACTGGTATCACTGCTGCTAATTTTTGGCGGACTGTTTGCCTTTACAGGCTCACTGGGAATGTTGCAATTTAAAGATTTCTTTATGCGCCTACATAGTCCCACCAAAGGCACCACCCTAGGCATTGGCTGTGTGTTGATTGCATCAATGATTTACTTTACGACGACTCAACATGAACCGCACATGCAGGAGCTGCTTATCACCCTGTTTCTGTTTTTAACGGCGCCTGTGACGGGCCACATGCTGGCAAAAACAGGGCTACACATGCGTCTCCGCTTTATCACCAGCACCCGCGGCTCACTGCCTGAACTATTAGATGAGGACGTGGGGCAAAGTCGAGTGGCAAAACCCGCTCGCCCCAAACGTCCTGGCGGCATTAACAACCGCCGCCGTCAGCTATTGAAAACGCGAGGCCGATAACCCGCTTGTCATAGCCAACCCGATAGCTCGTTATTGACGACCGCTAGCAGCGCATCGATATGGTCATCCCTGTCGTTCAAGCAGGGAATGTAGCTAAAGGTTTCACCGCCGGCTTCCATGAAGCTGTCGTGAATCTCCTCTTTGATTTCTTCTAGTGTTTCTACACAGTCAGAGGAAAAAGCGGGCGACATAATTGCAATGTGCTTGTGCCCCTGCTTAGCTAACTCAGCCACGTGATCGACCGTCTGTGGCCCAACCCACTTTTCAGGGCCAAACTGTGACTGAAACGCGGTATCCACTTCCTCTTTCGTAAAGCCAAGCTTTTCACGCATTAGGCGTGTGGTTTTTTGGCACTGGCAGTGGTAGGGATCGCCTTCCATCAGGTAGCGTTCAGGCACCCCGTGGTAGCTCGCCACCAGCTTGGTGGGACGGCTCTCAAGATTGTCATAAGCCTCTTGCACAGAGTTCGCTAGCGCTTGAATGTAGGCTGGGTGCTCAAAATAAGCAGGCACCGTACGGATATACGGCTGCCACTTCATTTTCATCAGGGTACGGAAGGCTTGGTCATTCGCCGTTGCCGTGGTGGGCGAACCGTACTGAGGGTAAAGCGGGAAAAAGACGATGCGCTCACAGCCTTTTTCCTTCATCTTATTGAGCACACTCTCAGTGGAAGGGTTGCCATAGCGCATGCAAAAGTCGACTTCCACATCGTCGCCGTAAAGCGCCTTAAGGCGCTCGGTCATTTTTTCCGTTTGCGCACGAGTCGTCGTCAGCAGTGGGCTCTCATTTTTATCCGTGTTCCAAATACTTTTATAAGCATGGCCGGAAGAAAAGGGGCGTTTCGTCAAAATAATCAGTTGAAGCAGCGGCTGCCATTTCCAACCGGCATAATCCACTACCCGCTTATCAGATAAGAACTCATTCAAGTAGCGACGCATTGACCAGTAGTCGGTGGCATCTGGCGTGCCAAGATTTGCCAACACCACGCCCACCTTAGCTCGGGGAACCGCAGGGTGGTCGCTTGGCGCATGGGCTAAGCGGCCCTCTCCTGGCTGATCCTTCACAACACTGTCGGTCATACATCTACTCCTAAGAGACTACTTTTAATGGCTAAAATAGTAACACTTTCCAGCAAAGCTGCGACATAAAGTTATACTATTAACATTATTTGTATAACTGTAGGCAAACCTATGTCCAAGCCGTTACTCCTGGTACTGGGCGATCAGCTCTCGCTGTCGCTCACTACGCTGAAAGAGGCGCCCTCTAACGCCGTCATCGCCATCTGCGAAGTCACCGATGAAGCGCGCTATGTCCCCCATCATATACACAAAATTGGCCTCTTTATGGCCTCCATGCGTCACTTTGCCCACACTCTGAGCGAGAAAGGCTTTAACGTTCATTACAGCCGAATTGATGATGCCGACAATACTCAGTCGCTTGTCAGCGAAGCCGAACGAATTGCCCAGTATCATGGCTGCGATGAAATAAGGGTCGCCCGCCCCGGCGAGTGGCGACTCTGGAACGATATGCAGCAGCGAGAGAGCGCTGCCTTACCATGGAAGCTGCTGGAAGATGATCGCTACTTCACTACGCCAGAGGAGTTTGCTCGCTGGGCAGAAGGCCGCAAGCAGCTGCGCTTGGAGTACTTTTACCGTGAGCAGCGCAAACGCACTGGCCTGTTGATGGAAGGTGATGCGCCAACAGGCGGCAAGTGGAATTTTGACCACGATAATCGTGAACCGATGAGCGCAACGCTTAGCTTTCCAGCGCTACCTCAACACCGCCAGGATGAGATAACCCAGCAAGCGCTCGACGATGCCAAACGCTATTTTAATGACCATATAGGAACGCTGGAAACGTTTAACTTACCTGTGACCCGCCGCCAAGCGCTGGTCGATTTACACCACTTTATCGACCATGGGCTAGCGGATTTTGGCCGTTACCAGGATGCCATTAGCGATGCCGAACCCTTTTTGTATCACTCTCGGCTATCAGCGGCACTTAATATTGGGTTACTTACACCTCACGAAGTATGTGAAGCAGCCGAACAGCAATACTATAAAGGCAAAGCGCCCATTAATGCGGTAGAAGGGTTTATCCGCCAAATACTGGGTTGGCGAGAGTATGTCCGTGGGCTTTACTGGACAAAAATGCCCGCTTACAAGCAGCAAAACGGTTTAGGCGCAAAACGTGATCTTCCTGCTTTTTATTGGGATGCCAATACCGATATGCGCTGCCTACAACGCGCCATTCAAATGACCATCGACAACAGCTATGCCCACCATATTCAGCGTTTAATGGTAACCGGTAATTTTGCGCTGCTGTGTGGCGTAAAGCCGGAAGCGCTCTGCGACTGGTACTTGGCTGTTTATGCCGATGCGTGCGAATGGGTAGAGCTACCCAATACACTAGGCATGGTGCTTCACGCGGACGGCGGGCTAATGGGGTCTAAGCCCTACTGCGCATCAGGTAAATATATCGACAAAATGTCCGACCATTGCCAACACTGCCGCTACTCCCCCAAAGAGGTGACCGGCCCGAGGGCCTGCCCGTTTAACAGTTTGTACTGGCACTTTTTGGAAACCAATGCTGAGCAGCTGAACCGTAATCCGCGTATGAAGCTTATTTATGGGTCGCTTTCACGGATGAAAGAGGAAAAGCGAGCGGCAATTCGCCAGCAAGCGGAGCAGTTTCTCACTCAGTTACCCACCCAAACAGGCTATGGCCAAGCTGCCCACACCCAAGGTTACGCAACACAGGAGAATCGCTCATGAACCGCTTCGCTACACTAGAGGCACGCGCTCCAGTTACGCTCTATCATGATGGCCACTGCCCTTTTTGTCGGGTTGAAGTCGCTTGGCTTGCTAAACATCGCCATCAAGAGCGCGTAAAGCTTGTTGATATTCAAAGCAGTGAGTTTAATGCTGAAGAGACAGGACGCAGCTTTGAGGCCATGATGGGGCAACTGCATTTACAGGATAGTCAGGGACGATGGTTTATCGGTATGGATGCCAGCCGGGCCCTTTATGCTGTTTTAGGTTACCGGCGGCTGGTAAGGCTCTCTTGCTTACCGGGCCTGCAAAGCATCATGGATGCAGGCTATCGTTTTTTTGCCCGGCGCCGTATCCGGCTGGGGCAGTGGTGGGAAAAGCGTCAGGCGAAATTATCTTCTCGTGATTAAGTTTTAGTGATGACGTTTTTGAAATCACGCTTTTAAAATCAAAACACCAGCGGCATACGCGAGGTTAGCGGCGCACTGTAATGAGCGTCGCGCCCAATGACTTCATCCTGGGGCACATGCTGCACCAGGTAAGCACGATGAATACCGGTTCGCTTTAGCTCCAAATAGACATCGTCTAGTGCGCGAAACAGCATGGGTTTTCCCCGCTGTGTCAGCATGTGGCGCTCGCCTTCAACATCTTCAAGCTCTACTTGATAGAAGCGGCTGCCAGAGTGGGTGATAACACGGATTTCAAAGTTATCGTGGTTGGCGACGAACTGCTTAAGTTCTTTCAGTTCCATGGTTCCCTCCTGTTATTTGTCATTGTCATGGGCACAGCATCCCGCAAACCCATGACAGTAATATTACCTTGGCACTAACTGCCTAAGACGACAACATAACAAAAGAGTTCCTGACCAAAACGTCAACTTATGCGTGCAATTATTGATATTCAGAGGGGTCGATCGCCTTACCCAGCGAGTTACGGTCAATCCAGTTACCGCCTTTGGTTTCCTTATACCGGAAGACGACCTTGTCCCCTACCGCCACTGGCAACTCACTATCTTCCGTCTGATAACTGTATTTCTCGCCTTCGACCACCAGGAAGTAGCGGTAAAGATCCGGCATCCCCAGCCACTCTTTAAATGGCCCTTCGCGCTCTAGCGACTGCAGCTCCCCACGGCCTTCAAGCTTAGGAAGACGCTTTCGGTTACCACGTCTAAAACCACCTGCCATTTTCTACTCCTGTCTATCTGCTTCGAAAGGGGTGGGCATTATACGACCTACCCTGCTGCAAACAAGTGAATTACCCAGGCACATAAAAACAACGCACCTTAATCACCAAATGCTTCGCCATAACTATCGGGCGCTAAATCTTCAAACCGGGTGTATTTACCAATAAACGCCATATGCACCGTCCCAATCGGCCCGTTACGCTGCTTACCAATAATCAACTCGGCGATACCCTGGTTATCGGGGTTATCCGGGTTATACACTTCATCCCGGTAAACGAAGGCGATCACGTCCGCATCCTGCTCAATCGCTCCCGAGTTATGGCTAACAACGCCATCCGCTAACCAACAGGCATCTCCTGGAACGGTTAAATCAAAGACTTCTTCTTCACCGCAAGGGCGTATATCGACGACCTGATCCCAAAAGAGATCGCTGGAGGCTATCTGTGATAAAGCCTCATCGCCTAGTGCATCCGCGTAGCTGTTCAGGGTGGCGCGCGAAGGTGCAAAGCTAAAGTGGGACGAGCCGCCATAAGCAGTACCACGCATTGCAGCCATTTGCCGCTGGCTTATCCCTTTGGCCACCATTACCTGCTTAACATAATCGAACACCTCTTGAGGCAAGGTATCGATATTCGTATTAGCCTCGACGACCGCCACTTTAAGCGACTCTAGCGCTGCCTCCTGATGCCCAAACGCACCAATTCGCTGTGCAAAGCGCTGCTGTTGATCACTTCCAGATACATCTGCGGTATACCATCCTCCCCCTTCTCCCGATATTACATGACGAATTCGGGTCACAATTCCGAAACGCAGCAGCAGTGCGCTGACATCATCGATAAGACGTCGGCTAACCGTAGAGAAGTAGAGCCGTGTACGACCATTTTTATCTGTTGTAATACTACCGTCAGTGGCCCACAGGTGACGTATAAACAGAGCAAGTTGCTGATTGGAAAGCTTAAAGATATCACTCGGAATATATTTTTCAGCAGAACGTTGCCCAAAAATACCTAGTGACTTCAACCAGCGTCCCACCGCTTGCGCATGCCAGCGATTACCATTGCCAGCGATAACGAGTTGATGCCAGTTCCCGCGTCCCGCATGACGAGTCGCTTTCGAACCAAACTGCTCGGCAGAGCGCTTCACGACATCGCTATTCGCTTCGCTAGCGGTGGTATAGCGTAGTGGCTGGCCTTTGACATAGCTGCCGTCACCTAACAAATGGGCCAACAGGATAAGTGCATGCTCCTCCCACACTATCGGGCACTCAGGCTCGGATAACTGCCTGGCTAATGCAATACGATCACCTATCTTAAGGTCGGCGACCATTTTCCAATCCCACAGCGCTTTTAAGCGGTGCTTACCTGTCGCGCGTATGCGCCGCCCACTGGCAAGAGAAACCTCAAAGACCGGCTTAGTACCCACTGACCACACTAAATCCGTCGCAGAGCAGTGCAGCTTTCCATCCTCTCCTAGCGACACAACGTTCGGGGTTTGCCCTACCAGCTCCCGAATAGGCAGCCGTTCCCCATTGGCTAGCATCACTAATGTGTCTCCCGTGACACACTCCCTCAAATCCGACATCACCGGCCGCTTATTGGGACGCTGCTCTAACGAGCGGTTAAGCTGCGAAAGCGCCACAACCGGGCACTGAAACTCTTTTGCCAAGCCTTTCAGCGAACGGGAAATTTCAGAAATCTCACCAGTGCGGTTTTCAGAGAAACCTGGGATCTGCATCAACTGCAGATAGTCGATCATGATCAGCGCCATATTGCCGTGCTCACGCACCACGCGGCGCAGGCGTGAGCGCATCTCATTCGGTGAGAGCGCGGCGGTATCGTCAATAAACAGCTGCTTATCTTTAAGCAAATTCACAGCGGAGGTTAGGCGCGGCCAATCTTCATCTTCCAGCTGCCCTGAGCGAACACGCGTTTGGTCGATCCGGCCTAGCGATGACAGCATGCGCAGCATCAGTGATTCAGCGGGCATCTCCATGGAGAACACCATGACCGGCTTATCGCTGGAAATGACCGCATGCTCTACAAGATTCATGGCAAACGTCGTTTTGCCCATGGAGGGCCGGCCAGCAATAATCACCAGGTCTGAAGGCTGCAAGCCAGAGGTCATCTCATCGAGATCGCGGAACCCACTGGACAGCCCGGTCATTTCGCCTTTGAGATTAAACAGCTCATCAATACGGTCGACGGCTTTTGTGAGCAGCTCGCTCATGCCGATAGGGCCACCGGTCTTTGGGCGCTCTTCAGCAATTTGGAATACTAGCCGCTCAGCCTCGTTTAGCAGCTCATCCGCTGGCCGCCCCTGGGGGGAAAAAGCCCCATCGGCTATTTGATTCGCCGCACGGATGAGCTTACGTAGCGTTGCTCGCTCGCGAACAATGTCCGCATACGCACGAATATTGCTGGCTGAGGGGGTATTGCGAGCAAGCTCGGCGAGGAACGCTAGCCCACCCACCGTGTCGAGCTGATCTCTGGCTTCCAACGCTTCAGAAAGCGTTATTACATCTAAAGGTTGGCCCGATTCCGCCAAATGAATCATGACGTTAAAAACAAGGCGGTGCTCATAGCGATAAAAGTCGTCGGCTACCAAGCGCTCTGAGACGTTATCCCAAGCTTGATTATCCAACATTAGCCCGCCTAACACCGACTGCTCCGCCTCTAACGAATGCGGCGGCAGCTTAAGCGCTGCCGTTTCCTGATCAGCAGAAGGCTGGTCTTGCATAGCAAGCTCCTTGACAAAAAACATAGCCAACAACGACGCTTATGTTAACGCAACCCCGCCCACACCATAAGCGAGACATTAACGCTAAGCGACATTCAAAAAGCGCATTTAATCGACGCGCGCTTTTGACCAGCGCCTAAACACAAGCTGGAAGAACGATCAGCTATAAAAAATAACTATTAGCTATAAAAAACAAAGGGCGCGGGAATTCCCGCGCCCTTTGAGGCGTCAGCATTGGCGAGAGTGTTTACTCTGCGACAACAACCACGCGTACAACAGCGTCAACATCTGCATGCAGGTGAAGAGCGATGTCGTATTCACCCGTTTGGCGAATCGGGCCTTGCGGCATACGCACTTCGCTCTTGGCAACGTCGATGCCAGCAGAAGAAATAGCGTCCGCCAGATCACGAGGACCAATAGAACCGAACAGCTTGCCTTCGTCACCCGCTTTAGAAACCAACGACAGTTCGATGTCGTTAAGCTGCTCAGCGCGTGCTTCAGCTTCTGCTTTACGCTCAGCGGCTTGGGCTTCAAGCTCGGCACGCTGTGCGTTAAACGCTTCTACGTTCTCTTTGGTTGCCGGTACGGCTAAGCCGTAAGGAACCAAATAGTTGCGGCCATAGCCTGGCTTTACAGTGACCTTGTCACCTAGGCCGCCCAACTTACCAATATTATCGAGCAGAATGACTTCCATCTCGTAAACCTCTTGTCAATTGCTGCGGGCAAGGCGTGCGCGAACGTTCGCGAATGTATCAATCAGCCCCAACAGCAGCACAATGAGAATCGTGGGCCAGGTCGTGATCAGTAGCACGTAAAATGCTACCAGCCACAGCCCGTTCATCCCCTTTAATCCAATAAACCCGTGCACTAACGCAACACCAGCAACCAATAGCGGAATCCAGCCCAACATTGCTAACGCATGCGCACCTAGCATCATTCCCACCACGCCAAGCACGACTAAAATAGCTAGCTCTTTAGGGGTTAGGCGTAACGCATGAAACTCTTCGCGAAAGCCACCTGGATTATAAAGCCCAGCTTGCCAACTTCGCGCAAGCGCTAAACACGCAATACCTGCTAGAAGCACTACCAGGCCGGTCACCCCACCCACCACTATCGTGGCCAGCGTTTGAGTATCGTACCCTTGGTTTGCAAACTCTGTGAGCATACGATCGACTTCATCCGAACCCTCTCGTAACTGCTCCAGCATTAGCTGGGTGCCACCTGGTGGACTAAAGATGCCAAGCTGAACCATAACCGCAGCGGCTATGGCCCCCACAATTAAAGCTTCGCTCCAGCGCATCCTTTCGCGCAAGATAACAGCCATCAGCGTAACCAATAATAGGCTGGCTAACGGAATAACATCACCTTGTGCCCACCAAAAGCCTGCCGGTAAAGCGGCTGCAATAATAACGGGTAGCGCAGGCGCGAAGCCTTTGCGTAGCGTCATTAGCGCTGCAATGGCTGCTCCTAACCAGAACAGCCAAGGTACTAGCGTTGCTAGCGCTGCCCCGCCTGCTGCGTAGGGCGTGCCACGCATCAGCCATCGTGCTAGTGCCAGCATCACGTTAAACGCTTACTGATGGCTATCGGAGTAGGGCAGCAGTGCCAGATAACGCGAACGCTTAATAGCAGTCGCCAACTGACGCTGATAGCGTGCTTTGGTACCCGTAATACGGCTCGGAACGATCTTGCCGGTTTCGGTGATGTAAGCCTTCAGCGTGTCGAGATCTTTGTAGTCGATCTGCTTGACGCCTTCAGCGGTGAAGCGGCAAAACTTACGGCGACGGAAAAAACGTGCCATGGACTAGCTCCTTAAAACGTGCGGTGGATTGAATCAGGCAGTTTCTTCAGCTTCTTCGCGCGGCTTTTCTTCGCGACGCGGACGCTTTTCTTCTGCCGGTTTCATCATCGGGGAAGCTTCAGTGACGGCTTCTTTGCAGCGAACAACTAGGCTGCGGATGATGGCATCGTTGAAACGGAAGATGTTCTCGATCTCGTCGAGCGTCTCACCGGTGCATTCAACGTTCATCAGCACGTAGTGGGCTTTGTGGATCTTGTTGATTGGGTAAGCCAAGTGACGACGGCCCCAATCTTCTAAGCGATGCACAGTACCAGCGTTTTCGGTAACGATGCTGGTGTAGCGCTCGACCATAGCCGGCACTTGCTCGCTCTGATCCGGATGGACCATAAACACGATTTCATAATGACGCATGGAATCTCCTTGCGGTTTGACAGCTTCCGGTGTGCTCACGCAAACGCGCAGACGACAGGGAAGCAAGGAGTTAACTGAAATGCCCGTGGCTTACCGCAAACAGCAATGGGCGCCAGGACATCAAGCAGAACTGTGTTTTGTACTGGTTATTAGCCAATACCTTGCGCCCGCTTATAGATAAACGGGCGCAAGCATTTTAGTGGGCGGGTAGTTAACTTGCAAGCTGTCGTTGCCGAACGGCTTCAAACAAACAAATTCCAGTGGCGACGGAGACGTTCAAACTGGAGACTTGCCCTGCCATAGGCAGCTTGGCTAAATTATCGCAGGCTTCCCGCGTCAAGCGGCGCATTCCCTTCCCTTCAGCCCCCATGACAAGCGCTGTTGGCCCGGTCATATCAATCTCAAAGACGCTAGCGTCAGCCTCTCCAGCTGTCCCGGTAATCCATACGCCGGCATCTTTAAGTTTTGCTAACGTGCGCGCCAAATTGGTCACCTGGTACACCGGCACAACCTCTGCCGCCCCACAGGCGACTTTTCTTACCGTTGCGTTGAGCGGCGCTGCCTTATCTTTGGCCACAATAACACCATGTGCCCCTGCCGCATCAGCGCTACGCAGGCAGGCACCGAAGTTATGCACATCGGTAACGCCATCCAGCACTAGTAACAGCGGCGGTGCAGCTGCCTGCCATGCACGCAGCTTTAGCCACAGCGACTCTTCTCCTTCGGGAACCAGCGGAGGACAAAACGCCACAACGCCCTGGTGAGCCGCCCCTTGAGTGAGCTGATCAAGCACATCTCGAGGCTGCTCTTTAACGCGTGCTCCACCGGCTTGCGCGCTAGCAACAACCTCTTTCAAGCGGCTGCCTGCCCCTTGCTGAAGCCACAACTCACGCGGGGTTTCGCCCCTCTCAAGAAGGCTTTCCAAGGCATGAATGCCATACACTTGGTCTAAGCCATCCGGCGTGCGAATGGCAGTGCGTGGATTACGTCGAGACGACGACGATTTCATGCTTAACCCTTACTTTGTGAAGGTTTACGCGAATTGTTGCGTGTGCGGCGAGGGCCACGACGGGTGGGCTGTTTATCCGTCGCTGCTGCCGCTTTTGGGCCACCGCTTTCACCACGACGCTTACGCGGCTGGCGGCGGGGGCGGGGCTTCTCATCAGCCAAACCAAAGTCGATTTTACGGTCATCCATATCGACGCGAGCCACCTGAACGGTCAAGCCGTCACCCAGACGATAGGTAGTGCCCGTTCGTTCGCCTTTGAGGCGATGCTTTTCTGCCTCGTAGTGGTAGTAGTCAGAGGGCAGCGACGTCACGTGGACTAACCCTTCCACGTAGAAATCATCCAGGCGAACGAATAGACCAAACTGGGTTACTGAGGCAATGGTGCCGTCAAAGGTTTCACCCAGCTTGTCGGACATAAACTCACACTTGAGCCAGCTCTCAACATCGCGGGTTGCTTCATCTGCCCGGCGCTCGGTCATCGAGCAGTGCTCACCCAGTTCCAGCATTTGCTCGAAGGTGTAGGGGCACCACTTACTCGGCGGCTCCACCGGCGCGCCTTCTACCCGCACTACGGTATTGGTCTGGCGGGGACCACGAATCACTGAGCGAATAGCCCGGTGTACCAGCAGATCCGGATAACGACGAATCGGCGAGGTAAAGTGGGCGTACGCCTGATACGCCAAACCGAAGTGGCCTTCGTTTTGTGGTGAATAAACGGCCTGATTCATCGAGCGCAGCATCACCGTTTGGATGATGTCTGCATCGGGGCGGTCAATAATCACTTCCCGCAGCGCTTGGTAATCTTGGGGCGTAGGCATATCCCCTCCCCCCACTGAAAGCCCCAGCTCGCTTAAGAAAAGGCGCAGCTTGTCGAGGCGCTCAGGGGTGGGGCGCTCATGAATACGGTAAAGCGCAGGCAAGTCGTGCTTATCCAAGAACCGAGCGGTAGCCACGTTAGCGGCCAGCATGCACTCTTCGATGAGCTTATGGGCATCGTTGCGGGTACGCGGCACAATTTTTTCGATCTTGCGCTCATCGTTAAAGATAATCGCCGTTTCAGTGGTATCGAAATCAATCGCTCCACGCTCTTCCCGGGCGGCGCGCAGCAGGCCGTACAGCTCATGCAAATTCTGCAGGGGCTTCACAAGCGCCTTGTGTTCATTGCGCAGCGTCTCCCCCTCTTCGCTGTCATTATCAAGCATTGCCGCTACCTTGTTATAGGTAAGGCGAGCGTGAGACTTCATGACCGCTTCATAGAAGGAGTAGCGGCTAATCGCACCAGTCTTGGAGATGTTCATCTCACAAACCATCACCAAGCGATCTACATGAGGGTTGAGCGAACACAGCCCATTAGAGAGCAACTCAGGCAGCATCGGCACTACCTGGCCGGGGAAATAGACCGAGTTGCCTCGCGTGCGGGCCTCATCATCAAGCGCAGTGCCGGGGCGCACATAGTGAGAAACATCCGCAATCGCGACTAAGAGCTTCCAACTGCCCGATTTGGTTTTCCAAGCGCAGACCGCGTCGTCAAAATCTTTGGCAGACTCATCGTCAATGGTGACCAGCGGTATATCGCGTAAGTCTACCCGGTGTTGCTTATCCTCTTCTAACACTTCAGCGGAAATGCCGCTCGTTTGGTCTAGCACTTCAGGCGGAAACTCAGCGGGAATATCGTAGCTGCGAATCGCAATATCAATTTCCATGCCGGGGTCCATACGCTCACCCAGCACTTCAATCACCTCACCCACCGGTTGAACGCGGGTTTCCGGCTGCTTGACAATTTTGGCAGAAATCACTTGGCCATCTTTAGCGCCCGCGCTGGCCGTATGGGGAATAATCACTTCTTGCGTGATGCGAGGATTCTCAGGAATTAGCACACCAAATTCCGGCGAATTGCTGCGATATACCCCCACAATCGTTTGAGTATTGCGTGCAATGACATCGGCAATCGTCGCTTCATCCCGCCCGCGGCGATCACGTCCGCTCACACGAACCAACACGTGGTCACCGTGGAATACCCGGCGCATCTGCCGTGGAGGCAGTACAAGATCAGGCTTTTTACCATCATCGCGCAGGATAAAGCCAAAGCCATCACGATGACCCAGCACCTTGCCCTTAATTAAATCAAGCTTATCGATGAGCGCATAGGCACCGCGACGATCGCGCAATACTTGGCCATCGCGTTCCATAGCCGCCATGCGCCGACGCACAGCTTCTAAATGGTCTTCGTCTTCAATACCGAGCATCCGACTCATGTTTTCATGGGTAATCGGCTTGCCGTAGCTTTCCAAAGCAGCTAACAGGTATTCGCGGCTAGGCGCAGGGTTATCGTACTTTTGCGCCTCGCGCTCAGCGTGCGGATCATCACTCAACGTCCAATACTTCATGCGATCAACATCCTTAGTGGCGGCTGCGGGAGGCGGATAATAAGCGCAGCAAAAAAATGCTGCGGGCGGGGACATTTAGCTAGCTTTTTACTAGCTCGTTCAGCGGCTGGTTTAATGTCCAGAAAGCTGAATAAATTCATGTTTTGTTTGGTCATGCATGCAGTATAGCGCTGCATGTTCAATCACCCAACCACCTGGCATCGTAAATGTGGGTTTTGAGGCATAAAAAACGTCTGGCGGGGCTTGCATTTAACGGCGACCCCGGTATCATACGCGCCACTTGCCCAGATGGCGGAATTGGTAGACGCGCTAGCTTCAGGTGCTAGTGTCCGTATGGACGTGGAGGTTCAAGTCCTCTTCTGGGCACCAAATCATATTATGTTATCCCCTTTTCATAATATGGTTAGGTGCAAACGCAAGTGGCATAGGCATTAAGCTTATATTCGCCCAGGTGGCGGAATTGGTAGACGCGCTAGCTTCAGGTGCTAGTGTCCGTATGGACGTGGAGGTTCAAGTCCTCTCCTGGGCACCATACGAATATAAGCAGCCCATGCTTGGTATATGTTGTGAATGATATGCCCAGGTGGCGGAATTGGTAGACGCGCTAGCTTCAGGTGCTAGTGTCCGTATGGACGTGGAGGTTCAAGTCCTCTCCTGGGCACCATATCAAGTAATACCCTTCAGATTAGTAGTAATTTACACACTATTACTCACCAAAATTTCTTACTCAGCTAAGTCTCTTCAGACTGCGTGAGCGCTCTGTTGAGAAGCGCTATATTTTTAGCTGTTTACTGTGTGACTGGCGTCTAACGCCTGCATATTTTTATGCCAACGATTCTATGGCGCTTGCCTGCCATAAGCAGAGCTTAACAGATCGCTCACAAAGGCAGGCGTGGCACCTCAAGCATCTTCCTCGCGCCACTGCCCACCCGCACCCGGGATTCGCTAGGCTTTTTCAAACTTTCAAGCGTTACTGAAAACGACCTGGCCGACGAGAAACTTCCTCTAAGGCCCAGCCTTGAGTACGTAGCTCTCCTTCCAGCACGGATTCAAGCTCTACCGTTAAGTCTGGAAAAAAGTTAAGCCCTGTCCGCGCTTCAATATCATCTATTGTGACTAGATAATCCTCAAGCGGCTCATTGCCCCTTACGTTCTGGGGCATAATAAATGCCAGTGCAAGCGGCGCCTCATCGTGGGGCGCAACAATAATTTTATAAAAGGCTTCAGGCACTTCTACGAAACCAACGCGATTAAATACGTTGTCCATGAAGCGCTCGGGAAATACCGGCCCAGTAATAACCTGCAGGCGGTCAAAACGCGGCGCGAAGTGATCCATCACAGACTCTTCAAGGCGCTGCCAAAGCTGACGATTTAAGTTGGGCCGCTGGGGAGTCATATTGCTCATTAAGAACGTATCCACTTGAGCACTGCGACCGTGCACAGCGGCAATGGCATAGTTAGGCGCCAAGTGACCTCTATCGTAGCCGCTGCCAGCGTAGCTGTTGGTATTAACTGGCCACAACGTTCTCCAATCGGTTTGAAAGTTAGGCCTTGAACCAATCCGCGTATCCTCTGGCACCGCAGCCACTTGGTAACTCACCCACAGAGGATTTACCCGCACATCTGACCATCCGACCAAAAACCCCTCATTACGCAATACGCGATGAAACATTTTGGGGTGAAAACCATCCCAAGTAGGCACGCCCATCCATGTGTAAGCATCTTTATGCTGGCGTTCCTGGTACTCCCATAAGCCGGTACCTACCACCACAAACAGCACAGCGATGCCCAGGCGGCGTCCCTGCCGGCGCCAGCGCAAAAATGATGTTCCCAACAGCCCCTCTCCCCTGCATAATTATCTTTTCAGCGTGCCTGCAAGCGCGTATTAGAGTGTTTTAACCATATATAGAGCGCTACCAACCCAGCGAAAACATCGTCTCTAAATCATGGCGTGAATGCACCTGCATCGCATTAAGCGTTTCTGTATCACTGACACCTTCAACTGCGTTAAGACGCTCCGTTACCAGCTCTGCTAAGCTTTCAAAATCGCGGGTTCGAGCAATCGCCACCAAATCGTAGCGGCCACAGGTGGAGTACACTTCACTAATGCCTTCTACATCGGCCAACCGTTCAGCAACGGCTTTCACTTGGCCTTTTTCAGTATTAATTAAAATAACGGCGTTTTGCATAGCACCCTCACAAAGAGTATAAAAATTGCACAGTAACAGGCTGTTGAGTATACCAGCCAACTGGTCAGGGCAAAGCATGATCAAAAAACGTGACTAATTGTCGCGCTTTTATCAGGTTATTCGCACTAATTTTAAGCATGCGCTAGCATGTTTTTGATGCCTCCATATACTACGTATGCGTATTATGTGTTGGAGCGTTAAAGAGGTGGAACCACCACCCGCTAACTATGATCAAACGTCAGTCCGTGACGATAAGGAGACACCATGGCTAATCAAAGCCGTCGTAAGTTCATGCGTAACAGCGTGCTGGGCCTGGCTGCCCTGCCGTTTGGTGCCGGCATCCTGTCGAAAACTGCTTTTGCACAGGAGCTGCCCCGCTTAGACCCTTCTTCGCCAACGGCGCAGGCACTTAACTACGTCGAAGTCGCAAGCGAGGCAAGCGATCACCCAGCTTACGAGGATGGCGAAGTTTGCGATAACTGCATGTTCTACACAGAGAGCAACGAAGGTTGCCAGCTTTTCCCACAAAACAGTGTCGAGCCGAAAGGCTGGTGTCAGTCCTGGACTGCCAAAGCATAACACCCAGCTACTAAGCTGACGCCGTTAACCATTACCCCGCGCTTGCTGCGGGGTAATGGTTTTTATAGGCGAACAAATTTGACACGCTAACTCGCGTTCTTACTTTCCTCCTCTACCGGCCAGCGGAAACGATGGGTAACTCTCCCCTCTTCTATTGAAACCAGCTGTACTGGAAATCCCCAAAGCTGCTGCAAATGGCGTATCACCGGATAAACGCTGCGACCTAAAGGACGGCGACTATCCTGAACGTGATGCAACGTTAACGAACGATCACCCCGTATCGCGGCCTCTACCACCTGAATATTCGGCTCGCGTAGCGAAAGCGCATATTGGCTTGAAAGTGCGTTACGCACCCGCTTGTATCCCCGGTCATTATGAATCGCTGCGACCTCCATCGTTTCTGATTGGTCATCGTCAACAATCAAAAAAAGCTTAAGATCCCGCATGACTTTAGGCGACAAAAACTGCTGAATAAACGATTCATCTTTAAAGTTGCGCATAGCAAATTCAAGGGTGTCTCGCCACTGGCTGCCTGCGATCTCAGGAAACCACTCTTTATCTTCCTCGGTGGGGGCCTCGCAGATACGCTTGATATCCATAAAAATTGCAAAACCCAGCGCATAGGGATTCAGGCCACTGTAATGAGGGCTATCAAAGCCTGGCTGATTGATAACCGCTGCATGGGATTGTAAAAACTCCAGCATCAGCCCCTCATTGACTTTACCTTCGTCATAGAGTCGATTCATTAACGTGTAGTGCCAGAAGCAGGCCCAGCCTTCGTTCATCACCTGCGTTTGACGCTGTGGATAAAAGTATTGCGCCAATTTACGTACAATACGCACAATTTCACGCTGCCAAGGCGCTAATAACGGTGCATTTTTCTCGATAAAATAGAGCAGATTCTCCTGCGGCTCAGGCGGGTAGCAGCCCCCCTCATGCAATCCCAGCGGGTCATCATCGCTTTGCAGACTACCCGGCAGCGGAGCGACACCATTGGGCGGCTCAGGGATAGTGCGCCACAGCATATTGACCTGGGTTTGCAGATACGTTTCGCGCTCTTCTTGCCGCTTGGCCTCTTCTTCAGCAGAAATAGGTGAAGGTCGCTTATAACGATCAACGCCATAATTTTGTAGCGCGTGGCAGGCATCTAACAATTGCTCTACCGCATGAACCCCGTGGCGCTCCTCGCACTGCGCAATGTACTTACGGGCAAACACCAGATAATCCACAATGGAGTCCGCATCGGTCCAGGCACGAAACAGGTAATTACCTTTAAAGAAAGAGTTATGCCCATAGCAGGCATGGGCAATAACCAATACCTGCATCATCAAGGTATTCTCTTCCATTAAATACGCGATACAGGGGTTAGAATTAATCACCAGCTCGTAAGCGAGTCCCATCTGACCACGCTTGTAAGCCTGCTCAACGGCAAGAAACTGCTTACCAAACGACCAGTGATGGTAGCCTACCGGCATGCCAACGCTGGCGTAGGCATCCATCATCTGCTCAGTGGTGATCACCTCTATTTGATTGGGGTAGGTATCCAGACGATACTCATCAGCGAGCCTGGCAAGCTCCTCATCAAAGCGCTCTAACACGCTAAAGTTCCAGTCTGAACCGGTCGCTATTGGCTTGCGGGTTACACTCATAGCGCACTCCTTAACTCGCGTTACCGCTCCTGGCTTAAGCGGCGCTTAAACAGCTCACGGAAGACCGGGTAGATATCCCCCGCATCAACAATCTGTTGCATGGCGAACCTTTCTGAAAACTGCTCAGCCACCGCTTCATACTCGTGCCAAAGTGACTGATGGTCGTGAGGGGTGATTTCGACATAGGCGAAGTACTGCAGCTGTGGCATGAGCTGCTTGACCAGTAAGTCCCGGCAAATATTTGAGTCATCATCCCAGTTGTCTCCATCAGAAGCCTGGGCCACATAGAGGTTCCACTGCCCAACGGGATAGCGTTGCTCGATGATTTTATTAACCAGATTCAGTGCGCTTGAGACGATAGTGCCACCGGTTTCTCGGGAGTAGAAAAACTCCTCCTCATTAACTTCCCTGGCGGCGGTATGGTGACGCACAAACACCAGCTCAACCTTTTCGTAATGTTTCTCTAAAAATAGATAGAGCAACAAAAAAAACCGTTTAGCGATGTCTTTATGGTTCTGGGTCATGGAGCCCGAGACATCCATGACACAGAACATCACCGCCTGACTTGAAGGTTGGGGCTGTGCGGCCAGTTGGTGGTAGCGCAAATCATAGGTATCGATAAACGGCACCTTTTCAATACGCTTTTCCAACCGCTCTACTTCTGCTTTGAGTTCCGTGATCCGCGCCGGGTTGCGCAATACAGGATCCTTACGCTCTTCTGCGGCAAGCGCCTCCTGCGCCTCTTTCAACGCACGCTTGATGGGCGCACGCATAGCAATACGACGTGCGTACGCTTCGCGCATTGATCGAGTAATACTAATTCTCGACGGTACGCCATCACGCGCCAGCCCTGCACGCACCATTTTTATCTCTTCGAGTGACTTCAACGGCTTACGTTGCAAGTGCGGCAACTCCAAACCGTCGAAGACAAATTCTAAAAACTCCTCCCGGCTCAGCGTAAAGGCGAACTCATCATCGCCCTCGCCCTGATTAGACGCACCGCCCTCTCCTGCGCCACCCCCACCGCCCTGACCGCTAGGGCGGCGGATTTTATCGCCCTCTAAGAACTCCTTATTTCCCGGCGATACGATATGGCGCGCACCGCCAGGGCCGTGCTGAAAAACCGGCTCAGAAATATCTTTAGTGGGTATGGATATTTTCTCCCCCCGCTCCATATCGGTAATGGAGCGGCGGTTCACCGCCTCCTCCACCGAACGCTTAATGTGCTTACGGTAACGTTCTAAGAAGCGCTGTCGATTGACCGCGCTTTTATGCTTCGCGTTAGGTCTGCGATCAATAAAGTAGGTCATACGACCTCCCGATTATCCGCTACTGGGACTTGCGCACGCGTAGGTACCACTCGGAAAGCAGCCGAACCTGTTTCTCGGTATAGCCACGATCTACCATACGTGCCACAAAGTCCTCGTGTTTCTTCTGATCCGACTTTGACGCTTTAGCATTAAACGAAATAACCGGTAACAGCTCTTCAGTGTTGGCAAACATCTTGTGTTCGATAACACCTTTTAGTTTTTCATAAGACTGCCAGCTGGGGTTCATGCCGTTATTTTGCGCCCGGGCACGCAACACGAAATTAACCACTTCGTGGCGGAAATCTTTCGGATTAGATATACCCGCCGGCTTCTCGATTTTTTCAAGCTCTTCGTTAAGCGACTGACGATTAAGCAGCTCGCCCGTTTCGGGGTCGCGATACTCCTGATCCTGAATCCAAAAATCAGCGTAGGTCACATAGCGGTCGAAAATATTTTGGCCGTACTCGCTATAGGATTCCAGATAGGCGGTTTGAATCTCCTTGCCAATGAAATCAACGTAGCGGGGCGCCAAAAATTCCTTAATAAAACCGATATAGCGTTCGAACACTTCTGAAGGTAGTTGCTCACGCTCCAGTGCCTGCTCCAACACATAGAGGAGATGCACCGGGTTAGCGGCGACTTCGGTACTATCGAAGTTAAACACTTTAGAGAGAATCTTGAACGCAAAACGGGTCGATAGCCCCTGCATGCCCTCGTCTACACCGGCCGCATCGCGATACTCCTGGATTGACTTAGCCCGAGGGTCGGTATCCTTCAGATTTTCGCCGTCATAAACGCGCATCTTCGAGTAGATGCTGGAGTTTTCTGGCACCTTAAGCCGTGAAAGCACCGAGAACTGTGCCAACATACGTAGCGTATCAGGCGCGCAAGGCGCTGCGTTGAGCGAAGAGTCCTCCAACAGCTTTTGATAAATTTTGATCTCTTCGGAAACCCGCAAGCAGTAGGGCACCTTGACGATATAAACCCGGTCCAGGAATGCCTCGTTGTTACGGTTATTACGAAACGCCTGCCATTCCGATTCATTCGAGTGGGCTAAGATCACCCCATCAAAGGGAATCGCCCCCATACCTTCAGTGGGGTTGTAGTTCCCCTCTTGGGTCGCGGTTAACAGTGGATGCAGCACCTTAATGGGTGCTTTAAACATCTCCACAAACTCCATCAGCCCCTGATTGGCGCGACATAAACCACCTGAGAAGCTGTAGGCATCGGGGTCGTCTTGGGAGTAAAGCTCTAATTGGCGAATATCTACTTTACCGACCAGCGACGAAATATCCTGGTTGTTCTCATCACCCGGCTCGGTTTTGGAAATGGCAATTTGATTGAGGCGCGAGGGGTAAAGCCGCACTACCCGAAATTGGGAAATATCACCGCCGGCTTCCTTAAGGCGTTTAGCCGCCCAAGGCGACATCACGCTTCGCAGGTAGCGCTGGGGAATGCCGTACTCTTTTTCCAGCAGCTCGCCGTCCTCCTCGGGAGAAAAAAGCCCTAGCGGCGACTCATATACTGGCGACCCTTTGATGGCATAAAAGGGGATGCGCTCCATCAGCAGCTTCAAACGCTCAGCCAATGATGACTTACCGCCACCCACCGGCCCTAATAGATAGAGGATCTGCTTGCGCTCTTCTAGCCCTTGGGCGGCATGGCGAAAATAGGCCACAATTTGCTCAATCGCTTCTTCCATTCCATGAAATTCAGCAAAGGCAGGGTAGCGGCGAATCACCTTATTCGAAAAAATGCGTGATAGACGCGGATCTTTCGCCGTGTCGATCACTTCAGGTTCGCCTATGGCTTCCAGCATGCGCTCAGAAGCACTGGCATATACCTTAGGATCGCGGCGACAAAGCGCCAAATACTCCTCAAGGCTAATGTCTTCCTGCTGCACACGGGCGAATCGGTCTTGAACGTGATCAAAAATGCTCATTGAACTCTCCTGTAGCCCATCCCCAGGCATCTACCGCGCAAACACAGCGTTATCGCGGCGTGCAAAACGAGGTGTCGCTTTATCAGCGTAGTCAGCATTAGCAAAAAGTAATTACTAATCCTTCAACGCAGCAGCGTTACAGTTATGAGCACGACAAAAGAGGTTTAGTTGCGTTGAAAAGCTTTCCGCCCATCTTCGCTAGATAAAAAAGTTGCACTGCATAGAACGCAAAACGCCGCCATAAGGCGGCGCGACGGCATAAAAACACGGTGGGCGTTACTCTAATACCGCTTTCACATCGTCTAATAGCTGATCTAACAACTCGATAGTGGTGTTCCAAGCACACACAAAACGCGCACCACCGGCGCCAATAAAGGTGTAGAAGGTCCACCCTTTGGCTTTCAACGCTTCAATAGCATGGGGAGGTAATTCAACGAAGACACTGTTCGCTTGAGTCGGAAACATCAGTGAGACCCCAGGTAGCGCCTGTAATCCTTCCGATAAATAGCGTGCCATGGCATTTGCATGTTGCGCATTGGTTAACCAGGCACCGCTTTCCAACAGCCCCAGCCAGGGCGCGGAAACATAGCGCATTTTCGACGCTAACTGCCCTGCCTGCTTACAGCGGTAGGCAAAATCTTCCGCTAAATGACGGTTGAAGAATAAAATGGCCTCACCAAACGCAAGGCCATTTTTGGTGCCTGAAAAGCACAGCACATCGACACCTACCTGCCAGGTGAGCTCAGCGGGACTAGCGTTGAGACTGGCGCAGGCGTTTGCGAACCGCGCGCCGTCCATGTGTAGGCGCAGATCGTGTTTATCCGCCATGGCGCGGATGGCGAGCAGCTCTTCCCGCGAATACACCGTGCCCACTTCAGTTGCCTGAGTGAGCGAAACCACTTTGGGCTTGGGGTAGTGAATATCGCTACGCTTAGTGACGAGCGCCTCGATACCTTGCGGCGTTAACTTACCATTCGCCCCTGGTGAGGTGAGCAGCTTAGCCCCGTTGGAAAAAAACTCGGGCCCACCGCACTCGTCCGTTTCGATATGCGCCAGCTCATGGCAAATTACGCTGTGGTAGCTACGCCCCATCGCAGAGAGCGCCAATGAGTTGGCGGCAGTGCCGTTAAAGACAAAAAACACGTCGCAATCGTAGTCGAACATTTCACGAAAACGATCAGCGGCACGGGCGGTCCAGCGGTCATTTCCGTAGGCTAAGTCATCGGCTTGATTAGCTTCTAACAGATACTGCATGGCCTCCGGACAAATTCCGGACGTATTATCACTGGCCAAAAATCGTGGGGTACACTCCGAGGGCATGGCGATAGTCCTTTTTATCTCGCGGTCGTACGGCGCGGGCTGGGTGCCACCCGCACCTGAGATTTAACCGTGGTTAACAGCTAAATGGGTTAACCAGTCTATCGCCATTTCAACGGTCACGTCACCCGTACCAGGTGCGAGGCTAGAGCGTAGCGGCAAGACGTGTACCTTGGTCAATCGCACGCTTGGCGTCCAGTTCGGCGGCTTCATCTGCGCCGCCAATCACGTGGACACGACCGCCTGCTTGGGTAAGCGGCGCGATTAAATCACGCACCGACTCCTGGCCTGCACACACGACGATGGTATCGACCGCCAGCACCTGCTCTTCGTCATCACGACGAATATGTAAGCCTGCATCATCGATTTTAAGATATTCGCAGCCGGTCAACGTTTTAACACCCCGCTGTTTTAATGATGCGCGGTGCACCCAGCCCGTGGTTTTACCCAGATTTTTACCCGGCTTCGAACGTTTGCGCTGCAGCATGACGATTTCCCGCGGCGAGGCTGGCGGCATGGGCGCCTTCAGCCCCCCGCGATCACCCATGGCAAGGTCGACGCCCCACTCATCGCACCAGTCAGCGATGTCCAGTGAAGGATGCCCTTGGTGGGCTAATAACTCCGACACATCAAATCCAATGCCACCTGCGCCAATGACCGCGACACGCTTGCCTACCCGTTCAGGTTGCTCTATCGCTTCTGCGTAGCTAAGCACGCTGGGGTGATCAGCCCCTGGAAGCGCCAGCTCTCTGGGCATCACGCCGGTGGCAATCACCACCTCGTCAAACTCCGCTAGGTTATCGGGGGTGGCTGCCGTGTTTAAGCGTACCTCGACCGCATGCTTTTCCAACATCACGCGGAAGTAGCGCAGGGTTTCATTGAACTCCTCTTTGCCGGGAATTTTGCGCGCATAGTTAAACTGCCCACCTAGCTCGCTGCGACGCTCAAACAGCACCACATGATGCCCCCTGCTCGCCGCTGCGACAGCGGTTGCAAGGCCTGCCGGCCCACCGCCTACCACCGCTACTCGCTTAGGTGTTTGCGCGGGGTCAAGGCTCAACTCCGTTTCGTGGCAAGCACGGGGGTTCACCAGACAAGAGGTCAGCTTGCCCATAAAGGTATGATCCAAGCACGCCTGATTACAGGCGATGCAGGTATTAATTTCTTCCGCCAAGCCGGCTTCGGCTTTGCGTACCCACGCGGGGTCGGCCAGAAAAGGACGCGCCATGGACACCATATCGGCGTGCCCTTCAGCCAGCACGCGCTCGGCAACCTCTGGCATATTGATTCGGTTGGTAGTAATTAACGGAATGGAAAGCGCTGCTTTAATGCGCTTAGTGACTTCGGTAAAAGCGGCGCGCGGAACGCTGGTAACAATAGTGGGGACACGCGCTTCATGCCAGCCAATGCCAGTGTTTATCACGTCCGCGTCGGCAGCTTCTATCGCTTGCCCTAGCTGCACCACCTCTTCCCAGGTGCTGCCCTCTTCGACCAGATCAATCATCGAGAGGCGAAAAATCAGCAAAAAGCGTTCCCCAACGGCGGCACGAATACGCTTAACAATTTCCACAGGAAAGCGGATACGCTGTTCGAAACTCCCGCCCCACTCGTCATCCCGCTGATTAGTACGCTGACAGATGAACTGATTGATCAGATAGCCTTCGGACCCCATCACCTCAACACCGTCATAACCCGCCTGCCGGGCAAGCTGTGCGCAGCGCACGTAGTCAGCGATTTGCTGCTCCACTTCGTCACTTGAAAGCGCCCGCGGAGTAAACGGGTTGATGGGCGCCTGTATCGCGGACGGCGCGACTAGCTCCGGGGAGTAAGCGTAACGGCCAGCGTGAAGAATCTGCATACAGAGATGACCGCCCGCCTCATGCACCGCGTCTACCACCTGCCGATGCTCAGGCAGCTGGGACTCTTCGGTTAGCGCATTAGCGCCTTGAAACACCGCACCTTCGGCATTCGGCGCAATCCCCCCCGTAACGATCAAGCTAACGCCCGCACGTGCACGCTCAGCATAAAAGGCGGCCAAGCGTTCAAAGCCATTGGGCGCTTCTTCCAAATTGGTATGCATAGACCCCATTAGCACACGATTGGGAAGCGTTAAATGGCCGAGAGTCAGTGGGCGAAAAAGATGAGGGTAAGCGGGCGTATGGTTCATCACGGCACTCCATTATATTGTTAAGAATATTCAAACAAGCGTATGACATACGCTCCCTGAGGTACAGTCCTTTACCCTCCTTAATCTGTCACCTTTTAGGCGTCTTGCGAAACCATCATCCATTATGGCAAAGCACTTGCTCCTCACAACAAAGCAAGTCACATTAACCGGCTAACGATAAGGGAACGTGCTATGCCATTGATTTATTTTTTACCGCCCCTGGCCACGGTATTGATCTGGTCAGGCAATATGACCATTAACCAATTAACCGTCGGTGCGATTGCGCCTAGCAGCATCGCTTTTTTACGCTGGCTACTAGCCTTGGTAGTCATGACCCCGTTTGTATTACCGGCGGTGCTGCGCTACCGCGAAGAGATATATCGCAACTGGCCCAAACTCGCGTTGTTGGGGCTATTAGGCATGGGGTTATGGCAAGGTCTTGCCTATGTAGCGGCAGAAACGACCACCGCAACTAATATGGGCATACTCGCCGCCATGGTGCCCCTCTTAACCGTGCTATTAAGCGCCCTCATTCTACGTGAGCCGCCTACGTTGGGCGGTGTCGTTGGCGGCGTGCTCGCTTTTGTGGGCGTTACCGTACTGCTTGGCCGGGGTAACCCCCTTTCTCTGCTGCAACTCCAGGTCGCTTATGGTGACGCGCTAATGGTTGTTGCAGCGACCTGCTACGCGCTTTATGGCGTAATGCTTAAACGCTGGGCAATGAACTTACCCCCCTGGGTAATGCTCTATGCCCAGGTATGCTTTGCGGTGCTGTTCTTGTTGCCCCCCTACTTAATGGGGCCAATGACGCCGGTCGATAACCACAATATTTGGTTGATTCTCTATGCGGGTATTCCTGCCTCCATTATCACCACCTTTTTGTGGATGCGCGCAGTTCGCCAAATCGGCGCCAACCAGTCGAGCATTTTTATCAATCTAATGCCGCTCTTTAGTGCGCTGATCGCGATGGCTTTTTTAGGCGAACGCGTGGCTGGCTTCCACTTTATAGGGGGGCTGTTAATTCTCGCTGGCGTGATAATGGCGCAGACACTTACGCGGCCGCTGGTCCGTTCGGTGGCAGCCGATAAAACGAGCAGCGCTCAGCAATGATACAATAGGCTAACTTCATTCGACGGCCGGGAACCTTATACATGTCCCTAGAAGACCTGCATCTTAATCTTCGCAATCTCAACAGCGATGACTACGAACAGCTCAAAACGCTGATGGACGCGGTGTATCACGACATCGGCGGTGCGTGGCCAAAGCACACCATTGACAAGCTCATCAAGGAATTTCCCGATGGCCAAATTGCCATTGAGGATGATGGAATATTGGTAGGGGTAGCGCTAACCGTCCAGGTCGATTACGACGAGTTTTCTAATCCGCATAAATATGACGACCTCATCGGCCATCGTGAAACGATCCTCAACAATGAGGATGGCGATGCCATGTACGGGCTGGATGTGCTGATCCACCCCGACTACCGTGGCTATCGTCTGGGGCGGCGTTTATATGAAGCACGCAAAGAACTGTGCCGGTCACACAACTTGCGCGCTATTTTAGCTGGCGGGCGTATACCTGAATATCATCAACACGCAGTAGAACTTACGCCAGCCCAATATATTGAAAAAGTCTCTCGTAAAGAAATTTACGACCCCATTTTATCGTTTCAACTGGCAAATGATTTCCAGGTAAAGCGACTACTGCGTAAGTACCTGCCAGAAGATGAACAGTCGCGTGGCTACGCCACTCTACTTGAGTGGAATAACATCCTGTTTGAACCCGCTGAAAGCGTGCTCGATACCCGCCCCACGCAAGTTCGCGTCGGTGCCGTGCAGTGGCAGATGCGTGAGTTCGATTCTGCTGAAGCAGCACTACAGCAGATTGAATACTTTGTAGATGCGTTATCAGATTACCAAAGCGACTTTGCCGTTTTTCCCGAGCTCTTCACAACGCCACTGATGGGCTTGCAAGATCGCGCCGCCCAAAAAGACCAGACGGCCGCTATACGCTTCCTTGCAAGCTTTACCGACCGATTCAAGAGCGAACTGTCGAGAATGGCAGTCTCATACAACATCAACATTGTTGGCGGCTCTATGATTGAGGTGGGTGAAGATGATCGACTCTATAATGTCGCTTATCTCTTCCACCGAGACGGCGAAGTAGAGAAGCAATTTAAACTGCATATCACCCCACAAGAGCGCCGCGATTGGGTGATTGAGGGTGGCGACGAACTGCAAGTATTCGACACAGACGCAGGGCGCGTGGGCATTTTAATCTGTTACGACGTGGAATTCCCGGAACTTGGCCGCCTACTGGCTGACCAGGATATGGATATTCTGTTCGTGCCATTTTGGGTCGACACCAAAAACGGCTACCTGCGTGTACGCCACTGCGCACAGGCACGTGCCATCGAAAACGAGTGCTACGTGGTGATATGCGGCAGTGTGGGTAACTTACCCTCTATTGAAAACTTGGATATCCAGTACGCGCAATCAGCTGTGTTTACGCCGTCTGACTTTGCCTTCCCCCATGATGCAGTACTGGCAGAAACGACGCCTAACACCGAAATGATCTTCTTCTCGGATCTTGATTTAACGCGCCTGACGGTGGTGCGTGCCGAAGGCTCGGTGACCAACCTGAAAGACCGCCGCAAGGATCTATTTGACCTTCGCTGGCGCGATTGGTCATGGAAATCTGGGGCTAATCTGGAGGAGTAAGCCAATAACGCCGCTCAATTCGAGCGGCGTTATTTTTAAAGCGCGTCACTTAGTTCAATCAGGCCAGACAAGATGAGTAGGCACCCGCCCTTTGCTATCAAACACCACGCCTTCATTACGCAGCTTTTGATACTGGCGCTCAGCGCCACCATGATCAGCTAGCTTCCGCGAAGCGGCGATTACCCGGTGCCAGGGCAACTGATGCCCATCAGGCAAGTGACGCATGGCCGAACCCACCATGCGCGGAGTCGCGCCCTCTGTCATTGCTGCAACGCGCCCATAGGTGGTGACCCGCCCTGCCGGAATCTGATCCACAATAGTGTAAATCTGCTCAAGCAATTCCGGGCGTGGCATGATGACCTCGTTGGGTTGGTAATGTTGGTTTAGAGCGCAGCGACAAGCTGGTCAATGGCTTGGAAGGCTTCTTTCAGCGCGGCATCACGGTGAGCATCTCCCATGTTCAAGCCTTCGGCAAATACCACCTCTACATCGCTAATACCCATCAGGCCCAGCATGGTTTTTAGATGTGGCGTTTGGCTATCAAGCTCGGTGCCCGCGTACCGGCCGCCACGAGCAGCGAGAATAATCGCCCGCTTGCCTTCAATCAAACCCTGTGGGCCATTTTCAGTGTAGCGGAAGGTCTCACCGGCACGCAGCACGCGATCGAACCACGCCTTTAGCTGCGACGGAATACCCAGATTGTACATCGGCACC